>JAGHVD010000017.1 GCA_018064475.1 Candidatus Scatonaster coprocaballi
CATTAAAGTGCTGGTATGGTATTCTTTTATCAGCGGTTTATAAATCTCAACTACAGAGTTGAAAATAGCCACACGGATTATGTGCTGGTAAAATCACCCCAGTATCAGCAGGCCTTGGATGCGCTTGCTGCGGCAGGATATGAGATAGAGTAAGGAGCGTGTTTCATGAGACAAATTACACTTGGAAGTACGGGAATCACCTCGCCGCAGAATGCATTTGGTGCATTGCCGGACGCGTGGAGGTCTGAATCATCCTGTCAGGGGAGCGTGACCATCTTGATCTGACGCTTCTGGAAGTAGCAGACTTCACGGACGCCAAGAGACTGAAGGAGCGCGGCAAATTGTGAGATGCCTGCGCCTACGTTCTCTTTGACGTGTGCGTCGGAAGCCAGCGCGAAGAGTTCACCACCCATATCAAGATAACGTTGGAGGATGGCTGTATCCGGCATGGCGTGACGCCGCATCGAAGACGAAGTGTTCAGTTCAAGTGCTTTTCCCTTATAGATCAATGCTTCGAAGAAACGGTCAAATGCTTCTGGACAATCTTCGTAAAGCAGGTCGGCACTTGAATCGGAACAGAATTTGTTGATGTAGTCGAAATGTGTCGCTACGTCGAAATTGTTGACGTTCTCGACCATCTCAGCCAAGGTGGTAATGTATTCGCGGTGACGTAATGTCTTCGGAAGGAAGGGAAGCTCTTGGCTATAGTAGACATCCCTACCACGAAATAGATGATTACTGAGAAGAACGATGTCCAGATCCGCCTCCTGGGCGATACGGTCGATGAGCGATGCGGTGTGCTTCTGATACCCAAATTCGATTCCTTTCAAGAGCGTCAGCTCAGGCGGACATAACTGCTTCCATCCTTCGAATGCGGAGCTATACTCCTTCAGGTCAAAAGTCTGAATATTATCATTCGGGTCTGGGTTATCGTACTCATAGTGAGGTGTGGAGGCCACAACGCCAAGATGCATGGCATTTGCCATCTCAATGAGTTCCAAGATGGTCATGTTCGCATCCGGTGAGAACGGCACGGTGTGATTATGTGTATCGATCAGCATACGATGGACGGGCCTCCTTTGATAGAATTCTTCTTTATCTTATTTCAAAAACGCGTTGTGCGCAACGGTGCGATCTTCGTAAGAGAAGAAGTGAGAAGAAATGAAAAAGCGGACGCTCCGAATCTTCGGCCCATCCGCTCTTTCTTGGTGCGGGCGACAGGACTTGAACCTGCACACTCTCGTACCAGAACCTAAATCTGGCGTGTCTGCCAATTTCACCACGCCCGCATGACACAAATGCAATGTTATCACTTTTTCGAACTTCGGTCAATTTTTGCAGGATTGATGAAGCGAATGTATAATGAACGGCAGAGTAGTGGCTTTTACATATTAACCAGAACGATCGGAGGCATGTCGTGCGAATCAATTCATTTGAAAATCAAGCGGTATGGTATGGCGCGGGCTTGGCCGTGCTGGGCGAGAGCGTACTTCTGGCCATCTTCCATGATTTCCGGCTGGCCTGCCTTGGATTCTGCATTAGCATGCTCCTTCTGAATCTGGCTTGTTTTCTTGAAGGGAGACCGAGAAGGGTGATGCAGATTCTAGGTGTGATCCTGATGGCAGGTGGAATCGTGCTGGTTCCTCGCTGGTATATGGGATCGATGAGCCTTCTCCTTGTTTCTGGAATTTTCTTCGAACATAGACGTGTCATGCATGCGATGGGCCTACTTCTGGCGATCGGTGCTTTGGTGACGGACCTGCTGATCACTCGCCCGAATATCCTTGGCTTCTTGCTTAATGTATCTCTAGCGTTGGCCATCTACGGATTATGGGAAGTGCTGTTATTTGCACTTCGTAAATTTGCGATGACGGAAGCACAGTTGAATCAGGCACTTACGGCTTCATCAGTAGATGCGATGGAGCAACGAAAACTACGTGAAGAATTGGGTAAAATGCAATCGACGAATGAGTACAACGCCCGTCTTCAGGAGCGTGAACGTATTTCCCGTGACATCCATAACCAGGTCGGCCATACACTCTCTGCAGCAACGGTGACCTTGGATGCAGCTACACTTCTGATGCCCAGTGATGCCCAGCGGGCGAAGGAGAAGATCGATATCGCAAACTCTCGTGTCCATGAGGCAATCTCATCGGTGCGAAGTGTAGTGCGTACGTTGGATGCGGAGGACGACCGAATTGCGCTCAATGACTATATGCATTCACTTCAGAATATGGTCTCGGACTTCATGATGGATACGGAGATCAAGGTGTATCACAATTTCGGACAGATTGAGTCCGAGGAGAGAATTCCCATGCAGACTGCCTCGTTTCTCAGTAGTTCCTTGAAAGAACTGCTGACCAATGGCGTCAAGCATGGTCAGGCGAAGATCTTTGTCGTCACGTTTCTCCGTGACGAGAAGAATCTGCGTCTGAAGGTGCAGGACAACGGTTCTGGATGGGGCTTCCTTTCTTCAGAAGAGAAGCGGCAGCGAATCAATCGTGGATTTGGACTTCGGAAGATGATTGACTATGCGGAGAAGAAAGGCGGCAATTGCACGATTGAAAGTGTGGATGGATTTGCAGTATGCATTTCCTTGCCGGTGGAGGGATAGAACATGGCAAGAATACTGTTGGTTGACGATGAGCCGTTATTACTGGAGAGCCTGGAGATCATTCTGTCGATTTCGGGTGAGCACGAGGTATGCGGGAAAGCGCAGAACGGGTTGGAAGCATTGGGACTTCTGAAGGATCCGACGTGTGTGCCGGACGTGATGCTGGTGGATCTTAACATGCCTGATATGGGCGGCAATGAGTTGATTCCGATTGTCAAAGCACAGTATCCCGATATCCGCATCATTGTACTGACCACTTTCTACGATGAACAGAATATTGCCGGCGCGATCTCCGGCGGTGCTGTGGGCTATCTTCTGAAAGATTCCGGTAAAGACGCAATTCTCAATGCCGTAGAACAAGCGCTGAAGGGACAGAGCGTCCTAGATATCAAAGTGATGCAGAAACTAAATGCCATGCTTTCTTCTGAACACGTTGAAACATCTGAAACGAAGTCGACTCTAAGCGATGCGAGAAGTAGTGCACGGACCTATTCTTCGGAACCGAAACAGAAGATAGAAGATTGGGGGATTACTGATCGAGAGAAAGAAATCTGTAAGCTCATTTGCGAAGGGTGTACCAATGCGCAGATCGCCTCCATCCTCTTTATCAGCGAGGGAACCGTGAAGAATTATGTTTCCAGCATCTACGACAAATTGGACGAACACGATCGTACAAAATTGGCCATTCGACTGCAGTCTTTCGATCTGTAATCGCGAACGCACAGTATGACTTCAGTCATTGTCTAATATCCGAATGTGTGACCCCAGTCATATTTCTCTTAATGGGAGAATATGACTGGGGTAACTGTTCGATTTCATCGACAATCTCTACACTATGGATAGACTCGAGAAATCGGGTGTGAAAGATGAATGGAGCGTATAAAATGAAGAAGCGAGAAGAGAAATCGAGACTGTCGCCATGGCCGTATATCCGAAACAATCGGGTACGGTCTACCGTGTTGGTGATTAGTTTAGCAGTGTTTGTCGTGTTGATCTATATGATGAATTATATTATCGGCGGCGTCGAGGAACCCTATTGGTTGGCAAATGTTGAACCTTATGATCGAATACAGTATGCTGCCGCTGCGATTGACATTACGCCGGAAGACTATGCAACGGTCGAGGAATACCGTCTTGGTGCATGGCAAGCAGTTTCCGAGCAGTGTGATGCCATTCGAGGGGAAGCAGGAATTATTGATGCCAAAGTATGCTCGATGCAACGAGTGGTCTTTCAGGCGACCGTCGGAACCAACTACCAGGAGTGTCTCTTGTTTGAAGGGAAAAGCGATTGTGAAGAGTACCTTCAACACATGGATGGAAGATTAAGCTCTGGAAGAATGCCAGAAGCAGCAGGTGAGATCCTGGTGGACCAGAGACTGGTGGACAACAATAAGCATAGTGGACTGCTTCTTTCATTGATTGGAACGAGATACCACGTGGTGGGCGTTGTCGATTCTCCTTATTATCTGGCCTGCGGAATTGCGCACCCCGGTGAGAATAACATCTGGATACTATTACTTACCGAGTCGGCGCAAGTGGATGCGCGGCCCATATTCGAGAAACATGGTTTCCGCCTTAAACTTTACTCTGATCGCGCAAGTGCAGAAGTCAATCATCGAGCGAGCATTGGTGATCTAGATACTGTTCAGACACTATTTACTGTAGTGTCTGCCGCACTGCTCATGATCTGTGTGGTCGTTGTACTTGCCTTGCATATTATGGACCGACACAATGAATGGTGTTTACTGAATTCCATCGGTTTTACCTCCGGCGAGATCTACCTGATGGCGCTCAAAGAGATGCTCATCTGTATGGGTATTGCTCTTGCCGTTGGCGCTGTGCTGTGCTTCGGTGTCTCGATGCTGATCAAGTTCCTGCTATTTCAGCCACGCGGACTTTATGTAAAGATCTGGCGACCGCAAGTCATCCCAAGAATTCTGGCAGTATTCGTAGCATTACTGGGCATTATACAAATTCCGCTATTTTCCGGTATGCGTAAGATCCAGACAATTGATGAGATTGAGAATTAAGAGTGAAGAGGAGAAATACGATGTTTGAATTACATGATGCAACCATGATTTACGATATGGACAAAGAAGAGAAAGTGTACGCAATGAAGAGCATGAATCTGACGCTACCGGATCGAGGACTGATTGGTATTATTGGCCCTTCCGGATCGGGTAAATCTACACTGATGTACACGATGTCGACACTGAAGAAGCTGACATCCGGCGACGTGCTTTATAACGGCAAGTCACTTTCATCCATTAGTGACGCACAGAAGCAGCATCTGCGCAGAAATGAGTTTGGATTTGTCTTCCAGCGCCACTATCTGATTAACTATATGTCCGCCATGGATAATGCGACACTCGCGGCAACGACTTCCGTGGTGGAGGCAAGAAAAAAGGCGGAGAAACTGCTTCTGGAGATTGGATTGAAGAAGAGTGAACTTCATCACAAGCCGACGAAACTCTCCGGAGGTCAACGTCAACGTGTTGCCATCGCTCGTGCGATGATGAATGACCCCAAGGTGTTATTTGCGGATGAGCCGACAGCTTCACTTGACCATGAGAATGCATTTCTAGTAATGGACCGATTGAAGGAATATGCCAAAGAGAGACTGGTGATCGTCATTACCCATGATACAAGTATCATCCAAGATGCGGATATGATCGTCAAGATCTGGGATGGTTCCATCGCTGAAGTGGAGACGAAGGAGGCTTGAACAAAATGAAAATCAGACCTTTTTCCGCGTGGAGATACATCCTAAATAACAAAGCGCGTGCAATGGCTTTGATCCTGATGATGATGTTCATTACGGTTTCGTTTACCTGCGGTATGTATGTGGACAATGCGCCGGAGATTTTTCGAATCTCGACGGATTTTTCGGACCAATATGTACTGATCTATCGTTCTGTATATAACACCGAATCCAATAAGCAATTTAAGGATTGTATGGAAGAACTGCCCGAGTATCTCGGTGAGGGAGAATATGAGCGACTCAATGTCGGCTTGTTGTACTGTGAGTTCCAATCCATTATGGAATTCAATTGTAATATGGAGTCTTTCGTCTTTGAAAGTGAAGAAGATTTCGAGACTTTTAAATCATGTACGACACTGGTACCGGAAGATTTGAAACTCAAAGACTGTGAGATTGCGATGAGTGAATACCTTGCCAATAATGGAGGTTACAAGGTCGGACAGCCTTTGAATGCTGAGGAAGATCTAGTTCTTACCCAAACAGTCTCTTCGTGGAAAGGTGTGCGTGCCTATGCAGTCGAGCGTAACGTAGGAGATTGCGCGTTAATCATTAATCGTGAGGGTGTCCGTGATCATGAAAGAGAAAAGCGTACGGCGGAGACCCTGTCTGCCCTTTCCGAGGAACTATCTTCGAAATATCCACTTCTTAGCTTTGATACGCCGTCTCGCTATATGGATAGTTGTAAAGCGGACTTTGAATTCATGTACTACATCTTCGGTGCAGCGTCACTTCTTCTGGATATTGTTCTGCTTGTTACGATCAATGCTGCATTTACGGCCGCTTATGACAAGCGTAAACACGAGTTTGCTATCTATAAGGCGATGGGTTTCACTCGTGGCCAGATCTTCCGGAAAGTCGCAAGTGAAGTACTCCTTCTTAACGCATTTGCCATCTTGATCGGTGCAATCGTCAATGCGGGTGTCATTCTGGTTTGTAATCAGTTGATGTGGAGCCAAGGCCAATGCTTCTACCGTATTTCTAAGTTTGCAGTAGTGGCTACCATAATCAGTGAAGCAGTATTGCTAGTCTGCATTATCCTTCTGAACTGGTTCAAAACACGTAAGTATGAGGTCACGGAGGAATAGAAGAAAGAAACGAAGACCAATCTCTATACGGCCGAACTGGAATTCATTCTCGACGGAGCGGGTATTTGCTCTCAATGAAACTGGATTCTGGGCTTGCCATGGTATACTATGATATTAGCGGCACCGAGAACGATCGATTGTATGTGCAAAGATCGCGAGGTGTACGCTAATATTTATTTTGGAGAGGTGGGCTTCATGTATCGGATTCTGATCGTAGACGATGAGCGGGCGCTGGCGGATATTATCGCGCAGATGCTGAAGGGATGTGGCTATGACACATGTACTGCTTACGATGCTGATCAGGCCTATGACACGCTCTCCAAAGGTCATTTCGATCTTCTGATCCTCGATATCAATCTTCCGGGTATGACGGGCTTTGAACTCTGCAAAGACCTCCGACAGGTGTCTGGGGTACCTGTCATTTTTGCCAGTGCTCGAACGAATGAGACGGACCGGATCACAAGCTTCGATATTGGCGGCGATGACTATATCCAGAAGCCTTATTCGATGAAAGAACTCCTATCACGTGTGAATGCGCTGATCCGTCGTGCGTACGGTGGTTCCCTTGAACAGGAGAAGATCGCTTTCGGCGACGTGAGTGTGGACTTAAGTGCCCATGTGGTGACCAGAGGCGGTGAACGCGTGAATCTGGCTTCTCGGGAATTCGACTTACTGAAGTATCTCTGTCAGAATAAGAATACGGTCATACCCAAAGAGAAACTGATGGCCGAGGTGTGGGGTGCTTTTTCCGAATCGGAAGCTTCTTCCTTAACGGTGCATATCCGTTGGCTACGCGAGAAACTGGAGGAGGATCCCTCTCATCCGAAGTATATCAAGACCGTCTGGCGCATGGGTTATATGCTGGAGGTCAATGAATGAGAAGACTGGCTCTGATCGGCGCGGTGTTGGCGCTGGCGCTTACGATATTTGCATTTTCGATATACCATATCTCTTCGTCGAAGACGCGTGAACCTGCCAATGAGAACGAAGCACTGACGGCCAATGAGATTGCGAATCTGGTTGCACAGGGTAGTTATGACGAAGCAGAAGTGAAAGCTAATCAACTTCGAGAAACGCTGACCGAGGATAAGAAGGTCGAGCGAGGACCAGAAGATTATGCGCCGTTTCTGATGCTGGGTGTATGTATTCTCTTTATTGGCGGGACGTGCCTCTATGTCGGCTGGAAGATTCTCCGTCCGTTTCATAAACTGGAGCATTTTGCCGATGAGGTGGCATTAGGCAACTTGGACATGCCGCTTGAATATGAGCGTACGAATTGGTTCGGTAAATTCACGTTTGCCTTTGATAATATGCGAAATGAGATCAAACGTGCGCGCAATGCGGAGCAGGAAGCAGTCGAGAACAATAAGACGGTGATTGCAACGCTTTCCCACGATATCAAGACACCGATCTCCAGTATCCGTGCCTATGCGGAAGCGATGGAAATGGGGATGGATGCGACATCTGAAATGCGTGAACAGTATGTGTCGACCATTATGGAGAAATGCGATGAGGTCAGTAAGCTCTCGGAAGACATGCTGATGCATGCATTGGCCGATATGGAACGGCTACGCCTCTATCCAACGCGCTGCGAGTTGGGTCATTTTCTAGAAGAGAATTTGGCCGGCGCATCGCTTGTTCGCCCGCAGGAAGAAGTGTTCGTCATGGTCGACGAACTTCGACTGGGCCAGGTGATCGAGAACATCCTGAGCAATGCGAAGAAGTATGCCGATGGACATGTTGAAGCACGTCTGGATGTGAAGAGAGATGACGCAAAATCGTATGCGGTCATGACATTTCGAGATCATGGACAAGGCATTCCGGACGAGGATCTGCCTTTCGTATTCGAGAAGTTTTACCGTGGCAGAAATATAGGGAAGAACAGTGGTGCGGGGCTGGGATTATTTATCGTGAAGTATATTATCGAGAATTTCAACGGCACGATCCGTGCGTACAACGATGGGGGGCTGGTAATCGAAATCAGACTTCCCGTTCTTCCTTAAGGATTTCTTAATACCAACTGCGATAAGGTATGTGTATCAAGCGAAAGGAAGGACAAAATGGAAATGAAGAAAACACTCCTATTTACCAAAGGTCTTTGCAAGAGTTTTGCACATAACGGTGGACAGACACATATCTTAAGCGGTGTTGACCTGGAGATTTATGAAGGAGATTTTACCGTCATCATGGGCGCATCCGGTTCTGGAAAATCAACCATGCTATACGCATTAAGTGGTATGGATCGTGCAACGGCCGGTCAAGTCATGTATGGCGAGCTGGATATTGCCAAAGCATCGGAGAAACAGCTTTGCGAGTTGCGTCACGGTGAGTTTGGATTTATATTTCAAGAGATGCATCTGGTGAGCAATCTCTCGCTTCGTGAGAATATTACGGTCCCAGGATATCTGAATAAGAACAAGACGGGTTCTCAGGTCGATGCGCGTGCGGATGAGTTGATGAAGTTGATGGGCATCGATGGCATCACCAACCATATGCCATCACAGTGTTCCGGAGGCGAGAAACAACGTTGTGCGATTGCGCGTGCCATTATCAATGAGCCGAAACTTCTTTTTGCCGATGAACCGACAGGCGCACTGAATCGTAGAAATACTACAGAAGTGCTGGACCTAATGACGGAATTGAATCGAAGAGGCCAGAGTATCCTAATGGTTACCCATGATTCTCGTGCTGCAGTCCGTGCAAATCGAATCCTCTATATCGAAGATGGCAAGATCATTGGCAATCTAGATCTGCAACCATACGAAGGGTCGAATGAGAAGAGCCGTCAGACGCAGGTAGACAGCTGGCTCTCATCGATGAAATGGTGATCCATATGAGAAGTATATTGAAATTATCCTGGGCGAATATCAAGCACGAGAAGAGTTCGTTCATTGGTGTCGTGCTTCTCGTTTTCATCATTGTACTCTCTGCTGTACCGACGATCAGTAACTCTCACAACGCGGAGAAGGCTATCGATGAGGCCTGCGAACGCGCAAATCTTGGCGACGTGACGATCATGATCGCTCAAGATCTCTTCACATATGACATGCGGCAAGTGCTGAAGGATAGTACAATTATTGATTCAATCGAAGAAAGTACATGTCTTTCCATTGTTGGAAGTCTGCAGCTGAACGGCGAAGAGAAAGACTTCCTGACGCATATCCGCTCCTTTAAATCGGATACACAAGTGTATAACAGTGACTGTTCCGAGTACTATGATTCCTTCGATCTACTGGAGGGGGAGATCCTTCTTCCTTATAAGGTGAAAGAATACGATGGTGTCCAAATCGGTGCAGCAATCACGATTCCCGTCGGTGATGCCGTTGAATCATTTACCGTTCGTGGCTTCTACGATGATCCGGTTTTGCGCCCGAGAACATTTGCCTTCACATGCGCGGTGGTTTCTGAATCAGACTATGACCGCCTAATGAGCGAGAAGAGTCATATTGAAGATGATGGAAGATCCTTCATTGCCCATGATATGCTTCAGGTCCATCTAGCCGAGGGAACATCTTTCAAGGCATTCTCTGATGAGATGAAAGCAACCAGCAGCATTATGAGTACCGCGACGATCATTCCTATGGAAACCTTGCGAAAAAGTAACATGATCTACGCGGATATAGGTTCCAAGATTCTCTTGATATTTCTGGGTCTCATGTTTGTGGGTGTGTTGATCTCCATGAAGAACAGCATCAATTCTGCCATCGAGATGAACTATGTAGAACTCGGTGTATTGAAATCACAAGGATTCAGCATAATGGACATCCGAATGGTTTTTATCGTCCAGTATGTATTAGCGACCTTGCTTGGTGCAATCCTCGGTCTCGTTTTGGCGATTCCACTTACTTCCTGGACGGTCGGACTATTTGAGACCGTAACCTGTATTCTGACAAGTAAACATATCCTCCTTGGTAAGTCATTGCTGTTCATCTTGATACTCATTATGGTCAGTGCGGCATGTGTGTTCTTGTCGACCATGAAGGTGGCGAAGATTTCACCTGTACGCGCGATCCGTGGCGGCGAAGCAGATGTGTTCTTTCATTCAAGATTCCAGCACAAGATTTCATCGAAGTCATTAACGCTTTCGCTTTCCTGGAGACAACTTCTATCGAATGCGAAACACTACATCGGAAGTGCGCTGATAGTAGGCCTTCTCGTTTTCTTTATGGTAAGCATCTCCGTTCTGACGAACGGACTGGATGTAGACAACATTTGGAATCTGATCGATGGCGAGATTACATTGAAATCTGATTCTATCGTTTCTCAGGAGAGACTGGAAGAGTTGGAACAAGTGGCTCGAGAAGTGGATCCGAAGGCCTATATCCGAGCACAAGGCTATACAGATTTGCTTGTGGATGGCGAAGATGTCGCGCTTTGTGTTCATTTGCGAGAAGAGGATCGTTTGAAGACGATGAAAGGACGCCTGCCTCAATATGACAATGAGGTAGTCCTAGGTACGATGATCGCCAAGATGCTGGATAAAAGTGTGGGTGATACGGTAGTGGTTCAGTATCACGATGCAGAACAGGAATATGTTGTGTGTGGAATATATGACTCTACCCACAATTACGGCATGGTAATCCAATTAATGCCCTCATCCGCAAAACTACTTGGATTTGATGACTACAAAGAAAGCTATATCAAACTTTCAGATCCTCAACTGACGGCGAAGGTCATCGAACGAGTTTCAAAGATGGATGGTATCACGGCCACAGAGTACGAAGTCAATGAAAACTTCGGATTCTACATGGATATCGTCGATATCCTACTTCAGACAGTGAGCATCGTTGTAGATGTGATTTCTTTACTGTTTGCCCTAGTGGTTGCAGCCATGGTCTGCCATCGATCCTTCCTTCGTGAGCGGAAGAATATCGGTATCTACAAAGCGGTGGGCTTCCAAGTGCGAAGACTGCGTTGGGAAGTGGCAATTCGATTTGGTATCGT
Organism: Candidatus Scatonaster coprocaballi; assembly: GCA_018064475.1. GTDB lineage: Bacteria > Bacillota > Clostridia > Saccharofermentanales > Saccharofermentanaceae > Scatonaster > Scatonaster coprocaballi. The sequence continues at coordinate 11,405 of JAGHVD010000017.1, forward strand.
CGCATTGGTAGGCGCACTCCTTGGTGTGGTGACAGCGCTTTTCCTAGCGAAACCGTTGATCCTGTCCATTCTCCAACTGGTCGGCCTGACAAACTTTGTTGGCAAACTGTCAATCATGACTTACTTGATCCCGGTCCTCATTATCACTATCGGCTTTGGCCTGTTCTCCTATTTCTTCTCGCGCTTCATCAAGAAGGTGCAGGTGCGAGAACTGATTACGGAGTAAGGTGTATTGTAGTGCAGGCGTGAGGCGGGGAGAAGTCGAATTCTCCCTCACTGTGTTCTAAAACGTCACCGTCTAGCACTTGCATCATTTCACAGTCCTGGCCACAGTTTAAATTCCAGATAATGAAGAAAGACCGTCTTCATGCAACAAGAGAAGACGGTCTTTTGTATTTGAGTGTAAAGGAGAAATTAGCCCCACAAAGCGGTGAGCATAGGGATAATCTGCTTCTTTCTTGACATCACGCCCGGCAGGAAAATGGCATTGTCTTTGGGTTCTACGGAGAAGGCGAATCGGATAGTGTCATCTTCGCCCTCATAGAGTAATTCGGTACCTTCCAACAGCACGTCTGTCAGCATCAGGATGACAAAGTCGTAGTTGCGCTCGCACTTGAGTTTGGACATGTGCGCGAGGAACTCGTCCTTGCGGTCCATCATCTTCAAGGAGTCGATGCAGATGATCTGCGCAACACCCAACGTGTGTTCAGCAATATGGAATTCTTTGAAATCCGCCTTGAAAAGGTCTTCCACGCTCTTGTCGTCGAAGGAGGCGTCGAAGAGGTCGCGTCCCAGTTCGTCGATGGAGACACCGGCGATTCTGGCCAGACGCTCTGCCATGGCGATATCACGCTTCGTGCAAGTCGGTGACTTGAACATAACCGTATCGGAGAGAATTGCGGCACACATGAGACCGGCCATGTTGGAAGAAGGCATTACGCCGTTCTCCTGATACAGCTCAGTGATGATCGTCGTGGTGCTGCCCACCGGTTCATTACGCATGGCGATGGGCTGTGTCGTCTGAATATCAGCAAGTCTGTGGTGGTCAATGATGCCAAGGATCTCTGCTTGTTCTAATCCAGGAACTGCCTGAGCCAGCTCATTGTGGTCGACCAGTACGATTCTCTTTCTTCTCGGACGAAGGAGGTGGAAACGAGCCAAGGTACCAATGACCTTCTGGTTCTCATCCAGCACCGGATAACTTCTAAAACGGCTCTTCAGCACGACTTCTCGAACATCGTCGATATAGTCCGTCAAGTGGAAACATTCTATATCGCCGGTAAAACATGCGCGAGAGATTGGAATCGCCTGGTAGATGAGCTTGACGACCTTACTAGCATCCAGCGGGGTGGAAATGACGCAAGTAGAATGCGCATCGGTGAACCAATTCTGATCCACATCTGTCTGACAGAGGATTAGGCATTGCACCCCAAGCTTCAAGGCGCGCTGAATCATATCCGGCTGGTTGCCGCAGATGACGATGGCGTCGTTGGAGGAGAACATCAGGTTCTCACAAGTTTGTGGTAATGCGATGAAAATCTCGCCGGAGACTTCATCAATCGTCATCTCGCTTTCATTGACGATTCGACCTTCCAATACGCTCAGAAGGTTAAACAGCGGAACTTTATCGATACGCGGTTCATGAATGGTCTGCATGTAGTAGTCGGCGATATCGCCTGCGGATAAAGTACCGTAGAGTGTGCCGTCGTCATTGATGACCGGAATTACTGGAATCTTACCGTCTGACATGGTGGTCCAAGCGTGGTCCAGTGTAACGGAGGCGTTGAGGGCCGGCGGTGTATCGAAATCCAGATCTTTGACCTGTGTCCGAACATCTCGGATACGAACAGGGGTTTCGAAGCCAAAACGCTGCAGCATTCGCTTGGTTTCGTCGCTTAGATGATCCAGACGTGCAGCCGTATAATCCTTCTCGCCAAGCGCATGCTTCAACGCCGCGTATGACATGGCGGATACGACTGTATCGGTATCCGGATTCTTATGACCAACTACGTAAATTTCACTCATACATTCACCTTCTTATTTTGTGAAGAATCAGATTTGGAATACAAAACCGAAAAAATCGAAGAGGTTTCTGCCGTCGAAATAATGACCGCCCCAACCCTTATAATTGCCTTCGACGAGGAGGTAGATTGCATGCTTGCCGGTGAGTCTCTCAACATCGGCTGTTACGACGCGGCAGTCAGGTGTAAAGCGTACTGCACCAATCTCATGACCTTCGCGACACAGACCGAACTTTGCTTCGTAAGCAAGTGTATCGGCTTCCTGGGCTTTGGCGCGAAGTGCCTCTTTGGCCTCGTGATCCGGCTCATCCGGGAAAATCGGACGCGCATATTTCTCCACGTCCGCCAGTGGGACGCCGTCAGCATAGATGTGGATCGTACCGTTGGTAAAACAACTGTCCAGTTTCAGAAGCATCTTCATGGCAGAACCAGAATGGTTACCGAAGTCATAGTACTTGAATCCGATGACGGTACCGTCGGCAATCTTCGTGATGCACTGATCGAAGGCATTGCGTTCAGAGATGATCGCACCATTAGTCAGTACACAGGCCATCTGTGGGTTCGTGACGCGATAAGGATTCAGTACATCCTCGAAGCCCAAAGAGGTCATCTCAGTCTGCTTGAATTCTCCGTCTTCGGTCAATGTAATCTTGTCCGCACAGCCGACGCGGCTCATGATGGAGTTATTTGTCATCTTGTGATAGAAGATGTACCACTGATCCTTAATCTTGGCGACAGAACCATGGTCGTTGCCGCCAGGGAAATTGCAACCGGAATCTACAAGTGTACCCTTAAACTCGAAAGGCCCTCTCGGTGAGTCAGAAACGGCATAGACCAGCTGACTGCAAGGTTTGGAAGAGGAGTAGATCATGTAGTATTTACCGTTGATCTTACGAGGTGAACATGCTTCGAAGAAGTTGAAAGGTTCCGTGTTCGGGATGATGTCCAGTTGGAGGGAACCATCGATCACTTCGCACATGTTGTCTGGATTGACTTCCACCATATAGGAACGAAGAAAACCGCAATATACGTACACACGACCGTCATCGTCAACGAGCGTACCCGGATCGATGAAGATTCCGCCATCCGGATGCGTATCGACATCGTAGTTATAGTAACGCGAGATTAATTTGAAAGGACCTTCCGGCTTGTCGGAAACTGCGACACATCCTGCGGCTTCTTGAATATAAGCATACAGATAGTATTTACCATCCTTCTCGACAACATCCGGTGCAAACAGGCGACCGTCTGTCCAATCGGTATCTGAAGGATGTCCGGGAAAATCTCTCGTCGCAAATGCGATGCCGTGAGCGGTCCAGTTGGTGGGGTCATCCACCGGCGCAGACCAGACTTTCAGACAGAAATCACAGAATTCGTCAGTGTCGGCATTGTCATGAGATCCATAGATGTAGATGCGATCGCCGAAGACACGTGGTTCGCCGTCCGGAATATGTTCCCACATGGGAAGGTAAGGATTAGCCATAGTAAACACCTCGATATGAAGAACTTGTGTGAGCAAGAATGAACTCACACATACGCTTTTATTATATCAAATCTCACGCGGGGAATGTGAAATATTCAAACTTTATTTATATATAGATCTGTGGTATTCTTTACATAGTATGCAAGAGGGTGCTACGCCCTTTCCAGTAGGGTGTGGCGAGGGTAAGTGAAACAGCATGAAACATATCTTTATCATCAATCCACGCGCGGGAAAAGAGAAAGAGAATATATCTGTTCGCGTGCGCCAGTATGTGGACTCGCGTCCTGATCTTGAGACACTGGTTTTCAATACTGAATACGTCGGACATGAGACGGAACTTGTGAAGAGACTTTGTCATATATTCGAAGACGAGATGATCCGACTGTATGTGTGCGGCGGTGGCGGGTCGCTCTGCCGAGTAATTAGCGGTATTACGAATTTCTCGATGGTGGAGGTAGCATTCCACCCTTGTGGTATGAATAATGACTTCCTCAATGTGTTCGAAGGAGATACGGCTGCCTTTAAGAATCTGACTTCTCTGGTCAATGGTACACCGATGTATATGGATCTTCTGGACTTTGGACTTGGCCGTGCACTGAATTCTTGCTCAGTAGGTTATTCGGCGAAGATTTCATCCGATGTGAATAACTTGGCTCGATATAATTTTGGTGGTACCAAAGCGCCGTATTACTTGTCTATCGCGAGGAATACGCTTGTGCTGATCAGTTCTCATTACGATATTCTGGCTGATAAGCAAGACTTCTCTGGACACTATACACTGATTTCGGCTTTTAACGGCATCAGTTACGGAGGTTACTATTCTCCGCTTCCAAAGGCCAGTCCGCTCGATGGAAAGATGAATCTTTTGATGTATGAACTCCCTTCATGGTTTGGTGAGTTTGCTGCGATACGTCATTTCAGAAAAGGCGAATTAGATAAGCTTGGCAAGAATGTCAAACTTGTAGCATGTACAGAGATGAACCTGAAAATGCCGGAAAGCCGTAAGATGTATTTCTCTGCAGACGGTGAGGTTTTCGATATGTCTTCTGCGAAGAATCAAGTCGCGATCCGTGTGATGCCCGCGATGCTGAAATTTGTTCTGCCTGCCGGTGTTTCGCTCAAAGAGCAGTGCAGAGAAGGAGAGTAGCCCATGCTTCTAGAGAAGAAGGACGCCCAGCGTATTCTCATTTTTATATATGTGATCGTCTGTATATTCTTCCTGTTTCTGTCCAAACAAGTTGAAGAATATCCATTGTTTTTCAATATCTACTGTATCCTCACGCCGATCGTAGTGATTCTGTTGACAAAGATTGCTGGGAAAAACTACCAGTTTTCCATGTACCTGATTACGACATTGTACTTAGTGCTGGTCGTCTTGTATGGGATTTACTATCAGAATCCGGGCACGATTCAGAACGGATTTATCACAGTAGCCTGTATCATTTCTTTGTTCTTTGACTTTGGAATCAACTTGTACTGCCTGATGTTCACAGCCATGTACTATTCTTTCTGGATCGTCTTCGATTTGGATACTTTGCTTGCATATCGTACCCCAATGGAGATGGGCGTTCGTATCACGCTCCTGATTGTTGCCCAGATCTTCTTGATGGCACTGGTTTCGTCCATCAAACTATCCAAGCAGACGCTTGAACAGAAGTCGCAGAGTACAGAAGATCTGCTCAAAATCGTTGAGATGAAGAAGAAGGATGCGATTGCGGCATCGCAGACAAAGGCCGACTTCTTAGCCAGTATGTCCCATGAGATCCGTACGCCGATGAATGCAATTGTCGGTATGACCGAGATGATCCTTCGAGACGATATCAATCCAAGTGTGCGTGAGAATGCGCGAAATATCAAGAGCGCGGGCAATGCGCTTCTTTCCATTGTTAATGATATTCTGGACTTCTCTAAAATCGAATCCGGTAAGATGGAGATCATTAACGTACGTTATCAGCTGACATCCGTCGTGAACGATATTATCAATATTATCTCCGTGCGTATGGCGGATAAGAATCTGGATCTGGTGGTCAGCATCGACCCTAGGATCCCTTCTGATCTGGTAGGCGACGAGATTCGAATCCGTCAGATCCTGCTGAATCTGCTGAATAATGCTGTGAAATTCACTTCGGAAGGACATATCTCCTTAACCGTCTCCTATCAGCCGGTCTCCAGTGATATGTGTCTGCTGCACTTCGATGTTTCCGATACAGGTATGGGCATTCGTCCGGAAGATAAGCAGAGACTGTTTGGAAGCTTCCAGCGTCTGGATTCCAGACAGAATCGTTCTGTAGAAGGCACGGGACTCGGTCTTTCAATCTGTAAGCGCTTGATGGACCTGATGGGCGGTACGATCTCCGTGGAGAGTGAATACGGCAAAGGAAGTACATTCTCTTTCGAACTTCACCAATACATTGCCAAGCAGAAACCATTGGCCAGTATTCCGGATCCGAAGAAAGAACATATTCTTTACTTTGATGAGAAGGGAATCTATCGTGATTCGGCTCGAAGCGATCTGCAGAAGATGGGCGTATCCGCACGCTTCGTATCGAGAATTGGAGATTTGGATACCGTAACCAATTCTGAATATTCGTATTTCTTTGTTTCCAAGGTGCTTTTCGATGAGTATTCACACGAGATTCGTAACTTTGTAGTGAATCATGGTCAGCCCAAGGTCGTTCTGATGATCGATAAGAATGATCTGGCTACCGGATATAAGGACATTCTCGTTGTACATCGTCCTGTCTACTGCGCAGTATTTGCTTCCGTGCTTCAGGATCAGCCATTGGAGTCCCGCGATGAGAATGAGTTCCAGGAGACATTCATTGCACCTTCTGCGCGCATTCTTGTTGTCGACGACAATGCGGTCAATCTCAAAGTTGTGAAAGGCCTTCTTGAGCCATATCAGATGCATGTGGATACAGCATCAAGTGGACAACAGTGTCTGGATATTCTGAAATCCGATACAGAACCCTACAACCTGATCTTCATGGATCACATGATGCCGGAGATGGATGGAATCGATACCCTTCGACTGATCCGCGCAATGGATGGCGAGTATTTCACACAGGTGCCGGTGATTGCATTGACGGCGAACGCAGTGAGCGGTGTAAGAGAGATGTTCAGGAAAGAAGGCTTCCAGGACTATGTCAGTAAGCCAATTGAATTGGCTCAATTGGAAAAAGCACTCAAAGACAATCTGCCCGAGGAGATGATCATTCGCAAACAACATACGGTGCAGAGTACGCCGGTATCTGGTGAAGGTGAGATCGTCCTACGCGGTGTGGATGTGCGCAGAGGTATGCTGAATTGTGGCAATCGTTTCGAGAACTATTTGGATCTTCTGAAGGTGGTCTATGAGGATGGGTTGGTGAAGCATGCGCGACTCCAGGAACTTGCGGAGTCCAAGGACTATGAGACTTATGGTATAGAAGCTCACGCACTAAAGAGTGTTGCGGCATCGATCGGTGCCCAGGATCTTTCAGAACGGGCCAAAGAACACGAATTTGCAAACTATGAGAAGAATTACAAATTTATCGATACGCACTACAAAGATTTGTTGTCGCAGTACCAGTCCTTGCTGGACGATATTGGTCTGGAACTTGAGGCGAGAGGTGCCTTGAGCGCTAGTTCCGACGCCACTGCTTCTGATGAACCGAAGCCGGTCTTCCCTGAAGAAGAGTGGGACAAATCACTCCTGAGTATTCGCTCGAGTATCGAAGATTTTGATTCAGACAGTGCAATGCAGATGCTGGACTGGATGCTCGGCTATGATGTGGGTGCAGAGCGCGAACTGGCCCTCCGAAGAACCCGGAATTACTTAGGTGATTTCCAGTACGATGAAGCCGCTGAAAGCCTGAAGAACCTTTAAGGCATGTGAATCAGACAGGAGATAGACTTGTGGAGAAAGAAAAGACGATCTTAGTTGTTGATGATAGCAAAGCCAATCTGACGTTAGCGAAGCAGGCACTTGAGGATTATTATCAGGTAAGCTTGGTGCCATCAGGAAGTATGGCGCTTCGGTATCTTGAGAAGCATGTTCCGAGCTTGATCCTGCTGGACATTAATATGCCGGAGATGGACGGATTAGAGACCCTTCGCCAGATTCGTATGTTGGAAGAGGGCGGGGATATTCCGGTCATCTTTCTTACCTCTCGTACAGATCCGGAAACGGAAGTCTCCTGTCTGCGATTGGGTGCGTCAGACTTCATCGGAAAACCATTCGTGCCGGAAGTTATGCGAAGCCGTATCGCCAGAACACTCGAGCTCGAGGACTACCGACGCCGCGCAGAGAAACGCGCGAAAAGATTCGAGAATATTGCCTTGACGGACGGACTCACAGGACTTTGGAATCGTTCGTATCTGACAACGAAGATTCATGAGGTACTTGCTCGTGGTTCTCAAGCAGCTTATCTAATCGTCGATGTGGACCATTTTAAGAGCGTCAACGATAAACTTGGCCACATCAAAGGCGATGAGGTACTGAAGCGTATTGCGCACATGATGGCGGAAGCTTTCCCAGATGATATCGTCGCGAGATTAGGTGGCGATGAGTTTGTAATCTTCATCGAGAATCCGCCGGAGAACGATAAGCTGAGTTCGCGTATTACGAAGTTCCAGACATGGGTCAATGATGACTTAAAGAATTCTGCCAATGGTATTCCGACACTTTCAATCGGTGTGGCATTTGCCCCACAGGATGGTGATAGTATGGAAACCCTGTACGACAAGGCGGACCGTGCACTCTACTATGTTAAGAAGGAAGGCCGTAATAATTTCAGATTCTATACGTCAACATTGCCTTCGAAGCAGGCGCAGACGGAGAGACCGGATACAGAGAGCCAAGATGTTCAAGAATTGCTTCAACAGCTCAAAGAACCCGGAACGATCCGAGGTGCGTACTGGCAGGAGTATGAACCCTTCCTTGCGATATTCCGCTTCATTGAACGTATGATATCCCGATCGGATGGAACGTTCTGCGTCATGCTTGTCACAATGGTCGATTCCAATGGCAACAAACTGGAGAATGATCTTCTGCAGGAAGGAATGGATACATTATTCTCGACCATTCAGAATACGTTGCGTAAGGGCGATGTCTTTACCAAACTTAGTAGTACGCAGTATGTAGTGATGTTGCCGTCTGCCAATGCCGAGAAAGGCGGACAGGTGGCGGCCAAACGATTGGAGAGTGCTTTTGCCGAAGCAAATCAGGATGAAAGCGTACGCATTAAGATCGATCTAACGATGTTGGATCTTCTGGAAAGGGCGTAATATAGAGATTCTTTGAGAACTTCCATTTTGCTGTGCCAGTGGGACGGTATTATGGTAAAATAATATGGTTATTTAAGAATTGGAGGCGGAAAACATGCTCGATATTAAATTTGTTCGTGCGAATCCGGATGCTGTAAAGGAAAACATCAAGAAGAAGTTTCAGGATGAGAAGATCCCCATGGTGGATCAGGTCATCGAATTAGATAAAGCGCTTCGTGAGGCGAAGACTCGTGTTGAGTACCTGAGAAGTCAGCGAAACACCATCAGTAAGCAGATTGGTGCATTTATGGCTCAGGGCAAGAAAGACGAAGCTGAACAGGCGAAGAAACAGGTTGCTGAGATGGCTGACGAGATGGCGGCACTGGATGTGAAGGAACAGGAGCTTGCAGCAGAAGTTCGCAAGATCATGCTGGTTCTGCCGAACATCATTGATGATTCTGTCCCGATTGGTAAAGATGATAGTGCGAACGTTGAGAATGAGCGCTTCGGCGAGCCGCTAGTGCCGGATTTCGAAGTACCGTACCACGTTGATATTATGGAAAGATTTGACGGCATCGATCTGGATGCTGCAAGAAAGACCAGTGGTAACGGTTTCTATTACCTCAAGGGTGATATTGCAAGACTTCATTCCGCGATCCTTTCTTATGCACGTGATTTCATGATCGACCGTGGATTCACTTACTACGTACCTCCGTTCATGATCCGTTCTGCAGTTGTGGACGGTGTCATGAGCTTCTCTGAGATGGAGAACATGATGTATAAGATCGAGGGCGAAGATCTTTACCTCATCGGTACATCCGAGCACTCCATGATCGGTAAGTTTATCGATACGATTCTTGATGAGGAACAGCTTCCTCAGACTCTGACTTCCTACTCTCCGTGCTTCCGTAAGGAAGTAGGTGCACATGGTATCGAAGAGCGTGGTGTCTATCGTATCCACCAGTTCGAGAAGCAGGAGATGATCGTCGTCTGCAAGCCAGAGGAAAGTATGGATTGGTACAACAAACTGTGGCAGAATTCCGTAGACTTCTTCAGAAGTCTGGATATCCCGGTTCGTACTTTGGAGTGCTGCTCCGGTGACTTGGCTGACTTGAAGGTGAAGTCCTGTGACGTGGAAGCATGGTCTCCTCGTCAGCAGAAGTATTTCGAAGTTGGTTCCTGCTCCAATCTGGGTGATGCACAGGCTCGTCGTCTGGGTATTCGTATCCGTAGCAAGGAGAAGGGCAACTACTTGGCTCATACGCTCAATAATACAGTTGTCGCACCGCCGCGTATGTTGATTGCTTTCCTCGAGAACAATCTGAATGCAGATGGCTCCGTGAACATCCCTGAACCACTCCGTATGTATATGGGTGGTAAGGCGAAGATCGAACCGAAGAAGTAAAGGGTACGTCTAATATGCGAAATCGCAAATTCATCATTGGTTTCTTAATATTTGATATTGCTTTAGTTGCTGTGATTGCATTGTTTCTTCTTATCAAGAACCCGTTTAAGCGCAAGGTAGCACCGAACACGGATCCGACGACAGCAGGTACAACATTTGAACCTGGAGAGGATGCGACGACTATCCCCAGTGTACAGGCTTCTTTCGCCGATGTAGAGAACAAGCAGATTTATTCGACAATACCGAATTTGGTCGGCATGCGTGAAGAGTCCGTGCTTACCGATGATGGACGTTTCTATACATCATACAAGGCCAGCTTGGATCTGGATATGGACGGAGACGGTCAGATTGAGTCAGTATCCATCTCGCTCGACGATCATAGTGAAGCTTTCTACGTGCTCGTGAATGATAACGGCGCTGTACAGGACTACGTGATACCAGGCCTTGAATTCACATACAAGGATGCCTATGGTTGTAAGGCCTGTAAAGGTGCACTCCAGAGCTTCACTGTGGACTTGGACAGTAGTGATAAATATCAGGAAGTAGCTGTCGAGTTGAACCGTGACACATGGATGGAATATAAGACGATCGTTGTTCGTTATGACGGCAATCAAATCTGCGCTTCCATGGTGCCGGGCAAGCTCAATGGCGTGTCCAATCAGGGCGAAGTTCAGTTCTATGAGTATGACTACATGACAGGTCGTCATCAGCTATTTCGTACATATACCATGTCTGCAGATCAGGATTTCCTGCAACCACAATCGGACTTCTTTGTAGATGCCGAAGTAGAACGGGCGACTCTTCTGACAACGCTGAAGACAGATGTGCAGGGTATTGATTCGCAGTCACAGCCAGCTACAGTGAAGGCAGGTACCTCGTTCTATTGGTATTGCACAGATAATGAGACGTATGTTGAGGTAGTAGCGGGTGATGGTGAGATCTATCAGTTTCCTATTGAGAAGGAGGAAATCACCAATTCAACGGGCAAAGAAGAGACAATCTACAAGATTGCCGGCTTGTTAGCATCGGAGTTTTGACCGACATAATGAAATTTCCTCTCGACAGAGAGGGAGATTAAACGTATTATAACGTATGAATGAGGCGAAAAACTTATAGAGGGGTAGATTGAGTGGAGCCTGAACAAGAGAAGAAAGTTATCCAGCAGGGGAAGAGAGCGCTGGAACACGGTGAGTTGCCGTTTTGCATCGGTTACTACAATCGTTCTGTAATTCTGACTTACATCAGTTTGATTTCTGCTGTGGGTGGAATTTGCTTTGCATATGTTACTTTTCTTACGTGGTCTGTCGTCTGCTTAATTGTGGCAGGTGTCTGCGATATGTTCGACGGGAAGATTGCACGTGCTTGCAAAAATCGTTCAGACAAAGAGAAAGACTTCGGCGTACAGCTGGATTCACTCGCAGATACGGTTGCTTTCGTAGTGCTTCCGGTTCTCATTTCTATGGAAATGGGACATATTGATCCAGTCAGTATCACGATTTGCGTGTTGTATGTGATGGCCGGTGTATGCCGACTCGGATATTTTAACGTACTGGTCGCGCATACGAATACAGATCAACCTGTTCCGAATTACACAGGACTTCCGGTCACTTCTGCTGCGATTATTTTCCCGACACTTTGGCTGATCTTCAGATTGCTTCCGAAGTGTCCGACACTGTATATCTACGACGGCATCATGTTCCTGACAGCCATGTTATTCGTCTCTCGTCTCAAGATCAGAAAGCCGAAGGGCATCGCCTACTACATCTTTACGGCCATCGCAGTGATTGGTATTGGCTTGCTCCTTTATCTTCAGTACGGAAAGTAAGTTCTACATCTTCATTTCTAAAAAATGAAAAACCACGAGATCCGATTGAAGGGATTTCGTGGTTTCATTGTTAATCGTCTTTTTCTAGGGCGAAGAGATTCATTACGCCTGAAGTGCGGCCTTGATCTCCTTGATATATTCAGCGATGTGACTGGGTGCTTCCGTACCATACTTCTCGAGAAGCTCAACTACACCGGAAGGAAGGACAACGCCGTCAGAGTAAGTCGCGGCAGTCTTGGCCTGGATAGCGGTAGAGATGGAAGCAGAGGTCACACAAGGAAGGGTGACACCCTGTGCGCGTACATCGGAAACGACTGTAGAACTCTCACCCTCGCCGGCATCGGCAGAGATATAGAGGAATCCTTCTGCATCCTTTGCAATCATGGAAATTCGATTGGTAGATGTCGGAGCCAGTACGGAAATCAGTGAAATACCGACTTCTTTGCAGATCTCTGCAAACTCGGATTTTTCTTCATACGGCACGTCTGGGATGATGATGCCGTCTATGCCACAAGAAGCAGCTTTGCGAATGAAGTCCTCTGTGCCATAGGAGAAGACGGGATTTGCGTAAGTTACCAGTACGAATGGAACCGTGATTTCTTTGCGAAGGTCACTGACCAGTTCGAAGATTTCATCAGCATAGGTGCCGACTTTCAGCGCGCGGTCGTAAGAAGCCTGCACGACCGGGCTTTCTGCGGTCGGATCAGAGAAGGGGATGCCCAATTCAATGATATCTGCGCCACCTTCAACCATGGCTCTAACCGCGGCCTTTGTCACATCGCGATTCGGGTCACCACAGGTGATGAAAGGAATCAGTACTTTATTATTTGTAAAAACACTTTCTAACTTATTCATGGATGTCTTCTCCTCTGTAACGTGCAATGGCTGCACAGTCCTTGTCACCACGTCCGGAGATCGTGGCTACAATGATTTGATCCTTACTCATGGTCGGAGCCAGCTTCATGACGTGTGCGATGGCGTGAGCCGATTCGATGGCCGGGATAATGCCTTCTACACGGGAAAGGTACTCGAAAGCGTTGACGGCTTCGTCATCCGTAATGGCTACATAGGAGGCGCGTCCACTGTCGTAAAGGTTCGCGTGCTCCGGTCCGATGCCAGGGTAATCCAAACCTGCGGAAATGGAGTATACCGGTGCGATCTGACCATGTTCATCCTGGCAGAAGTAGGACTTCATGCCATGGAAGATGCCCAGACGACCTGTATTGATCGTTGCAGCTGTCTCAAATGTATCAATACCACGACCGGCTGCTTCGCATCCGATCAACTTGACGTCTTGGTCAGGAATGTAGTGGTAGAAACTACCGATTGCATTGCTTCCGCCACCTACACATGCTAATACAGCATCCGGCAGACGACCTTCTGCCTTCAGGATCTGTGCACGGGATTCGCGTGAAATGACAGCTTGGAAATCACGAACGATCGTCGGGAACGGGTGAGGACCCATAACAGAACCCAAGCAATAGTGTGTATCAGAGATACGACGTGTCCACTCACACATGCATTCCGAAACGGCATCTTTCAGCGTGGCGGTTCCGGACGTAACCGGAATGACCTCTGCACCGAGAAGACGCATACGTTATACATTCAAGGCTTGACGGATGGTGTCTTCCTTACCCATGAAGATGACACATTCCATACCCATGAGGGCAGCGGCTGTCGCGGTGGCCACACCGTGCTGACCGGCACCGGTCTCGGCGATGAGACGGGTCTTGCCCATCTTCTTGGCAAGCAGTGCCTGCCCCAGAACATTGTTGATTTTATGAGAACCGGTGTGGTTGAGATCTTCACGCTTCAGGTAGATCTTGGCGCCACCGAGATCTTTGGTCATCTTCTCTGCGAAGTAAAGACGGCTTGGACGGCCGGCATAATTGTCGAGAAGATCTTGAAGCTCTGCATTAAATTCCGGGTCATCTTTATAGCGGTTATAGGCCGCTTCCAGTTCGTTGACGGCATTCATCAGGATCTCAGGAATATACTGACCACCGTGAATACCGAATCTTCCGTTAGGGTTGGACATAATTCGTGCCTCCAGCTCCAGCAGTATGGAAAAAATCCTCGCCAAACTGTACTTCTATCAGTCTGTCAAGGACGAGTCACTTTACCACTGTTTCTTAGAAATATTACCTTGATTATTATATTCTTTTGCCTTGATTCGTCAAGCGTGATTGGGTTTTTCAGCGAATCTGTGATATAATTTCCTAGTATTGTTTGGGCGCTCTTTCAGCCGTTTCTGGGATATGAAGCGAAGATTGATGAGCGCTTCCTGAAATAGCAGAATTACGCTTTCTTGGAAGAGGTAAGAAATATGAGCATTATTGTTGGCCTGGATGTAGGCGGCAGCACTACAAAAGTGGTGGGTATGGATGGAAATCAGATCATCGGCCATGAGATCGTGAAGGCAGATGATCCGGTTACTTCGGCATTCGGAGCATTGGGAAAATTCATGGATTCCTACCGTCTTCAGATCTCGGATATAGAGAAACTGAAGATCACAGGTGTTGGTGCCTCGTTCCCCACTGGTGACCTTCTCGGCATTCCTACTGTTCGTATTCAGGAATTCTTTGCAACCGGCCAAGGTGGATTGTTCCTGTCCGGACTGGATCGAGCAATTGTGGTAAGCATGGGAACGGGCACGGCTTTCGTGGATGCAAGTAAGAAAGAAGTACGTCATATCATCGGTTCCGGTGTAGGTGGCGGTACGTTGGTAGGTCTTGCCAATTGCTCTCTAAATATGCGTGACTTTGATCTGATTGCGGATCTTTCAGCAGATGGTAATCTGAATCATGTTGACCTGACGATCGGGGATATTTCTCATGCAGGTATTCCGGGATTGACGATGGATACAACTGCATCCAACTTCGGCAGAATGCAGGAAGATGCAAGTAAGTCCGATGTGGCCATGGGACTTTTCAACTTGGTATTCCAATCGATCGGTACCATGGCTGTGCTTGCGGCCAGAAATGCCGGCTTGAAAGATGTTGTCTTCACAGGTCAAGCAACCAAAGCACCGATGTGCCAGACCGTGTATAACAACTTCTCTGCGCTATATGATATTCACTTTGTAGTGCCGGAGATGTCTGAATTTGCAACAGCAATCGGCGCAGCGATTGCTTCTGAGGATTGATCACAGATGGAGAGCGTGACTGAGAAGAACGAGAAAGAGACACCGATCAAGCTTTCTGAGAGTAAGCGTGCTTTCGAACTCGATGTCATTCGTGGATTTGCTATCTTCATGATGATTCTTCATCATACGGCCTATGATTTCCGCTACGTATTGGAATATAAGAACCTTTTCACATTCATCAGCGGAAACTGTCTGTGGTTCTGGGGACTTCTGCAACCGTTCTTTCTCTGCTTCTTTGTAGGCGTATCCGGCATATGCTGTCAGTTCTCGAGAAATAACTTCAAGCGTGCGATGAAACTAGGCCTGGTGGCGATTGGCTTTACAATCGCGACAGTGGTTGCTGACCATTTCTTAGATCTAGGTTGCACCATCTATTTTAATGTACTCCATTTGCTGACTGTGGCAACACTGCTGTTTGCTGTGTTTGACCACTTCGAGCGGAAGAAAACGGGAGAGAGACAGAGCCGTGGCGGTACACTCGTGCTGTTGCTGATTGTCCTGGGCTCGATGTTCCTTTCAAATGCCATTCCAACATATAACGAGGTATTTAAGAATGGATTTGTATTCATCTTGGGCATTGAACCTCATCCGGATTTTGCTTTTGCCATGGGCGATGAAATGGGAATCTTCCCGTGGTTGGGCGTATTCTTCCTAGGAGTCCTGATTGGAAGACTTGTCTATACGAACAAGGAGACACTATTTCCCAGAACACCGAAAGCGCTTCGCACGGCGATGAAGCCATTTGAGTGGATCGGACAGCATTCACTTCTCATTTATATTCTTCACCAGCCTATTGTCCTTGGTATTCTTTACGGACTTCGTGCAATAGGAGTATTACCATGACGAAGAAACAATTCTTGAAGAAGTGGGGAATTGGAATCATACTCCCCATTTTGCTGATCATCCTTCTATATGTGATACAGTCGATCTTGGTCCATTTCCCCAATGTGTGTGAAGGATATAGTAAGACAGTATTTGGCGTGTTGAGTTTCCTGCCGGTGAAGCTTTCTTCCATAGTGCCGATTTCATTAACGGAAGTATTTGTGGTGAGCTTAGTATTCTCGGCGCCTTTTCTCATAGCGTGGCTGGTGATCCGTATTGTCCGCGCGTGTAAGAAGAAAGAAGGGAAGAAGTTCTTCTTCCGGAATGGCCGGATCCTGGCGTGGAGTGTTGCTGTCATTTATCTGCTGTTTATGCTTCTGCATGGTATGAATTACACAAGATGCTCGTTGGACGATGAACTTGGTTTCGGGGTAAATCATTACTCCGTAGAAGAAGTGAAAGAAGCATTTGTCTGGGTCGTGGACGAATTGAATGCATGCCGGATGAATTGCCCAGAGGATGAAGCGGGTGTATTAACATATCCCGACGGAATCGAAGCATTCCTGAATGATATGCCGGATATCTACCAGAATAGTGCGAAATACATTCCACAGATCAAGGGCAATGCCGGAAGACCGAAGCCGGTTATGCTGTCTCATTACTGGTCCTATACCAATATCGTCGGCATGTATTTCCCTTTCTTCGGTGAAGCCAACATCAATACAGATCTTCCTTTCCCGGCTATTCCGATGAACGTATGCCACGAAATGTCGCATGTCCACGGCTATGCGGTGGAGAATGATGCGAATCTCGCGGCGATGTTGATTGGATTCTATAGTGATTGTCCGCAAGTGAGATATGCGGCTTTTTGCGAGGCAATGGATCTGATTCTTCTTGACCTGGTGGTCGCCTATAACGGGAATAATGTGGAGCTTGATGCATTCCTCTCCGAACATCCGGTCTGTATGGGATATTTTCGAGATCAGGAGGCCATCGCTGAGTATTGGGAGGGGATCAATCCACCCAAGATCATTGAGCAGGCTTCCAGTGCGGTCAACGATACATATTTGAAGGCGAATCAGCAGGATGAAGGTGAGAAGAGCTATCAGATGCCTACCTCTACGGTTACGGATTTCTACATGATTTATGTTCGTTCGCAGCTGGAAGGGACGTGAACCATATGTTGAAGATTCACCTTGTTGGTCATACCCACGATTATCCTTTGTGTGATGTAGTTCGCCTGCTGACCGGTATCATTCCAAGATGTACCGATGGCTGCATTACGGTTGAAACTGAATGGGAGGCTACTATCCGAAGCGAAGTGACCGAGTCGGAAGTCTTGACGGCGCTGGAAAACGGCCCAGAAACTTCAATTTTAGGTCAGAAACTGCTTCGTACGTCATTGGACGGGGAGAGAACAGTAGACGGGCTTCCCATCTCCAGAGCGCTGAAGATTCAGTTATATACGCTACTTTCAGAATTGCTGGAGAAGACCTTCCCATGGGGGTCCTTGACGGGGATCCGTCCGACTCAGGTTGCGCGAGAATTAAGTAGACCGGAGGAGATGACGAGGATCTACGGTGTGCGGGAAGATAAGGCCAAACTGGCCTTTCTGACACGAGATGGGGAGGATCAGGTCTTGATGCATACCGATCCGAATCACCTGCATGTATATATCGGCATACCTTTCTGTCCGACAAGATGTGCCTATTGCTCGTTTATCGCGCAGGAAGCACCGAATAAACGCGAACTTCTGCCATCCTATGTGGATGCCATGCTTGAAGAAATGGACCGCGTGTTGCCTACGATTACGCGAAAAATCGAAACATTATATATTGGAGGCGGTACACCGACCGTTCTGGACGATGAACTTTTTACCAGGTTTATACATGGTGTATTTGCGCATGAAGCATTTCAGCATCTCAAAGAAGTGTGCGTGGAGGCAGGAAGACCGGATACCATTACACATAGGAAACTCGAGGTTCTATTGGAAGTGGGGGTGACACGTATATGTATCAATCCTCAGACACTCTGTGATGCAACGCTTCTAAGAGTCGGAAGAAAACATACCGCAGCTGATTTTGAGAAGGCTTTTGAACTGGCCAGAAGTATGGGCTTTACCGTGATCAACACGGATCTGATCGCGGGACTTCCGGGAGAAAGTGCTGAAGAATTTTGTGAGTCACTCTCTCGAATCGTGGAGTTGGCACCGGAAAATATTACTGTACACTCACTTTCCAAGAAACGCCGTTCGGATCTGTCCCGAGAGGAAATCGTCAGGCAGGAGAAAACGGACCTTCTGAAGATGGAGAAGATGCTGTCCTTTGCTTTTGAAACGCTATCTGAGGCGGGTTATGTACCGTATTATCTTTATAAGCAGAAAGATACGATCGGTGGACATGAGAATGTTGGATATCAGAAGGACGGGACACCGTGCATCTATAATGTGGCCATGATGAGCGATGCCCGAAGTGTGCTTTCATTTGGTGCAGGTGGCATGAGTAAACGTGTATATCCTGAGGGCGAATCTATACGAGTGGAAAGATGTTCTTGCATCAAGGACCCGATCCAGTATATCCAGAATGTGCAGAATATGGCAGAGAAGAAGATTGCTTTTTTTAAAGAGGAGGGAACAGAAAATGATTGATATCAACACTTTATCACTTGTGAACTACTGTCATCCCGATTGTGAACCCTTGAAGAATATAATGAGGCTTCCAAAAGAAGAGGCTTTTGCTATGGCCAAAGCATTTGCTGATGCACATCCACAGACCATGGCATTCTATCGTTTTGGGGATTTTGTGAACTACTATCATTTGAGAGAAACCCAAGATCGATACCTGTATGAACAGTTCATCAAGCTTGGGGGAGAACCGGAAGAAGAGCATCCGCTGTCTTTTGTGGTCGAAGGAAGCGAATATCTTGCGGATTGGTTTGGACATGGAACGGAAACCCGAATACCGCTTTCTGTTATTGATGCAAAGCATATCAGTTTCACACTGGGTGACAGTGGCGCTGAATACGGAAGAAACGGGTCTGTGAAACTTTACACGCTTCAGGAACTGGAAGCACTTCTCGCGGCACAGGAGGGCGATTTTGTCAGCTTTATGAAGTCGATCGGCAAACAATACATCGAGGTTCAGGTCTGGTCAGATCAGTATTTCAAGATGTGAAAAAATAATACTTGCCAAAAAGGCATTCTATCTGTATAATAACTAGGCGTTATCGAGGTGTAGCGCAGCTGGTAGCGTACGTGCTTTGGGAGCATGGGGTCGCAGGTTCGAACCCTGTCACCTCGACCAAAAAGGGAGCTGATCATTCAGCTCCCTTTTTACGTTTGTTCATTTTTGTGTGCCTTATGGTTTTGGATAACCGATTTTGTCAAGGAAAGAGTCAATCAACGCCTCATCACTGTACTTGTGCTTTGAATTTGCATTGGAAACCATGATGATTACATTATCCTTAAAGTAGATGCCACCATATATCTGTACGCTACTCATATCGAAATCGAAAAGTGCGTATCCCATGTCATCTTCTATGAGAAGATTGATCTCACGGTCATGATCGGTGGTATAGTAATAGCCATATTCCATGAAATGCTGTTTGAAATACTCATGTGCGAAGTATGTATCAACATATTCAACGTAGGAAAACACTACGTCGTTCAATTCTCCTATTACGCCACCAGATACACCCTCGCCGAGATGACTTTCAATATACGAAGCATTGGTCAGGATAAGCTCGTCAATACTTGAGTACTCGATGTTGGTATCCTTTGCGGCATTAAATCACAAGGCATTAACGGGATTCTTTCTTCTTTCTGATGGCATAACTGATAAGAAAAGCGATGACGAAGAAGGCGAGTGCCCATCCCCAGATCGGGACATTCTTAATGTTATAGCAACGGATGTTGATCCACATCTGATTGGTGGATCTACTGACTTCCTCATTGAAGTAGACCATGATCGAAGCACGATGCAGCACATCTTCAGATGGGTATTGCGCAGCGAGCTGGCGGCGTAACTGTTCCTCTGGAACGGTCAGCACATAATCTTCCGGATCATCATCTTCAGATGCGAAGAACATTGCTACGGAGTAATCAACGGTATTTTCTTCGTCCTCCTCTGCACCATAGTTCCAGTCAAGATACTCGAAGATTCGACCATCCTCTGATGCGGAAATGACGGAGGTATAACCGATGTAGTACATGTTACGGATGGCATTGTCCGGACGGGAAACGAAGTTAATGAAAGCTTCTGCTGCCTTCTGACGTTCAGGATTGCCCTCAACACCACATTTCAGCATGGCCCAACCGTCAAAATATACATTGGTTACTTCGTTTGGTACAGCGAATTCAAGATAGAAATCATCCTCATCCGCCTGGTCAAGGGTATAGACAGCGTCACCGGACCACTGAAGGTTGGCCACTACCTTGCCGGTGATCATGTCAGCCTTACCAGAGTCAGTCTCGAAAGAATAAAGATTATTCTTAGTTGACTGGAGATAATCCTGGATCTCCTGGATCATTTCCGGAGAAGTGTCATTCATCTCATCCTGCAGATTCATGGCATAGTTTGGATCGTTCCGAAATGACTCGGAAAGAAGCAGGTCGGATTTTACCGCGCCAACTGCAGCAAAGTAGGTATCGCGGACATTGTCCTTGACGGTAACCTGATGAGCGAAGTCTTCATTGTCCATGAGATGCCATGTGGAAGCTTCCTCACGGGATACGACATCCGGGTTGTATACAAAACCTGTCACGCCCCACATGTAACCGGCAGCATAACGGCTCCATTTCTCACCATTGATCTCATGGGTCTCGAAGATATTTCGGATGTAAGGAGAAACACCGTTAATATAGTAGTTGTACTCATTACTCTCATCGAAGAACTCATCTGAAAGCGGCTGAAGTTTGTCTTCTGCCATCAATTTCATGATCATGTACTCAGAAGGGCAGACAAGGTCATACACATCTCCGAGTGTCAGCATGTTATAGAGATCCTCATTTGTACCAAAAGTTGAATATTCTACGCGGACTTTGGTTCCGGTGGTCTCGTAGTACCATTCTTCAAAGTCTTCAACCATCGAATTTTCACCGATAATATCTCCACTTTCCAAGTCGATGAGATCTTCTTCCTCATCCCAGTCGCCCTCATCGATGTATTCTTCCCAGTTGCAGACACGAAGAACGACTTCGTTATCTGCACGTACCATAGAGGTCGCAGGGGCGATATTGGGAAGTAGGAGTACACTGAGCAAGGCTGCAAAAGCCTTCATGGAATGCTTTTTCATGCTTTACCCTCCTGTCTTTTCTGATTGGAATTTTGCTTGAGCGAATAGATATTCATGCCGAGTACAACGAGTAGAACTACGACAAAAATCACGGTAGAGAGTGCCCAGAGCGCAGTTTTGATTTCGGTATGAGAGCCACGTGTAGCGTTTACGACATAAGTGCTGATCGTATCAAAGGTTGCCGGTTTCGTGTAAGTGGCGATGAAGTAATCGTCCAGCGAGAGTGTGACGGCCAGCATAAATCCGGAAACGATACCAGATGTGATCTGCGGAAGGATGACCTTGAATAAGGCCTTGGCAGGTGTGGCGCCAAGATCCAGTGCTGCCTCATAGAGACTGGAATCCATCTGCTTCAGTTTCGGTACAACAGACAGGTATACGAACGGGGCCGAGAGGATCGTGTGACCGATGATCAGCGGAATATAGGTATCTTTGCTGATGCCGAACACAACAGCGATCAGGATACAGGCAGAGAAGCCCGTAACAACATCGGCGTTGATGACAGGGATCTGGTTCACAGAAGAGTAGAGCTTGCTGATTTTACTCTTTGAATAGAAAGAACCGATAGCACCCAGTGTGCCCAGGATCGTGGCCAACAAAGCTGAACCAAGTGCCAGCACTAATGTGTTCACGATCATTTCGCGAAGTTCTTCTGTAGTAAACAGTGTCACATAGTTGTGGAAGGAGAAATCCTGGAAGGAACCGATCTGAGAAGCATCTGTGAAGCTGTAGAAGGCCAGGATCAGGATCGGGGCATACAGGAACAGAAGCATAAAGGTAATGAAAACCGGTGAAAGTACTTTCTTCACAGCAATGCACCTCCTCTCACGGATGAATCGTCTGCTTCAAGTGTGTTCGAGAACAGGGTGAACAGACAGATGATAAGCAGCAGGATCAGAGCAATCATGGAACCACCGTTCCAGTTGTCGTTGGAGAAATAGCTACCAATGAGGCTACCCATGATATATGTGCTGTTATAGAGCATATCCAGCACAACGTAGTTCGTCATGGCCGGCAGGAAAACCATGGAAACACCGCTTACGATGCCCGGAACAGACATTGGAAGTGTAACATGTACGAAAGCACGCCATGGGGTTGCGCCCAGGTCACGTGCCGCTTCAGTCAAGGAAACCGGAAGTTTCACGATGACATTGTAAATCGGCAGGATCATAAAGGGCAGGAAGTCATAGGTCATACCCAATACGGAATTCAGGAATGGATACGCGGAAAGATTTCCTTCTATTGCGTCCAGTATTTCTTTCAACGCAGTAATACGAAGAGAGAAGTTGATCCACATTGGCATCACGAAGATCATGATGACGACACTCTTGGCTTTGATCTTGCTGGTTGCCAGAAAATAGGCTGTCGGATAAGCCAGGAAGAGACACAGAAGTGTGGTTACGAAAGAAAGTGCAAAGGAGTAGCATAAGGTACCCAATGCATTTGGATCGGTAAAAAAACCGGTCAGGTTACTGATGGTGAACTGGCCGTCACCATTGGTGAACGCGTAGTAGAACAGCACAAGAAGCGGTGCTACTACGAACAGCAGCAGGAATACGGCATAAGGTATTCCCAAGACTTTTCTAGAAAACTTCATGTCCGTTACTCCTTACTTCTTTACTGTAAACTTCATTTTTTCAACCGGCAGGATCAGGCCAACGCGGTCGTCCATGTTCCACAGATATTCATCGTCAACGATGAAGTCCTGTCCCACATCGGTGCTGACTACGTAACTGTAGTGGTCACCTGTATAAATCAGGCTGGTGATGACGCCCTGTACAAGACTTCCTCTGCATCGTCTGTCATCTTGATGTCGCCTGGTTCAATGGCTGCAATGATGCGGATCTTGTCCGGATCGATGATCTCACCATTGGCGTCTACGAGCTGCTTGTCTTCATTGCGCTTACTGCCTTTAATGATCTTTGTCAGGCTGGTATCAAGGATGGTGCCGTTGTACTCGAGACGGTGATCACGGTTCATATCTACGTTGAAGTAATTGGTGTGGTCTTCGGCAATCATGATATGAATACCATCCGGTTCGACCTTCATGCCGACCTGATCACCCACTGTTGCACTCTTGGTGCTCTGGATGACCATCTCATAACGGCCGGATTCTACAGTGATCTCATAATGCATGCCCTTGAAGATGACGTCGGAAACGATACCCTTGATCTGGCCTTCAGAAGGGGAGACGATCTGCACATCTTCCGGACGAATGACGGCAGTGATCTGTGTGCCTTCCTTGACATCATCAACAGTGATGAATTCGCCACCGGCAAAACGAGCCTTCATCGAGCCGGTCATGATGCCGTTGAAGATGTTGCTCTCGCCGATAAAGTCAGCAACGAAAGTATTCTTCGGTTCATTGTAGATGTCTTCTGGAGTGCCGATCTGTTGAATCTCACCAGCGGACATGACGACGATCTTATCGGACATTGTCAGGGCTTCTTCCTGATCATGGGTAACGTAGATGAAGGTGATACCCAGTTCACGGTGCATGTTCTTCAGCTCGAGCTGCATCTCTTTACGCATCTTCAAGTCCAGCGCACCCAAAGGCTCGTCGAGAAGCAGAATCTCAGGCTTGTTGACCAGTGCACGCGCGATGGCTACACGCTGTTGCTGACCACCGGAAAGGGTGGAGACATTACGATGCTCGAAACCTTCCAAGTCAACAAGTTCCAAGACTTTCTTGACCTGTTTCTTGATTTCGGCCTTCGGTGTTTTCTTCTGCTTCAGACCGAAAGCAATGTTCTCATAGATATTCATATGCGGGAAAAGCGCATAACGCTGGAAGACGGTGTTGATTGGACGAATGTGCGGCGGAAGATGTGAGATGTCTTCGCCGTTCAGAAGGATCTCTCCGCTTGATGGCGTCTCAAAACCTGCAATCATACGAAGCGTAGTCGTCTTTCCACAACCGGAAGGCCCTAAGAATGTTACGAATTCGCCTCGCTTGATCTCAAGATTGAAATCATTTACTGCAGCAAATCCGTCTTCGAAAGACTTGGTGATGTGCTTCAATTCAATAATGTTTTCACTGTTCCCCATTTTTGTACCCTCTCTTATTTATGATTCTGAATTCTTACTTACTAAAATGATGGTGGTGTGCTGACCCAGATCAGCTTCGCTGGACGCTTGCCAGGATTCTCGAGGTAATGTGCACGGTCTGCTTCGAAGTAGAAACTTTCACCGGTTTTGACCTCTTTCTTTCGATCACCTCGGTGAAGAATCACGCGGCCGGAAAGAACATAGCCGAATTCTTCGCCATTGTGAGGCGTGTCTTCCTCCGTCTTCTGTCCCGGTTGGATGGTCATGAGAATCGGCTCCATCTGATTGGATTGAGCAGAAGGAACAACCCAGCAGGTAACATTTCCGACATCATCGGTCTTCTCGAAATAATCTTCTGTTCGGAAGACGATCTGTCCCTGATTATCTTCCTTAAAAAACTCAGAAGGTGTTGTACCCAGACATTCAATCAGATCGAATAGTGTTACGACAGAAGGCGAAACCTGTCCATTTTCCAGCTGGCAGATAAAGCCCTTGGTCAACTCCGCACGATCTGCCAGTTCCTGCTGCGTCAAACCATACTGTTTTCTAAGGTTTTTCAGCTTTAGACCGATCATGGCATTTGCGGTATCCACATCCATAGTCAGCATCCTTTCTAAATTCTAATTCTAAACCTAGCATTTACGATTACTAAACAAGCAGTATGATTATAACGCGATTAAACATCGAGTCAAGTAAAAATAAACAAATTGCGTAATTTTTCTGTAATTTTTATCAGAGGAAAAATTGCACAGCCGAAAACCAATCGCACGGATGGTGAATTGGATTGACACACTTTCGTGGAAGTATATAATGGAAGTGTTCATTTTCACGATGAATATATATAGAAATGAACACAAAGGAGTGTGCAATATGTCATTGTCCAGAAAACAGTTCGATATCCTTGTTGCCATAGTAGAATCGGCTTCTCCGCTGTCTCAGAGAGAACTTGAGAATGTGACCGGTCATTCCCTTGGTACCATCAATAAAGTGTGTAAAGAATTAACGGAGATGAAGCTGATTCTGAACGGTCAGGTTACAGAGAAAGGCATGGAAGCCTTGGAGCCTTATCGTGCGAAGCGTGCGATCTTCATTGCCGCGGGGTTCGGATCAAGAATGGTCCCGATTACGCTGAATACTCCGAAACCACTGGTCCGTGTACATGGAAAGCGCATCATTGATACACTTCTGGATGCGGTAATTGAAGCGGGAATCGAAGAGATCTACATTGTTCGCGGATATTTAGGCGAACAGTTCGATCAGCTTCTTTATAAATATCCGATGGTCCATTTCCTGGATAATCCGGTCTATAACGAGGCCAACAACATTTCCAGCTCCATGATCGCGCGTTCATTGCTTTCAAATGCTTATGTGTTTGAGGCGGATCTTCTGCTCTCGAATCCGAAAATCATTACCAAATATCACTATACTTCCGATTTCCTTGCAATTCCGAAGGATCGTACCGATGACTGGTGCTTCGAAGTCAAAGACGGCGTGATTCGCGAAGAGAAGGTTGGTGGAGAGAACTGCTGGCAGATGGTAGGCATTTCCTATTGGAACGCGGAAGATGGCCAGAAGTTGACGAGCGACATTGAGAAAGTCTTTACCGGACCTGGCGGACGTGAACGTTACTGGGAACAGGTGCCGCTTGTGTACTGTAAAGAGAACTACCAGGTTGCTGTTCGAGCATGTAAAGAAGAAGACATCGTGGAGATCGATACTTTCCGCGAACTGAAGGAGATCGACAAGTCATACGATGTGTGACGGTGAACCGGAAGCATCTTTATTTTCATAAGGAGAAAGAATATGGAAACTATCAAGAGAAATATTCTGCTGAATCCTGGTCCGTCTACGACTACGGATACGGTAAAATACGCGCAGGTCGTACCGGATATCTGCCCGCGTGAGAAAGAGTTTGCCGGACTCATGAAGGGCCTTCGTGAGGATCTGGTGAAAGTAGTACATGGAGATTTAGAGAAGTACACATCCGTACTGTTCTGTGGTTCAGGCACAATTAATATCGATGTGTGTCTCAATTCTTTACTACCGGAAGGAAAGAAGGCACTGGTTATCAATAATGGTGCTTATTCCACGCGTGCAGTGGAGATTCTACAAGGATACGGTCTTCCGTACATTGATCTGAAATTTGCGGTTGACCAGCGTCCAGACCTCGCCATCGTGGAGGAGACGCTGAAGAATGACCCGGACATTGCGCTGGTACATACGACGCATAATGAGACGGGAACCGGCATCTGTAATCCGATTTCTGAGATTGGCGCATTGGCCCATCGTTATGGCGCTATTTTTACCGTAGATACCACGAGTACCTACGCGATGGTTCCTATCGATATCGAGAAGGATAACATCGATTTCTGCATGGCCTCTGCACAGAAAGGCTTGATGGCGATGACCGGTCTTTCTTTCGTAATCGGAAACCGTTCCATCATAGAAGCATCTGCCAACTATCCTAGACGTAGTTATTACTGTAACCTGTTCTTGCAGTATGATTGCTTCGAGAAGACAGGGGAGATGCATTTCACCCCACCGGTACAGACCATCTATGCGACAATTCAAGCTTTGAAAGAATACTGGGCAGAGGGCGAGAAGAATAAGTGGGCCCGCCATACCCGCGTGTTCAATGCCATCAATCGTGGGCTTGATGAACTAGGGTTCCGTCAGGTCATTCGACCGGAGTGGCGGACCGGACTTGTATCCTCGGCGATTTATCCGGATGATCCGAATTTCAGCTTCGAGAAAGTACATGATTACTGCTATGAACGTGGTTTTACCATCTATCCAGGTAAAATTTCCACCACCAATACATTCCGCCTTTGTGCCTTGGGTGCGATCGATGAACCGGATATCGTGGCTTTCTTCGAAGTCTTCAAGGAAGCACTTGCGACAACGGGCGTCAACGTGCCGGTACACTACAACAGTTAAGTATTGAGGAGATAGAAAATGGGAGAAGAACGCAAGACAGTATATACCTGCTTCTGTACAGATGTGATCCACAAGGGACACTTGAACATTCTGAATGAAGCTTCGAAATTAGGACGTGTCATTGTCGGATGCCTGTCGGACTGTGCATTGATCCGATATAACCGGTTTCCGACTCTTCCGCAGGAGGAAAGACTAAAACTCTACAGATCCCTGCCGGGTGTCGAGGAAGTGGTGCTGCAGGAACAGATGCATTACGATGACGTGATCGCGTTGATTCATCCGGATTACATCGTACACGGTGATAACTGGCAGAATGGTCCAGAGAAGGCGATCCGCGATCACGTGGAGAGCCTTCTGCAGGAATACGGCGGAGAAATCATCGATATACCTTACACTTATGATGAAGATGTGCATAAGATCGACATGCAACTTCGCGAGAAACTGGCGATGCCGGAATACCGTCGTAAGCGTTTGCGTCAACTTCTGAAGATGACACCGGTCGTGAAGACTATGGAAGCACATAGCGGATTGACCGGACTCATCGTGGAAAAGACAGTAGTAGAGAATGAGGGAAAACTCGATCAATTCGATGCCATGTGGGTCAGCTCGCTTTGTGACAGTACAGCGAAGGGCAAACCGGACATTGAACTCGTAGATATGACCTCACGCTTCCGCACAATTGAGGATATTACCGAGGTCACGACGAAGCCGATCATCTTTGACGGAGATACCGGTGGATTGACCGAACACTTCGTCTATACGGTGCGAAGCCTTGAGAGATTGGGCGTATCAGCAGTGATTATCGAAGATAAGACCGGACTGAAGAAGAACTCCCTTTTCGGCACTGAGGTAGAGCAGACGCAAGCGAGTATCGAGGAATTCTCCGCCAAGATCGCGGCCGGTAAGAAAGCACAGTTGACGGATGATTTCATGATTATTGCGCGTATCGAGAGCCTGATCCTAGAACGAGGTATGGAGGATGCACTGGCTCGTGCGAGAGCTTTTGTCAAAGCAGGCGCGGACGGCATCATGATCCACAGTAGAAAGAAAGATCCGGAAGAGATCCTGACCTTCTGCGACCGTTTCCGCAACGAAGACAGTAAGACGCCGATCGTTGTAGTACCTACAAGTTTTAATACAGTGACGGAAGAAGAACTGGGAGCACATGGTGTGAATATCGTGATCTATGCCAACCAGCTGACACGAAGTGCTTTTCCCGCTATGCAGAAGACGGCAGAAGATATCTTGAAGAATCACCGTGCGAAAGAAGTAGACGATCGCCTGATGTCCATTAAGAATATCATTACGCTGATCGACGAGATCTGATCATCAATATGTGAGGAGAACAACATGAAAGTTGAGAAATTAGTAGATATTATCGGTGCGGATTTCTATACAGGCGTGCCGGATTCACAGCTTAAGGCGTTATGTAACTACCTGATGTACACCTATGGTATTGATGCGCATCACCACGTCATTGCAGCCAATGAGGGCAACTGCACCGCGCTGGCGGCAGGTTACCATCTGGCCACGGGCAAAACACCTGTTGTGTATATGCAAAACAGCGGAGAGGGAAACATCATTAATCCGGTGGCAAGCCTTCTGAACGATAAGGTGTATGCCATTCCGATGGTCTTCATTATCGGCTGGCGTGGAGAACCCGGTGTACACGATGAGCCGCAGCATATCTACCAAGGTGAAGTGACCGTTAAGCTCTTGGACGATATGGGCATCGCGAATTTTGCGATTGGAAAAGATACGACCGACGAAGAAGTCGAAACGAAGATGGCCGAATTTAGAGAGGTTCTTGCAGCGGGCAAGGATGTGGCCTTCGTCATCCGTAAAGGTGCACTGTCCTTTGATGAGAAGGTCCACTATGAGAACGAGAATAAGATGGTGCGTGAAGAAATTATTCAGCACATCGTAGCGATCAGTGAAGAAGATCCGATTATTTCCACAACAGGCAAGGCTTCACGCGAACTCTTTGAGACACGTGTAGCCAATGATCAACCGCACAAGTACGATTTCCTGACTGTTGGCTCGATGGGTCATAGTTCCTCGATTGCACTGGGTGTGGCGATCAACAAGCCGCAACAGAAGATCTGGTGTATAGATGGAGATGGCGCGGTCCTGATGCATATGGGCGCTATGGCTGTGATCGGCGCAAGTGCACCACAGAATCTGGTTCATATCGTGATCAATAATGCGGCGCATGAGACTGTGGGCGGTATGCCGACTGTCATGGATCATGTCGATCTGGTGGCTATGGCCAAAGCTTGCGGTTATCCGTATGCAGTACGTGTGGATGATTTCGAATCGTTGGATCGTGAACTTTCACTTGCGAAGGGCCTGAATGAATTGTGCCTCATAGAAGTGAAGTGCTCAATTGGCGCAAGAGAAGACCTCGGACGTCCGACGACTACTGCACTTGAGAATAAGCAGAACTTCATGTCCTATTTGGCAGAACTGGAATAGAAGAATCAGAAGATTTCATCCTCATCCTCTTTCTGCCAACTGTCCATATCGAATATATCTTGTCCCTCTAGAGAATACCAGATAGTATCTTGGAAGACATTGCCGGAATCAGAAGTAAGTGCCCAGTTGTCAGTGTACATGATGTACTGTTTGCCGGCCTTCTCCTCCGGACGATAGATTGGACGATTTGTGAACGGGTTGATTGGGTTTTCCAACAGCCCGTTCAT
Organism: Candidatus Scatonaster coprocaballi; assembly: GCA_018064475.1. Taxonomy (GTDB): domain Bacteria; phylum Bacillota; class Clostridia; order Saccharofermentanales; family Saccharofermentanaceae; genus Scatonaster; species Scatonaster coprocaballi. The sequence continues at coordinate 41,332 of JAGHVD010000017.1, forward strand.
TGCGATATACGGTGTATCAGCAGAAGTCATGAATGAATCATCAATCTTCATCTCACCACTAGATCCGAAATCCTTATATAGAAGTACCGGATTATAAGCCATTGAGTCTTCGGAATTATATTCGGCGTCTGAATTACTACCATCTAGGAAGTATCTGTCATCGAAGTGACCGAGCGGCCAACCGTGGTCAGACACGATGATGATTCTTGTATTATCGTAGACACCGAGTCTTTTCAACTCATCCATCCAGTTTCCTAACTGGATCCAAGCGGCCATATTGCATTGGTAATGTGTAAGCTTGTACCGACGATTGGTCTCCATCTCTAAGGTGATGCCATCACACGTGAATCGTTCCGGATGATTCTTGTCGAATTCAGTGTTATCGACTTCATACTGCGGCGCATATTCCGGTTCCTGAAGAGGCATCGTGTTGTGTGCGGTACTGTTCTGAAGCAGGAAGAAATGATTCTTTCCAGAATCGTCAACGGTTGTTAAGGAGGGGAGAGCCTGTAAGGCCGAGTAGGAATTGTTGAAGAGATTCATATAGGCAGAAGAAACGATATAGTGTCCTTCTTCACTAAAAGTCTGCAAAGAGAGACCGGAACGCTTCGATGAGAAGTAGGAACCGTCCGTATAGAGGAAAGACTGCAGGCAAAGCGGGGAGGCTTTCATCAAACTATAGCAGAAGAAATTACGCTTCCAAGTTGCAATGACCTCTTTATCGCTCTCGACTGAATCGCAGAACATTCCCTGCTCTGTGTTATATGCTTTGATATTGTCGTAGCCATCGTAGATGCTTAGATCCGGAATACCACTATATCCTGCAAAAGGAGGATCAAATACAGTTACATCGTAACCTGCTTCAGAGAAAATGACTGGCATGGTTAAGAGCGCTTCATCATGTTTCTGACGTAATGAGACATCCGAACGCTCGTTGATGGCGTACGGAGTATAATCGTAACCTCCAAAGAGGGCAGGAGCGGCAATGACTGTACGCATACCGAATGAAAGTGTATTCGGGTACCAAGTAAATCCAGAGAATTGTTCTTGTAACTCCGGCTTTTCCTGAAACATATATGGGATGTATGCCGGAATTGCGCGGTCTATCATAACGACGACTACATTCTGTCCTGTCTTGCTTAACGGAATTTCCGGAAGTTCCTGAGAGGTATTGTCCAGCACCCTACGAATATCCTTCATATCTGTTTGAATCCGATAGATGTTGAAAACTGAGATGATGGTTACTACGATTAGGAGAATCGGTGCCAAGAATCGAATGATGGATTCTTTTCTCAGAAATATGAAAATCACGATACAAATCACAGCCAGAACGAGAAGACCATTCATGAAAACCGAATTTGCAGGATGAGAAAGACCAGTATCGAACTGAAGATCGGAAGAAAGAATACTCTCACTTTTGCCGAACATTAGAAAATCTATAAAACTGATAGCCACGAAGCACCATATGGCGATACGGGCACGTTGGCGATTCTTACTTCCAGCGAGATAGTAGAAAAGTCCTCCCCAGATGACCAAGGCCCCAACAGCTGTGAACAAGGAGTAGAGAATATATCGGACGGGCGAGTGAACATTCGTCATGAGGATAAATTCTGATGTGGAGGACGAGATGACCAAAGAAGGAATCAATGCGCCGAGAAAGACACTCAGAATCCCAGCGCCGTAAAGGAAAAGTCGATTGTCGACCTTATCTTTTGCCGAGGACGAAGACTTATCTGTCTTGGGAAGATGGCGATGAGCATAGACGATGTTTTTGACCAACGAGAAGACATTGTTCAAAGTCCAGTAGAGAACCAGTCCGGATGGAGACTGATAGAGTAGAACGAGGAAAATCAACGCCATACCATGAAGGGTGATCTTATCTTTCCACTTCATTCCTTTGGTGTAAATCTCGCTGGAGATAATATTGATCAGCGTCATGAGTACTGGGAGTACATTGATCGAGAAATTGCCGATGCGTAACAAGGCATCTGGTTCACCTAGATCCTTCAGCATCAGGAAACTTGCGCCTCGAAGAACAGAGAGATTCGACAGGAATCGGTACGCGGCAATGAAGAACGGTACTTCTAGGATCAATGCGATAGAAGAACGAAGTGCATAGATGGGTTTGTAGTTGTTCTCACGATAGAAAGATTGAAGCATCATGTAACGCTCATCACCCTTGAAAGTCTTCTTGATGTGGGTGATAAATGGATCCATCTGCTTCTCGCGATCTTTCTCTTCGGCCTGAATCGCATCAGCCCGATTGTAGAAGGGGAGAAGAAGAAAATTCACAACGAGACTCAGCGGAATGATCGCAGCCCCGTAGTTATGGAGGAAATGGAAGGCTATCGCATAGACAGCCTCAAGAATGAGTATCAATGGGGAGAGGATAAATTGATAAAGAATACTCCCGAACGACACGGTCTACCTCCAGATTATTGTTCCTTCTGTTCTGATTCGTCTTGCTTAGTTGTCTGATTGAAGGAGGCGAGCTTGTTCTCTAGATAATCGGCCATACGGGTCGCGCCTTCACCCTGGTATGCCCACGCCTCGTCACGAACCTGATGGCGGCTTTCAGTGAAACTTTCGTCTTCCAGACAATCATCAATCATTTTCTTCAGGTCAGCACGATTCTCTTTCGTCAGCTTGGCGCCTAGACGTGGAATGACGCTTAATCCCCATGGAAGACGCTTGAGCCACCATGCATCGTACGGCGATGCGTCGAATTCAGTATCCGCACAGATGACCGGCTTATCGAATACCAGCGAGAAGTCGAAGATGACGCCGGAAAAGTCAGAGATGAGAATGTCGGAACGATTGAGTGCATCGAAGTTATCAGAATCTCTATTCCATTCAAGTTGATCATTTTCCGGGAACTCGGTCATCAGCTTGTCCATCAGTTCTTTCTCAGAAGTGAAAGACTGTGGATGAGGACGCACGATAATGTGATAACCTGTCGCCAGAAGATCTTTGATGAATTCTGAACCGTAACGGCTCAAGATGCTGCTCGTACCCCAAGATGGTGCAAGAAGAACGGTACGTGTGCCGTTTTGGTTGCTACTGTTGTCGGAAGAGGCTAGACGCGCTTTGAATTTGCGGGCTTTCTCGTCCATAAAAGGACTTCCTGTCAGCACGAGTTCTTTGGCTGGGAGCTTACGGATCGCTTCGATATCGCGTGTATCATCAATCTGGAATTGTCCAGACAGTAACAATGCGTCGTAGTAGTCAATACCGAACATGCGGTATGTGGTCATTTCAGCAGGAGAGTGAGGGATATGTACATAGTACTTTACGTCCTTAGAACGCTTCCACTGATAGACATCAAGTCCTGGCGTGGTGGAAAGAAGGATAGTTGCCTTCAAGAAGTTCAGCTTCGCAAAGGCCTTGTTTCCAGGGCCGATGTATTCCGTCTTTACGTGAGACATCTCTGTCTGCTTTAATCCTGGGTCGTCTTCAGAAGCTGTCATATAGACGCAGTCTACGCCACGTTTGTCCAACTCGCGAAGAAGTGGTTCAAATACAGACCAGTAGCGCTTATCGTCAGAGAATACAGCAATTGGAATGGCCTTATCGATATTGTCTTTCTGTTTGCCTCCGGATAAGAGAAAGCGAATCTTGACCCACAGTCCTTTGAAGGCGAAACGAGCAACGCCCAGAAGACCGATCAGGATCGCGAAGAGCATGGAACCCGTTCCCGGGTCGATATATAGTCTCAGTAATGATGGGTTCATGGTTCTTTGTCCTCTTTCTTCCAGTTTTCTTTGTCTAAGATATTCTGGTTCGCACAGGAGAACCAGATCGTGTTTGTAAACTTGTTTCCGGTGTTAGCGTTCGGAGACCAGTTGTCCGTGTAGAGAATATACTGCTTCTCGGACAGCTTAGCCTCTGGCTGGAACATCGGGTTATTCGTGAATGGATTGATCGGATTCTCAATGAGATTGTTCATCGCCAGGTAAGGTGTGTCGGCATTGGTCATGAAGGTATTATCTGTGGCAAAATCACCTTGAGAATCGAAGTCTTTATAAAGAAGAATCGGATTATATCCCATAGTATCATACGGATTGTAGATGGCATCAGATGACTGTTTGCCGAAGACACGATCTTCGTCGTGTTCCAGTCCCCATCCATGGTCAGATACGACAATGATTCTTGTGTTGTCATATACGCCTAGTGCACGCAGTTCATCGAACCATTTTCCGAGCTGGATGAGGGCCGCCATATTACTCTGGTAGTGCGCAAGCTGGTAGGTGGTCTCCATCTTGATGGACTTGCCTTCATAGGTGAATCGATCAGCATGTGCAGAATCATATGCTGCATTGTCTACCACATCGATTGGTTCGTAGGAAGGTTCCTGAAGCGGAATGATGTTATGAGTGGTACTGTTCTGCATCAGTATGAAAGAACCATTGTCGGAAGGCTCGGCTTTCGTAATCGAAGGTAAAGCCTTGAGTACCTCGTAAGAATTCAGGAAGGAATCCATGAGGGCGCTTGGTACAGCATATCGATCGATATTACCACTCTGAATCAGTGCGGTGGTTGAAGTACCTGGCTGGAAATAAATACCGGACGAGTATACCGCAGGCTGGAAGAAGAGCGGACAGACCTTCATGAAACCATAGCAGAAGAAGTTGCGCTCCCATGTTTCTTGAATGATGTCCTGAATATCGTCTGAAGTACGGAACTGACCAAATTCAGTGTTGTATGCCTTGATCTCCGGATATGGGTCGTAGATAGACAGGTCAGGAACCTGACTATATCCAGCATAAGGTGGGTCCATGACTGTGACATCATAACCTGCTTCAGAGAAGAGAATCGGCATAGTCAGGAGTGCCTGATTATGCTTCGTTTTCAGGGAGACATCTGAACGCTTATCGGTATTGACCGGAGTAAAATCATATCCACCGAAGAGGGCCGGTGCAGCGACCAGGGTTCTGGTTCCGTAAGAAAGCGTATTCGGATAGTAGGTGAAACCGGAGAATTGCGAAGCGAGAGTAGGATTCTCCTGCATCATATATGGTACGTAGGCAGAGACGGAGCGGTCCAGCATCAGCACAACGACGTTTTGTTCAGTCTGGCTGAATGTGAGGGTTGGCTTTCCGTCCTCTGCACTTTCGTTGATGACACGACGAATTTCCGGCATCTCTTTCTGGATGCTGTAGACATTGAAACCAGCCATCGCACCTACCGCAATCAGCAGAACCGGTGAAATGAAGGTGATGATATGTTCTTTCTTGAACTTAAAGATGAGGATGACTACTGCGATGATGGCGACGATGGCGACTACATCCCAGACTTTACGTGCGAGAGGGAAAGTCTGCGCAACTTCGAACCGAAGATCCTGTGTCAGAGAGTTGGTATTATCACCGAAGGCCATGTAGTTCACGATACCGGAGATGGCACAGATCCAAATAACGATGCAGAAGTTTCGCTTGACTTTCGGATTGGCTAACGCATAGAAAAGCCCAAACCAGATGACGTAAAGACTGATCGCCGTTAAGAAAGCGAACAGTACGTAAATGGCCGGAGAATGAACGGCTGAAGTCAGTACGAATTCGGAGACAGATGACTTGATTACAGAGGATGGAACTAGCGCGCCAACTACGATAGCCAGAAATAGTGCACCACCGAAGAATAGTTTCGCGCTTGGCTTCTTCTCGTCCGCAGAAATGTCTTTCTTGTCGGAAGACTTCGGAATGAGACTGAGAACGAGCGGTAATTGCAGGAGAATGGCCGTTACGTAGATGATCATGCGATAATCGCTTGGACCGTGATAGGAGAACAGATTGTAGAAGATCACGCCGACACCGGCAAGGCTGAAGAAGTAACCGGAAGTTCTCAACTTGTTCTTGGTTGCATTGACGATGTTCTTGATCAAGGAGAATACATTGTTCAGTGTCCAGTAAAGTACCAGACCGGAAGGAGAGTCATAAAGGACGACCAGGAAAATGAGCGCCATCACATAGAGCATGATCTTATCCTTGAATTTCTGCCCCTTGGTATAGATCTCACTGGAGATGATGTTGATGACGGTCATGAGAATCGGCAGTACATTGACACCGAAACCACCGATCATAATCAATTTGTCCGGAGAAGAGAGGTCGGACAGCATGGCAAATCTTGCACCCTGCAAGTCCGGAAGCTTGGACAAGAAGTTATATGCTGCGATGAAGAAAGGTACCTCGAGGATCAGGGCAATCGAGCTTCGAACGGCATAGATCGGCTTATAATTATTCTCACGATAGTAAGCTTGGAGCATCATGAAGCGCTCGTCGCCTTTGAATGTTTTCTTGATATGTGTAACGAAGGGCTCCATCTTCTGATTTCGGATCCGCTCTTCTTCAGAAATCGCATCTGCGCGGTTGTAGAAGGGGAGAAGTAGAAGATTGACAGCTAGGCTCAAAGGAAAGATAGCTGCGCCACTGCTTCGTAGAATGTGGAATGCTGTACTATAGACCGCTTCGAAGATAAGTGTCAGCGGTGACAGGAACAGCTGGTATAGAAATTGACCAAAAGACATATCAAATGCATCCTTTATATATATTACAATCAAAAAGATATTATACCATAAAACCATCTGTTTTCCTTTTGTGAGATAGAACGAAACTTTTGCCCATATAGTTATAGAAATCTGCCGTTATCTCTGATAATATTAAATTGTTGTGTCATATGTGGGACACAGCAGATTTAGGGTATGTGAATCTGGTTTTTCCGAATAGACGGTGAAACGAAGGATTCAGAAAAAGGGGTGTATATGTCAACGACAAACATTGTCATTATGGTTGCCATAGTGATCTATCTTGCTGCGATGGTCATTATCGGTGCCGTATTGAGTAAACGAAACAAGAACACAGATGATTTCTATTTGGGTGGACGTAAGTTGGGCCCGCTCGTAACGGCGATGAGTGCCGAAGCTTCCGATATGAGCTCTTGGCTCTTGATGGGTCTTCCGGCTGTTGCCATGATGACCGGTATTCCGGAGGCATTCTGGACTGCATTGGGTCTGGCCATTGGTACCTACGTTAACTGGCTGATCGTTGCGAAGCGTCTTCGTGTCTACACAAGTAAAGTAGAAGCCGTGACTTTGCCAGACTTCTTCGCGAAGCGTTTTGGTGATAAGAAGCACATTATTACGCTGATTGCCGCGCTGTTTATTGTTATTTTCTTTGTACCATATACAGCATCTGGATTTGCAGCATGTGGTAAGCTTTTCTCCTCGCTCTTTGGAATCAGCTATACTAAGGCGATGATCGTATCTGCGATCGTTATTGTTGTGTATTGCACATTGGGTGGCTTCCTTGCGGCATCCACGACTGACTTCATTCAGTCGATCATCATGACCCTCGCACTACTGGTTGTACTGGGTGTTGGTGAAGGTGTCGTGAATGGCTTTGGAAATGTCTTCGATAATGTCAAGAATTTCGATGGCTATCTCAATGTTTTCAAGGGTTATAACGTGAATACCGGTGCAATCGGTAGTTACGGTGCGCTTCCGGTAGTCTCCACAATGGCCTGGGGTCTTGGTTACTTCGGTATGCCACACATCCTTCTACGCTTCATGGCCATCGAGGATCGTGACAAACTCAAGCTTTCCCGTCGAGTTGCCTCCATCTGGGTCGTGATCTCCATGGGTATCGCATTGGTCATTGGTTTTGTCGGATATTCGCTCATGCAAAGTGGCATTATCCCGACATATGCAGATGCTTCTTCTGCAGAGACCATTATTGTAGATATTGCAAAATGGATCGCTGATCATGGTTTCATCCCGGCTTTCGTCGGTGGTGTAATTCTTGCCGGTATTCTGGCATCTACCATGTCTACTGCTGACTCACAACTTCTCGCAGCGGCTTCCTCAATCTCTCAGAACCTTGTTCAGGAGACATTCGGCGTGAAACTCTCTGAGAAGAAGAGCCTGTGGCTGGCACGTATTTCTGTTATCGTGATTTCAGTCGTTGCAGTATTCCTGGCACTCGATCCGAGTAGCTCTGTATTCCGTATCGTATCTTTTGCTTGGGCAGGATTTGGTGCAGTATTCGGACCACTGGTTTTGTTCGCACTCTTCTGGAAACGCACCAATAAGTGGGGCGCAATTGCCGGTATGCTATCCGGTGGTGTAACGATCTTCGTATGGAAGTTCGTCATCCGCGATGTATTTGCAGATACCATTCTGAACATCTACGAATTGCTCCCAGCCTTCATCGTGGCTTCCATCTTCATCGTCGTATTCAGCCTGATCACTAAGGCTCCGGACGAGGAGATCGGAAAGACATTTGATCAGGTTAAGAAACTGACCAAGTCTTAATCATCATTCTTCACAATAGATGAATCAAGCGGCTGCTCTTCACTTTGGAGAGCAGCCGCTTTTATTAGCACAGGTCAATCTGAACGATAGAGGCTATTTGCCTTCTTAGGATTCTACTTCGCGTAGTAGGAAATTCCCGGTCAAGGGATCTTTCTGTTCGTAATCAAAGCGATTCTTGTCCGGCGGGTTCGTAACGAAGTCCGGACGGCTCTTCGGCTTCTCACGAAGATAGTAGTCCAAGGTGAGGGCTTCGCGGAAAGGCTCGATATGCTCAGTTGTTTTCTCGTCTACAAAAGCAAGCAGAATCTCATAACGTCTAGCACGGGCCGGCGTGACAGTGAAGAAGTGATTCTCCTGATAGTACTCCGCCAGCGCACTATACATGTCGAAAGGAGTATCGAAGGACTTTAGAAGAAGCGCGATCGTGTTGTCGAACTGGTGAGAATTGTAGTAGATCTCCACCATTTCTGCCATGCGCTTCAGGTGACACAACTCATCGAAATGAAGCCATCTTGTTGCCAGTACTTCGTATGGCGCTGTCTCTTCATGAAGGATATTGTACTGTTCGCAGTCCTGCTCGATTGGGGTACCCTTGAGTACCTTCAGAAATCCAAGTTGAAGCTCGGTCGGATTCATCTCATATACGTCGTTAAAAGAACTCCGGAAACTGCGAAGTCCTTCATAGGGAAGTCCTGCAATCAGATCCAGATGGAGTTTCAGATTGTGAGATGCGGTCAGTCGCTGCATCACATTCCTGATTGTCTCGATTGATGCGGGACGGGAAATTGCCTGAAGTGTATCAAGATTTGTAGTCTGAATGCCGATTTCTAATTGCACCTGCCCCGGACGCATCTTCGTAAGGAGTTCGATCTCTTCATCATCCAGATACTCCGCTGTGATTTCAAAATGGAAATTCGTGATGCCGTTATCATGTTCTTGGATGTACTGGAGGATCGCCTTGCTTCGCTGTTTGTCGCTGTTGAAAGTGCGGTCGATAAACTTGACCTGCGGCACTTGCTCATCTAAGAAGAACTGAAGCTCTCTGAAGACGAACGGTAGGCTTCTATAGCGGACAGACTTATCGATCGAGGATAGACAATAACTGCATCGGAACGGACAGCCACGAGAAGACTCGTAGTAGACGATACGATGAGAGAAATCTTCCAAGCCCTCATCATAAATGAAGGGGAGAGCATCCATATCAGTTAGAACTTGTGAGACAACTTCCGGACGTTCCGCCAATGCAAGGTTAGGAATGGTGGAGAAGTCCTTCTCGTATGGGAGATCGTCGCAATCTGGGAAAATCTTCACATCAGGCTCTTCTGCGCCCTCTCCGCGTTTGCTGCTTTGTTCTGAAGCTTGGACATACTCTCCGATGATGCGTGTGCAGGTTCGCTCTCCTTCGCCAACAATGATGCCACGCAGTTGCGGAAACTCCTTCAATAGTTCACAGTAGTTGTAGGATACTTCCGGACCACCCAGCCAGATATCTGTTTCTGGCAGGACTTTGGGGAGCTCGGTAATCAGCCGACGAACAAGATCGATGTTCCATATATATGTGGAGATTCCGATGGCTTCGGGGCGAATCTCACAGATCTCAGAAAGAATCGTGTGGAAAGACTGATTGATGGTGCATTCCAGAACAGAAGAAGCACCCGGATATACGCGCTCCGCAAACCCGTGCAGCGAATGAACGGCAGGATTCGAATGAATGTATTTTGCATTGATTGCAACGAAAAGAAAGTTCATAAGTTACCTCTTTGATTTTGAAAGTCATGTTAATGTAGATGCACGGACGTATACGTAGGTTAGGTAGTCCTCATTCACTTCGAAATAGCAACAATATCCGTTTTCTTCGAGAAAACCGTCTATAGTCATCATATAATCATCATCCATACTGTCCGGACGCCAGAATGCAATGACATCTGGAAGCCCTGCTCGTACATACTGCATCTGGGATGTGTACATCTCGGCAGGTCCTTCTCGAGGAATATAGAAATATTTGAAGTTTGGTACAGTTGTGGTCTTGCTGTAATAGAAGGAATAGCATCGATTAAAGAAGAAGAGGGTGGTACTGTCCGGATGTGTCTCGTAGTACTCATCCATCGCTTGCTCAACAGGCGGTACTTCACGAGGGATGGAAGGATAAAGGATCGTCTGATAGACTGCAAAATTCACAGTGACGAGAATAGTCAAACTAAAGAAGGCGATACGCATGATTTTGGGTGAGATAAATGCAAATATCAGATCGACGAGTACGGCACATCCCCAGATATAAAGAGGAATCAACAGTACGAACGTATACATAAAGACTTCCGGCAAAGCAATCATTCCATAGGAGACTAGACCGCAAAGTACGAGAATGATACGTGTCATTCTGCGCTGGGATGTCTTCAGAAAGACTGACACTGCAAGGAGCAGGAATACGAACAGTATCAAGATGATAAGGGTATTCTCCTCATCGATGAATGGTCGTGAGAAGAGAAGGTGAATGCCACCGTTTTTGGCATAGGAAGAGTTGAACTTGAAGTAAGCGTAGAAGAAATCAGAAAGCGCATGGTGACCGCAGAAGTAAATCATAAATGGAACAGAGACTGCACCGATTCCAAGAAGAAACATTCCGCAAGAGGAGAAGAAAGACTTCCAGTTCTTGCGTATGAGTAACCATAACAGATAGAAACCAATGAAAGCCAGATAGTAGATGCAGACGTTGAGCTTTACCATGAACACCGCGCCACAACAAAGTCCGATGATCAACATTTCCTTTAATGTGAAAACTTGAGGAACGGATGTTGCAGAAGATACTTCATCAGCTTGAGCGGAGTTGTACTTGGCGGCCCCATAACGCTTGAAGCCTCGTACGTAGAGGTATTCCGATATCAGAAGCATCAGAAGGATAAAATGATCTGGTTTGGTGGCACTGGCGTAGAGTGATTCTTTCTTGATGAAAAATAACGTAATCAGTAGGAGCGTGCTGACGAGTGAACGATCAGGATCGAAGCAGTGACGGAGCGTACGATAGATCAGGATGAAGATGCCCGCGTTGATGGCCATAAAGACGAATAAAATACCGATCGGTCGCTGACCGCTTAGCAACAGGCCTAGCATATATATGAGATAACTGAGAGGACCCTTGTGATCGAAGAGGTCACGGTAGGGAACTTTGCCTTGGAGCCATCCTTGTGACATGATCTGGTAGCAGATCTCATCCGGTTCGAAGTTGTAACGATAGATAGGCGAGAAAGGACAGACGAGAAATGTCAGGAAACATGCCAAGAGGGCCATTCCCCAGAATACTCTCCGATCAAATTGCTGTTGCTTCTTGGCGAGCGTGAGTTTCTCTTCCATATCGATGTATGTCGAACCCCCTTTCGAATCTTCATATAAATTATAACAGAATTTGATACTTATGAGGGATATGGGCGGTGACTTGACATATATATGTCGGTGCTTCTACTATTCTATTGATTGATCGATCAGAAGAAAATAGTGAGAGAAGGCGCAGAAGAAATGAATCGATATGAGACCACACTTTGTTATCTTTATAGTTCGGATGGTGTGCTGATGCTTCACCGTACGAAGAAAGAGAACGACATCAACAAAGATAAATATATCGGCGTGGGGGGACACATCGAACATGGTGAATCTCCTGAAGAATGCGTCCTTCGCGAAGTATGGGAAGAGACGGGACTTACGATGAAGTCTTTCCGACTTCGTGGCGTGATCACTTTCGTCATAGATGAGATTGACGAGGTCACATTCTTATATACCTGCGACGACTTCGAAGGTGAGATGAGAGATGGCGATGCGTGCGCAGAAGGAGAACTGATGTGGGTGCCGGAGGAGAAGGTTGAACAGTTGCCGATCTGGCCCGGAGATAAGATATTCTTCCGCCTTCTCAAGACACGGCAGGATGTATTCTCCTTGAAACTTACTTATGTGAAAGATGAATTGATCGCGGCTTCTGTAGACGGGAAGAAGATCGAACTTCCTTTGTAATCAGAATCACGATCGGTGTAAAAAAGAACCGCACCCGAGGGTGCGGTTCCGAAATTTCACATCATAAAAGCGAGATCTTAGAAGAGCGGAGTCTTCATCTTGTCGTAAGCTTCTCTTGCCACTGCGCGTACGCTCGGGTCAGAGTCAGCAAATGCAAGCTTCTTTAGGTACTCTTCGCAATGCTTAGCGTTAATCATACCTGCGGATTCAGCTGCTGCAGCACGAACCATCGGTGAAGGATCACGGAATAATGGAATCAAGTGCATACCTGATTCATATGAATTAATCTGTCCCATCGCTTTCGCTACTGCCAGGCGGATCTCATCTTCTGGATCCTCAACCATCTTCAACAGCGCGCCCAGATTCTGCTTCTTGCCAAGCTTCTCAATCTTTTCGCTTAATCTATCAATCTTTGCCATCCGGATCGCCCCTTTCAATATCATGTAGTTTCTATAGTCATTATGCACTTAATTTCAATTTAATGCTAGTAGCAGATAGAAATAAGTTCATAAAAAAGTGTTGCATTTTTGTAAACACCACGTCTTGATTCTAAAGACTATTTTATTGTTTGTAAAGACAATTTCTTCAAAATGAAAAAGAATCTTCATTTTACGGATGTTCTCACATCTAGGCTGGTCTGTTACACTTAATATGTAAATTATATAAGGTGGTTCTTGACGTGCGAAAATTCCGTTTTCTTGCTTTAATACTGATCGTTTCGATGATGAATCTGACATTTGTGTCGTGTAAACATGCTGATTCATCAGAAGATGTAACGGAAACAGAAATATCGACGACGATCGCAACAACCACGTCTTCGACACCGACGCCAAGTCCAACTCCGACCGAGACGCCCACACCGACCCCCAGTCCGACACCGACGCCGACAGAGATACTTGTCAGCTTCATCGGAGATACAACACTGGGCGAGCAGCGTACCCATGCCGGAGCCGGCTATTGCTTCACAAGTGTCGTAGGCGACAACTTCGCGTATCCTTTTTCCAAGGCTAAATCCTACCTGGAACAGGATGATATGACCTTGTGTAACCTGGAGTGCGCGCTGACCAAGTCCAATAATCTCCGCCCAGAGCGTGAGATCTACCTCAAGGGCGATCCGAAATATGTGCAGTGCCTGAGAGAAGCCAGTGTTGAATGTGTGAATCTTGCGAACAACCACTCGCATGACTACTGTGAAGAAGGACTCACCGATACGCGAGAAGCGCTGGAAGAAGCGGGTATTCGATGGAGCGACAGCGATTATTACACCATCTACGAGACCAAAGGCGTGAAGATCGGCATGGCCGGCTTCTGCCAGTCCTATGAACGCGAACTTTACTATCACGCGATCGATTATCTACGTCAGAAAGGCTGCGAGATCGTCATCATTTCCAGCCATATCGGTATCGAGCGTATGTACGAGCCGGAACAACGTGCAATCGATCTGGCTCACGATGTCATCGACTACGGCGCAGATATTTTCGTCGCTTCCCATCCGCACCGCCTTCAGCCGGTCGAATACTATAATGGTAAATACATTATTTATAGTGAGAGTAATTTCTGCTTCGGTGGACAACCGTGGCTCACGGATCCGGACACAGCGATCTTCCAGTGTGCTTTTACCGTGGAGGAGGGGAAAGTCGTACGTTGCAGAATGACCTGCATTCCATTCTCCATGCGCTCCTGCGATGATGGGAACGATTACTGCCCGATGCCCTACGAGAAGGGGTCTGAGGGATATGAGCGTGTCATGGCCAAGCTCCACTGGTCTGACGAGAATGAGTGACCGATTCGCGCCACTGTCGAAAGATGGCAGTAAATCTGAATGAAAGTTGTTGCTTTTGCCGAAATTGCAAAAACCCGTTCACGAGTGAATGATTTTTGTTCTATAATAGGAATGTTCTTTTTTTAGAAGGAGGGTGTTAGCATGGCAAAAGTACTTGTAGTCATGGGCAGTGACTCGGATTTCCCGGTAATGGAAGGTTGTTTAAAACTCCTGAAGAAGTTCGATATCTCCTTTGATGCGAAGGCGTGCTCGGCACACAGAACACCGGATCTGGCGGCAAAGATCGCAAGTTCGGCGAAAGAAGATGGTTATAGTGTAATTATTGCGGCAGCAGGACTGGCGGCTCATCTGGCCGGCGTGATCGCTGCCCATACTGTTTTACCGGTGATCGGTGTACCTTGTAAGGGTGGCGCACTTCACGGTGTCGACGCACTTTACGCAGTCGTACAGATGCCGACAGGTATTCCGGTTGCGACAGTCGCAATTGATGGTGGCAGCAATGCAGCGATTCTTGCAGCGCAGATGCTGGCATTGAGCGATGAGGCATTGTCTCAGAAGTTAGTGGAATACAAAGAAGGCCTAGCCGCTTCCGTTGCGGAGCGCGACGCTCGTCTTCAGGACAAAATAGCAAACTTAGGAGAGTGACACGTATGAGCAGAAAATGGCAGGAGGAATGCGGTGTATTCGGTGTCTTCGATACGAAGAAGACCAGCCCCGACATTTCCAAACTTACTTACTATGGTATTTTCTCGTTGCAGCACCGTGGACAGGCTTCCGCCGGTATCGTGGTAAATCACGATGGTACATTCTTGTGCCACAAGGCGCCGGGTCTCGTATCCGATGTGTTTGATGAATTGCATTTGGGTGCACTTTCCGGACATGCAGCGCTGGGTCACGTTCGCACACCGGCTTCCGGTGAGAGCGGATTCGATGTGGTTCAGCCGATGCAGATCAAGTCCCATTCCGGACAGATTGCGATTTCCATGAACGGTTCCATCATGAACGCCAGCGAGCTTCGTGAATCCTTGAAGGAAATCGGTGCTTTCTTCCAGACGACTGCAGACTTCGAAGTGCTCCTTGCCCTGATCGCTCGTAACCGTGTCGCGACGGATTCCCTCGAGGGTGCGATTGCGAAGATGATGACTGAGATCTCCGGTGCATACGCGATGCTCTTCATGAGTGAAGACCGTATCATCGGTGTGCGTGACCCGCTCGGACTTCGTCCGTTGGTTCTGGGTAAGAAGGATGATATGTACATGCTCGCATCTGAGACATGTGCTTTCGACGCAATCGGCGCAGAGACGATTCGCGACGTACTCCCAGGTGAGATCATCACCATTACCGAAGAAGGTGTTTCCTCTATCTATACAGTGCCGGAAACGAGCGCACACAAAGACGGTAAACTCTGTATCTTCGAGTTCGTCTATCTGGCTCGTCCGGATAGCTTCATGGATGGTACAAGCGTCTATGCTTCCCGTGTGAATACGGGCAAAGCACTCGCACGCGAGTGCCCTTGTGATGCGGACTTGGTTGTTGCAGCTCCTGACTCCGGTATCGCAGCAGCAATCGGTTATGCAGAAGAAAGCGGCATTACATATGGTCAGGCGCTGCTGAAGAACCGTTATGTGGGTCGTACCTTCATCGAGGGTACACAATCTGCTCGTGAGATGGCTGTAAGACTGAAGTTCTCCGTACTGAAGACAGCAGTAAAGGATAAGAAGATCGTCATCGTCGATGACTCGGTTGTACGTGGTACAACGACCAGACATATCATCAGCTTCCTGCGTGAGGAGGGTGCGAAAGAAGTACATCTTCGTGTTGCATCTCCGCCGGTTAAGTTCCCTTGCTACTACGGTGTATCTGCTTCCGAGTCTTCCGAGCTTCCGGCTCGTACAAAGTCCGTCGAGGAGATCTGTAAGGAGATCGGTGCCGATTCGCTCGGCTATGTCAGCCTCGAAGGCTTGAAGGCTTCTACCAACGGCGCACTTTGCGGTCACTGTAGCGCATGCTTCGATGGTATTTTCCCAGCAGGTGTTCCAGCCGGCGCGGAAGAAGAGAACAAGTAACGGAGAGAACCATGAAGATTGCAGTATTTGTAAGCGGCGGCGGCACGAACCTTCAGGCGATCATCGATCGCATCACTTCCGGTGAACTCACCAATGTCGAGATTGCAGAAGTCATTGCCAGCAACGACAGTGCTTTTGCCATCGAAAGAGCCAAGATAGCAGGCATTCCAAGTAAAGTGATCAGCAAGAAGATCCTAGGTGCCGAGGCTTACGATGAGGCCACGCTTTCTGAATTGGAGTCCATCGGCGCCGAGCTTGTCGTACTCGCCGGATTCCTCTCCATGCTTGGCCCGAAGACGGTCAAAGCATATGCAAACCGGATCATCAATATCCATCCAGCCCTCATTCCGGCTTTCTGCGGGCAGGGCATGTATGGAATCCGTCCTCATGAGGCCGTACTGGCCAAGGGCGTCAAGGTCTCCGGTGCGACAGTACACTTCGTCAATGAACACTACGATGAAGGACCAATCATCTTGCAGAAGGCAGTGGACGTACTGCCGGACGATACAGCGGAGACCCTGCAGAAGCGCATCATGAAAGAATGCGAGCAGGTCATTCTCCCGAAGGCCATCCAGCTCTTCGCGGACGGCAAACTGGAAGTCGTGGATAACCTGGTGAAGTTCAAGAACTGATTTTCGAAAATATGGGGGCGTCTCATTTTGTCATGAGACGCCCCTTTTTTGCTCGTATGACACTACTTGTTAAGGATCAGTACTTCGGTTTGCTCTTCTTGTACTTCAGGCAAAGCAGTGTGACAATAATGCCCAGTGCGAAGGCAATCATCGCAGTGAGTACATATGCACCGGCTTCTTGCCGTAAGAGAAAAGCACCGTACACAGTCGTTTCGGATTGAACTTTATTCTCTCCCTGTAGGGTCGCAATGACAGCGATCAACCCGGCAAAAGTAACCGCGACAAGGCCGAGAAGCAATTGGCAAGTGCGTCGTTCACGTGCGATCACGACTTGTTTGCTTCGTTTCATAATCTCGGATAGCGCTTCTTCCGAAGAATACTTCATTGTCTCGTCACTCCTTCCTTGTTCAAGAGATTTTTGCTTTACATCTATTAGTTGCACGAAGGAAAGAATTTACTCGGTGCTTTTTCCATATTTTTCAGAAAATTTTCCGAGAAAATGGAAAAAGCCGCCGCTCATTTGTGAGCAGCGGCTTGGGGAAAGCAGTGTTTCGTTTATTTTTGGGATATTTGTAACCGTCGATAGAGCGGATAGAGACAAATGGCGGTGAGGAGCGGAAGCAGATAACCGATTGCACGTGTTACGCCGGGCTCGGAGACGAGAAGATTGTACAAAGCGTGGAAGGACATGGCGATACTTAGTCCACCAATGATTGCAGGGAAGGAGAACACATGGAAGCGCTTGACGAAGATGAGCCAGATCGACAGTGCGAGGAGGCTGACGATATGCATGACACCGACGGCCAGACCGCGGATCATGATATAGGTGATACTTTCCGCACCGAAAGACAAGATATAGCAGCAGTTCTCGAACGTGGAGAAGCCGGCACCGATTGCAACCGCCAGCATGATGAAATCGTGTTCTTCCGGTTCTAAAAGTACGAGGAAGAACAGAAGCGGCAGGAGCTTGATCAGTTCTTCCACCATAGGGGAAAGAAAGATGGAGGCATCGTTCTGTTCGAGGTGGGCAACGAGACTTAAGAAACCACTGATATAGGCGGCAACCAGACACATCCCCATGCCAAGGAGAAAGGCGGATACGTAACGACGCACTTCTCCGCGCAAGAACAGAACGGAGACGAGGAAAGGGATGGCGATGCAAAGGAGTATATTTTCCGCATAGATCATGATGCAACCGCCTCCCTTCGCGCGGCCAGGAACATCAAGACGAAACAAATCGCCGAGAGGATCATGGCGGCGGTATAGAAATAATCACTACTCATATATAAGGTGATGACGTTCCATGCAAAAGCGGCAAAAGCATAGCATACGATCTTGGAAGCGTTTCGCTCACGGATCAGTGCGTAGATTGCTTTGGCGATAAACATGGCAGACGCAAGAAAGAGAAGCGCATAACATGCATAGTCCAGAGGTTTCTGAAGCGTCTCCGGCACAAAGAAGATCGCGGCTTGTGCAGAAAGAAGCACGGCGCAGGAGATGGCCAGTGCGCACCAGTTTCTCGTTCCGTAGGCGGCTTCCTCCTTGATGGAGATGATGAGTGCATAGAGAAAATAGGCGAGTACAATGCCGGTCAGAATATCCTGTAGCCATTCACCGGACCAAGCGATCCATAGGGCAACATTTCCGATGGTGAAGATCGTCGTACCCAGAAGTTCTTTCTTTGCTAGGGAGAAGTGGATCGGGTGAAGGGTCGCAAGACAAGCGCCGAGTAGAAGGAACATCGCCCATTCGGCGATTTCGTTCGCGGCGAAGGGCATTCGTACGCCCGGACGCAGTAGGTCATACACGAGCCAGTAGAAATCACTGAGCATGATGCTGGCGATGGCCAGCTCGAAGAAGACGAGACGAAGAGGATTCTGACGGGACAGAATCAAGCGCAGCGTTCCTATAAAAACGACCAATAGAACAAGTGCTCGTAGTAGATCAAGAAACGCATCCAGATTCATCGTTGGCTCTGCTCCTTCTGTTTGAGTTCCTTATTTCTGAGATCTTTCCAGAAGATGCAAAGTAGCGTAGCGCAGATGCCTAGCGCAAAGGCCAGTATCCCGACGATGACATATCCGATATACGAGGCCCCCAGAAGAAGACTGCCGTAACGTTGCATGACCTGGTCCTTGGATTCAGAAGTGAGGTGAGGCAGATAGAAGGCGGTGGCAGTGAGAAGAATTGCACAAATAGCGGTTGCAAATGCGCTTGCATAGATCTTCTTGCGGATCAGGCGATTCTCTTTCACACCTTCTGCGCGTCTCATGATCTCCTGTAATTGTTCATTCGTATTGCGCATCGTTATATCCTATCCTTTCCAGTTCTTCTTTCAATGCTTTACGACTTCGTTCTGCAAGATTGTAGACTTGCTTCCGGCTCTTGCCCATGACGCGTTCGACTTCCTCATGGGACATTTCTTCAAAATAAAGCAGAATGAGGACCTGCCGATATTCTTGGTTCAATTTGTTGAGCGCTTCGTAGAGATGCCGATTGCGTTCTTCTTTCAGTATATCCAATTCCACAGAAGGTGGTGATGAAGGAATCTCGGCTTGATCATCTTCGATGCTGAAGAACCACTTGTGTTTGCGTAGCTGCATAAGCGCTTTCTTCTTTCCGATGGCGAATAACCATGTTTTGAAAGAACTCCGTCCACGGAAACTTGAACTTGCAGCAACTTCTGCGTAGGTATCCAGCATCAACTCTTCCGCATCATCTTCATTATGAACAAAACTCATGAGAAACAGAAGAAGGCTATCTTTGTGTCGTTCCAGAAGAACGCGAAAATCACTCTCGTTATGTTCGGTGAGATAACGGCTGTATATCACTTCATCTGTTTCCATACGTACCGTAACCTCACATACACATACTTTACTACTAATATATGCGAGCGTAGGTCCTTTTGCAAGATTTCAGATTCTTTCTCTTCGTAATCTTGAAGGGAAGACATGAAGAGACCGTCCCATCATGAGTGGTTGACCATGGCCAACGCACATCGTTCTTGAGACGGCCTCTAACAAATCTTTGTTTCGTACTTCAGAAATTAGGTGTTATGCTTTCTCTTTCTGTCGTAGATCACTGTACCAATCAGGGCTACACTGCTCAGGAGGAGGAAGGCAACCAGCAAGGTGGAATGGCTGTCATCGCCTGTCTTCGGGAGCGGGGAATCCGGAGCCGGTGATGTGGTCGGTGTCGGTGTTGGCGTACCGGTTGGTGTCGGTGTCGGATTCGGGTTCGGTGTAGGTGTTGGGCCAGGTGTCGGCGTCGGTCCAGGTGTAGGTGTTGGCGTTGGA
>JAGHVD010000075.1 GCA_018064475.1 Candidatus Scatonaster coprocaballi
TATCCTAATTATCTAACGCAAATCTGCATTTGTAAAAGTAAATATTCAGTTTGTAAGAGTAAATTTTCAGTTTTTCTCTAATTTAGTATTACATTTAACCAACATTTAACCTCTGTAACCTCTGTGACTATGCTAACGAAAAAAGCGTCCCAATATTGGGACGCCCTTGAATCACTTGTCTTATTCTTCTGCCGATCAATTCTGTTTCTTTTCTTTTTCGGCCGCTTCGAGCTGACGCTTACGACGTGCCTCAGTCACTTCAGCCTTTCGCACTTGGTCGAAAAGACCGATCATCAACTTAATAATGAATATTTCCATGCACCCGAACAGCACAAGAATTCGGATTTCAAAACTACTCAATGCGTGGTTGATCATGTAGAAATCTCTTGCAATCGGTACGAAAGCAAAAAGAACGAATCCAAAGAACGACAGCAGTACAACTGCAGTACGGTACTTATTGAAAGGACGTGCGATACTGAACAGTAACATAAAGGCCGCTACTTCCAGAAGATACGTACTCATTACACCAATACTTGTAGAAGAGATCTTCGCGTATTCGCAGACCGAAACCATCGTCGCAATCGATACAAAAGCCGTCAAAGCCGCAGGGCCTGCATTGGAAATGATCTTGTTAAAGAAGCGATTACGTTGTTTTCTCGTGTTCGGTTCAAGAGACAACAAGAAAGCCGGCATACCGGTATTAAAGAGTGTGACCAATGCAATCTGTGCGGCAACCAGTGGATAGGTCTTCAATGTCACAATAGAGAAAATGGCAAGCAAGGCCGAGAAAGCATTCTTGAACATGAAGAGTGTGGCCGAACGGGTAATATTGTTGATGATCTGACGGCCGCGGGCCACGATATTCTCCATGCGAGAGAAGTCAGAATCCAGGAGTACCACCTGTGCCGCTTGTCTTGCTGCATCACTTCCCGTACCCATTGCAATCGAGCAATCCGCTTCCTTCATGGCGAGGATATCATTGACACCATCACCTGTCATGGCAACCTTCAAGCCGGCACGCTTCATCGCCAGAACGAGGCTCTTCTTCTGTTCCGGTTTTACACGTCCGAAAACCGTGTATTCCACTACCGCACGATCGTAATCTTCTTCGCTCTCAAGCGTTGTCGCATCGACGTACTTCTCCGCATTCGGAATACCGACCGTTCTCGCTATTTCTGAAACAGTGACCGGATTATCACCGGAGATTACTTTCACCTTTACACGCTGATTCTTGAAGAACTCAAATGTCTGCTTGGCATTGCTTCGGATACCGTTCTCCAATGCCACGAAAAGAATCGGTTCTACCTCATCGTTCTCTTTCACTTCCACCAGCGTCAGCACACGAAGACCCATCTGCATCTTCTCGTTCATTGAAGTCTTGCATGCCTCACTCATGTCATATCCCGCAAGCAGAATATCCGGTGCACCGAAGCGATAGGTCACCGCCGGTGTTTGTACCTCGGAATACTTCAACTTGGAAGAGAACTCTGTGATTTTCGCATCCGGTAATGGTTCAGCCAGACCGAAGTAATCCTTCAGAGCCGTCATCGTAATATTCCGGTCTTCTACTGTACTGATATATCTTGACAGAAGATTTCGCGCTGAATCATCCGAAGGTGTTTCACCGTTCGGCGCGAAGTACTCTGTGACATGCATCTCATTCGACGTAATTGTACCGGTCTTATCGACACACAGCACATCGACACGAGCCAGCGTCTCAATACTTCTCATGTCGTGAAGCATAACCTTCTTCTGCGCCAAGTTAATTGCACCCAAAGCAAGTGCTACAGTCAGAAGGAGATAGAGACCTTCCGGAATCAGACCCAGTACGGCACCAACCATGGACTCAATGGCAACACGGTAGGTGCAATGGTTGATAAACGTAGCTTCACAGAACAGGGCAATACCGATTGGAATAATGATAATACCGGCCACCTTGATGATGAGCTCGATATTCTTGACCATCTCGGACTTCTTATTCTTGATCTCTTTGGCTTCTGTATTGAGTTTCTCTGCATAGCAGTCATCTCCGACTGCAGTCAGACGAGCCGTGCATTTACCGGAGACCACGAAGCTTCCGGACATGAGGATCGCATCTTTCACCTTCTCAATTTCATCCGCTTCACCGGTCAGCAGGGATTCATTGACCTGGGCAATACCGTCACATACCACACCGTCTGCAGGAATCTGCTGGCCTCCGGAAAGATGAATGATATCTCCCACCAGAAGTTCATCCATCGGTAACGTAACGATCTCCCCGTTACGTTCCACCTCGTAGTTTGCCTGAGCCAGTACATTCAGCTGATCCAAGACCTTCTTCGCACGAACCTGCTGGAAAATACCGATACCGATGTTTGCAATAATGATTGGCAGGAAAGACAGGCTTCGATAGGCTCGAGCCGACACCAGCAAAATCGAGATAATGAGGAAAACGAGGTTAAAATACGTAAATACGTTCTCACGTACGATCGACCAGATACTATGCTGGCTCTTCTTTTTCTTGGTTTGTTTATTACTCATACTATATAGCCGCTTACTCAGATCTTCTCGAAATAATAAGCGTGCCAGTCACCTTTCTGTTTCTCTTCAATCAGACGCAGTCCTGCTTCTTTACAAGCAGACAGTGCGATTTCCTTCTTATGGTCAATGATGCCACTACAGATGAAACGCCCACCCGGCAGAAGTTTCCCCGGCACCAGTGGTGCGATGGATGCAATGATCTCCGCGACAATGTTCGCAATGATCAGGCTGTAGCCTTCCTTCTTCGCGTCTTTCAGTTCACCGGTATAGCAGTCTACTTCGACATCATTCTCCTTGCAGTTCTCGATGGCCACATCTACCGCCATGCGGTCAATATCACAGGCCTCGATGCTACTGGCACCAATCTTGGCACAGATGATGGAAAGAATTCCGCTTCCGCAACCTACATCCAGCACGGTATCCTCTGGTTTCAAGTAAGCATCGATAAACTCCGCACACATTGATGTGGTCTCATGTGTACCCGTTCCGAAAGCAGAACCCGGATCCAGGAAAACCACTTTCTTTCCGGAATCAAGTGCGGCTTCCGTTTCTTCTCGTTCCCATGTCGGTGCGATGACTACATGTTCGGATACGGAAAAAGCATGGTAATCCTTCTTCCACTCATTCTCCCAGTCTTCGTCCTTCACGTACTTATACTTCACCTTACCATCACCAACTGTCAGGAATTCTCCAATTGCAGCCAGGCGCTCTTCCAGTAAAGCAATCGTATCTTCCAGCGACTTCGTGCCGGTCGCGATGTTTCCGTAGATGGTTCCCACACCTTCCGGATTCTCATACTCTTCTTCTTTGGCACCCAGACGAATGCCATCATCAAACTCGGCAAAATAAGCATGGATGGTAACATCTAAACCAAGAGAATCCACAAAACCATCATCGGCATAAGCTAAAGAATCCGGATCGTCAATGATTCGCTTGATCTCTAAAGGATCGCATACTGCAATACCGTCTGCACCTAGCTGGGAGAGCATCTCGCAAATCGCATCCGACGCTTCTTCCGTAGTGACAATCTCAATTTCCACCCATTTCATACTGTATACACTCGTTTCTAAAGAATACGTTTTATTTTACAACCATACTAGTTTACTTTCAATTCTTTCAGGCGCAACTTCATATAGATATTGATATTGCTTTCCTTCTTCTTTACACTGTAATCGAATAAGAGGAAAGGTCGTTGGGGGTATTGCAATCACACAAGCGAAAACTAAAGAGACGTAGAATCGTTCGCGTTGGGGCATGTCTGGTTCTGACTACACTTGTCCTTGTGGGGCTACTTCTCTCGTCATATCTCTCTTCCAAGAAAGATCCACCGCAGGTTCTTGGTGTCACCAAGGCAATCGGGACAGATGCAGGTTACCTTGGCGTTTGGAATGAATTCGCAGAGCAGAAAGAAGCGCAGAAGAAAATCGAATCCACACATCCTTCCATCCAAAGCGATATTGTAGGTTTTGGCAAGCAGCCGATCACAAGTCTTGAGGAGGACCCTGGGGAGTTCTGGGCTCACCAGCGCCGATCAGGTATGAACCGTGAGAAGATTCTCTCACAGCTGGCCTATGACCCAGCGTTCACGGCGTTCTGTAAAGCCCGTCACATCTTCCGACAGCCAGAATATGTTGAATTGGTTGCAGTAGGCGACAATCTATACCACCAGAAAGTCATCGCAAGCGGTCGTCAGGAAGACGGCTCGTACAACTACGATTCCATCTACTCACGTATGAAAGAATACATGCAGGATAAGGATATCAAGATTCTAAACCAAGAGATCTGTCTCTCGCATGATCCGGCAAAATGGACCAGCTTCCCAGATTTTGCCTGCCCGATGGAATGTGGCGAAGCCGTGATCAATGCGGGTTTCAATGTAATCACATTAGCGACCAACCACGCATTGGATAAGGGACCACAGGCAACGCTCGATTCCCTCGCCTTCTGGCATCGCTACGAAGGCATCCTTACGACCGGCGTCTACGATTCTCAAGAAAGCCACGATACCATCGTCGTAGGCGAATATAGCGGCGTGAAGGTTGCTTTTCTAAACTACACATATGGAATGAATGGCCGCAGTGTACCGAAAGACTATCCTTATATCGTAAACGTTCTGGATATGAAGCAGGTAGAAGCTGATATCACAGCTGCCCGAGAAGTAGCAGATCTCGTCATCGTTTTTCCTCATTGGGGAGTGGAGTATCAGAACACCCCCACTCCACAGCAGCGCCAGCAGGCCCAGCAAATGGCGGATGCCGGCGCGGACCTGATCATCGGATCTCACCCTCATGTCATCCAGCCATTAGAAATCCTCGAATCAAAAGACGGCAAGAAAGTCCCCTGCTACTATTCCCTTGGCAACTTCGTCTCCAACATGACCTCTGTGGAAAAATGCATCGAATGTATGGCCCATGTTACCATCAAGAGAGACGGCAAGGAGATCTCCATCGTCTCCGTAGAAGCCGTTCCCATCGTCAGCTACATCAGTCCTGACAGTTCCGAATACTGCGTCTATCTTCTCGAAGACTACACCGACGAGCTCGGCAAGAATCATCGAAACACCGACGTCACCCCCGCCCGCTGCACAGCCATCTGGAACCAGGTCTTCACCATCACGGAGTTCAACTACGAGACAGGAATAACGAAACCTTAAAGGTCACTCATTTCACTTACCCTACCAACACAACTTTTACTTCATGTTCATTGTGGGCGCCTAATCATCGTATAAAAAACTTCACCTTTATCATCTTGGAACACTCTATAGTCTGCATGAGCCAATGCAAATTCATTGTAGACTTTCATCAAGTCCCGATCTAATCCCACACCAAAACCAAAACCAAAATTCAGATCGATATTGTGTTCATCGTAATAACACACTTCTTCAAGTATTCTCACCAATTCTTCTTTATTAACAGTAGCAGACGAGAAAGACACACCCTCCAAACCCGCGATAGTCTGAAGTGCTTCAGGTTCATCAAACTCGACCGAATACGCCAGTTCAATGTTTTTAAATGGAGCAGGACAATTTCGGAATTCAGATGTGTATATTGTGTCGGAAGTACGAACACTTAGCATATTCATAGATGTTTCTTCAGGCATTTTTGATACACATGCATAGTATCTCAGCCATTCATAATCATGTTTGTCAGGTTCGTGATTAAAAAACGTAATTTTTAACTCCATATGCCTGGTGACGATAATCGAATCAGAATGCGAAGCAAGATATTCATTTGCACATTCCGTTATTTCAAAAATATCTTGCAGATTGCAGTCACCCCAAAGACATAGATTTATGTGACTGTCATATACCCATCTCCCATTATGTTTATACTGCTCATACTTCTGCATACATTCAACTTCCTGTATCGCAGACAAAAAATCTTTCGCTTCTTTATTCTGTTCAGAATTACGAGTATCGCAGCCAGATAGGTACGACATAATTATCGATACAATCAATATACAACCTATTGATTTAAGCCTTTGCATATATTTCACTACCTTAAATAGCCACTGCCTTTAGAAGCATATTATCATGTGCCATCTTCTAATTGGAGAAAATAGAATAATCCGCATGTTCGGCCACAAATTCATCATATGCGGTGCTCAATTCCGCTCTTTTAATGAATACAAATTGTGGCGCTGACGAACAATCCTCATAATAACAGACAGACTGAAGCACATTCAGCATTTCCTCCTCAGTCGTTACAAGAAAATAATCATCAAAGATGAGCTGTTCTAATCCATTCATATTGGTAATGGCTTCATAGTCATCAAATATTATCTTATAGGGAACCTCAATCGTATTAAAAATAACATTGCAAGAAGAAAAATCAGATGTTCTTATTGTATCAGTAGTACGTATCTCCAACGAGTTCTGCGCACTAGTCGGTTGAATCTCTACACTTGCATAGTATCTCAGACGTTCATAATCTAGTTTGTCAGGTTCGTGATCAAAAAAGGTAATGTAAAACTCAATTTGTCGTGTGCAGATGATTGAATCGGGTCAAGTCCTAAATTGTGTGTAAATTCAAATCCTGCATAACTTCTGTTGACTAAGCTGCCTTCAGTATCGCCAGTTGTTCAAGTGCAACAAGCCTGAGT
>JAGHVD010000068.1 GCA_018064475.1 Candidatus Scatonaster coprocaballi
CTCACCCTGGAATACGTGAACGTCAACCTGAGACTGATTGTCTGCTGCTGTGGAGTATACCTGACTCTTCTTGGTCGGGATCGTTGTGTTACGCTCGATCATCTTCGTCATTACGCCGCCTTCTGTCTCGATACCGAGAGAAAGAGGAGTAACGTCGAGGAGCAGGAGACCCTTCACATCACCGGTCAATACTGCAGCCTGGATTGCTGCGCCGATTGCTACGCACTCGTCAGGGTTGATGCCCTTGAATGGTTCCTTACCAAAGAAATTCTTCACTGCTTCCTGAACTGCCGGGATACGAGTAGAACCACCAACGAGGAGGATCTTCTGGATATCGGAAGGTGTCATGCCTGCATCAGACATTGCACGGCGAACCGGTTCCATGGTCTGCTCAACGAGATCACGTGTCAATTCATCGAACTTCGCACGTGTCAGTGTAATGTCAAGGTGCTTCGGGCCGGTTGCATCAGCTGTGATGTAAGGCAGGTTGATTGCGGAAGATGTAACGCCGGAGAGCTCGATCTTTGCTTTCTCAGCTGCTTCCTTCAAACGCTGCATTGCCATCTTATCTGCTGTCAGGTCTACACCCTGTTCTTTCTTAAATGTATCAACGAGGTAGTCAACGATCTTCTTATCGAAGTCATCACCACCGAGGCGGTTATTACCGGCTGTTGCCAGTACTTCGAATACACCGTCACCGATTTCCAGGATGGATACATCGAATGTACCACCACCGAGGTCGAATACGAGGATCTTCTGATCGTTCTCTTTATCCAGACCATAAGCAAGTGATGCGGCCGTCGGCTCGTTGATGATACGAAGAACTTCGAGACCTGCAATCTTACCTGCATCCTTAGTTGCCTGACGCTGTGCGTCGGAGAAGTATGCCGGGACTGTGATAACAGCCTGTGTAACCGGCTGTCCGAGATACTCTTCTGCGTCGCTCTTGAGTTTGCTCAGGATCATTGCAGAGATCTCCTGCGGATTGTAGCTCTTATCATCTACCGATACTTTATAGTTGGTACCCATCTCACGCTTGATGGACTGGATGGTGCGCTCCGGATTCGTTACAGCCTGACGCTTTGCAACCTGACCGATGAGACGCTCGCCGTTTTTAGAGAAAGCAACCACTGAAGGAGTGGTTCTGTTTCCTTCCGGGTTTGCAATTACAACCGGCTCTGTACCTTCCATTACCGCAACACATGAGTTTGTTGTACCCAAGTCAATACCAATTACTTTTGCCATTTCTTTTTCCTCCTAAAATCTTCCAGAAAACTTACGCTCTCTTGTCCATGATGTGATCGACCAGACCATATTTCACAGCTTCTTCAGCAGTCATCCAGTTGTCACGCTCAACATCCTTCTCAATGGTCTCCAGTGTCTGACCGGAAGCCTCAGAAAGGATCGTATTGAGTTTCAGTTTGGTTCTCTTAATGTGATCAGCAGCGATCAGGATATCGGTAGCCTGACCCTGTGCACCGCCCAGAGGCTGGTGGATCATGACTTCTGCATTCGGCA
Source organism: Candidatus Scatonaster coprocaballi (assembly GCA_018064475.1). GTDB lineage: Bacteria > Bacillota > Clostridia > Saccharofermentanales > Saccharofermentanaceae > Scatonaster > Scatonaster coprocaballi. Next base: position 1,519 of record JAGHVD010000068.1, read on the forward strand.
GGATGAAGCGCTTACCCTTCGTACCTGCTGTCAGAAGTACTGCACCCATAGATGCCGCCATACCCATGCAGATGGTCTGGACGTCCGGCTTGATGTGATTCATGGTATCCAGAATCATCAGACCGTCTGTAACAGATCCTCCTGGGCTATTGATGTAGAACTGAATATCCTTATCCGGATCCTCTGCTTCCAAGAAGAGAAGCTGCGCGGTAATCAGGCTTGCAGTTACAGAGTTCACTTCTTCAGAGAGGATTACGATTCTCTCCTTCAGCAGTCGAGAGTAAATGTCATACGCGCGCTCACCACGGTTGGTGGACTCGATGACGGTTGGGACTAAGCTCATTCTTTCCATGCTTTCCATAATGATTCTCCTTTATATGTTATATTCGATTGTTCGACTTTATTTGTTCCTCGCATTGACTGATTCAATGAACCAGATTGCGTCTCACACGATTCTATTTCGGTCAGTTGGCGACCTTGACGACGGAGTGACGGATCACTCTGCCCTTACAGGAGTAGCCCTTCTGGAAGACCTGCGCGATGGCCTGTTCTCCAAGGGTATCATCCTCCACATGCATCACCGCTTCGTGAAGGTTCGGGTCGAAGCTGTCTCCTTCTTTCCCCTCGATCTCTTCCACATTCAACTTCGCAAGTACGTTACCAACTTGCTTATCGATCAGGCGGATACCTTCTGCAACCTTCTCCACGGACTGCTCATCCATATCCTCGGAAGAAGCGACCGCACGCTCGATATCATCGACGAGTGGAAGCCATTCTTTCACGACCTCGGCGACTGCATCTGCATAGATATTCTCTTTCTCTTTCTGCGTACGTCTTCTGAAGTTGTCGTATTCAGCCAGAAGTCTCATGTAGCGATCTTTCATCTCCGCAAGCTCTGCCTCTGCACCGCTTACTTCCGCCTCTGCTTCTTCGGATGTTTCTTCCGCTTCAGCCGGCTCGTTCTCATCGACTACTTCGACTTTTTCATCTTCCGGGAACTCCAGCACTTCCTCTTCAGGATTCTCATTCTGCTTTGGTTCCTCGTTCTTGTTCTTCTTCATTTCCTAACCTCTTTTTCCTATATTCTTATCTATCTAGATTTCTCAACCTTCACGATTATGAGTCGCTCAGTTGTTGGTCGATCAGCATACGAACGAAGTTGATCTGCGAGATGACCTTGGAATACTCCATTCGCTTCGGTCCAATGACGCCGATGTTTCCGGCCACCTTACCATTCACCGTATAAGTCGTAGTGATGAAGCTACAATCGTTCAATCCTTCCAGCGTGATCTCCTGTCCGATTCGAATCATGTACTGCTTCTTCTCGTCTTCCTTCGTTACCTCATCGACATAGCCGGCCACCAGTCCGTCGTGGGAAAGGGTATTGAACAGTTCCTGCGCACGGCGTGTATCCGAAAATTCCGGAAGTGCCAGCATCCGATGCTTACCATCCATATACACATCCAGGTTGTCGGCCTGCTTGATGGCGGTATACGCTTCGTACAACACTTGATTCAGAAGCGAATCCGGAAGTTCCACCTTCTGGTTGTCCTTCGCTGCCGTGGCCACCGTAATCAGAGAAATCTCTGAAAGCGGCATACCGCTCAGGCCCTGCTCCACTGCGTTGGAGATCTGCGCGATCTGTTCCTGTGTCAGGAAGTCTGGAATACGAACCATACGGTTCTTCACCACACCCGCTGACAACACTACGACCACAAGGACTTTACCCGGTTCGATCATGAGCATCTTCAGCTGAGTCAGATAGCTACTGGCCAACTTCGGTGTCATCGCCAAAGAGATATAACCCGTCTGATCCGCAAGCGTAGAGGCCGCGGCCTTGAGAAGACTTGCGATCTCATCGAAGCTTCTTCCAAGTTTCTCCTTGATCTCTTGTCCCTCCTCATCAGAAAGGCAATCCACCTTCATGAGCGAGTTGACATACTCACGGTAACCTTTGTCCGACGGAATACGCCCCGCAGATGTGTGGGGCTGTTCCAGATAACCCAAGCGTTCCAGCTCAGCCATATCGTTACGAAGTGTTGCGGAGCTGACCATGAAATCATGACGGTCGATCAATGACTTGGAACCTACCGGCTCACAGGTCGCCACGTAATCGTCAACAATTGCCTGTAGCACGTTCTTCTTTCGATTATCCAGAGTCATTGTTCCGCACCTCCTTCACTACTATCAAAGTACGGTTTAGCACTCTACCTTTCTGAGTGCTAAACCAACTTTATCACTATAGTCAAAGAATGTCAAACACTTTCTGACGAAAGTCAGATTTTTCTCGATTTACATAGCAAATCGTGGGTTTGTGATCAGCAAATCTAGCCAATTCTTTGGGGAAAGTACGGTTGCTTGTCGCAGACTCGTGATTCCAACCGTACCTCTCACACGTAATCCATGAACACTTGGTTGGCAAGATCAAAGCCCTTCTCCGTAAGCCGATAGGCCCCTTCTTCTGCGACCACCAGGCCTTTGGCCTGTTCTTGTTCCAATTCTTTGGCAAAAGCACTCTCTACCGTCATGCCGAACCGTTCTTGAAACATCCGTGCATCTACGCCACTTCCCATTCGGAACCCCAGGATCATGAACTCCTTCATACAGTCTTCCCGCGTCAACGTCTCCTCCGGGAAATACACATCCTCGCGGCGCACGTTCGTCTCGCCCAACGCCGCCAAATACTCCTCCAGCGTCTCCGCATGTCGGCCGCGCTCCTGGCCCAGATAGTAATGCGCACCTACGCCAAAGCCGTAATACTGCTCCGCCCGCCAATACATCATGTTGTGACGGCTTTCGTAGCCCGCCCGCGCCATATTGCTGATCTCGTAATGGGTATATCCCTTCGCCGTCAAGCTTCGAATCACTTCATGGTACATCTCGCGATCCGCTTCTTGCGTCACATACTTCTCGATGTCGCCGCCGTAGCGAGCATACATTGGCGTCCCTTCTTCCAGAATCAGCGAGTACAGGGATACATGCGGAATGCCTCGTTCTAACAGTTCTCCCACCGTCGCCTTCACGTTCTCCAACGTCTGTCCCGGAATCCCCAGCATCATGTCGCAGGAGACATTTCTAAAGCCCACCTCTTGCACTATGTCGATTGCTTTTCGCGCCGTGTCCGCATCGTGAATCCGGCCGAGTGTCCGAAGTACTGAATCGTCGAGGCTCTGGATGCCCAACGAGATCCGGTTGATGCCTGCATCGTAGAATGCACATAGTTTCTGCGCATCGATGGTTCCCGGGTTGGCCTCCAGCGTGATCTCACAATCTTCCGAAAGATCGAATCCCGATTTCAACGCCAGAAGAATCTCGGCAACTTGCTTTCCGGATAGTAAAGACGGTGTACCACCGCCGAAATAGATGGTTCGTAACAAGGGTTTGATCTCATTTCCCCACAACTTCGGCGCCAAGGAAATCTCCTGACACAGTGCTTCCACATACTCATCGATGCGTGATACACAGTTCGGGAAAGAGAGAAAATCACAATAGGCGCATTTTCTGACACAGAAAGGAATATGGATATAGACGCTATGTGCATCGATCGCACATACGCCCGCACCCTTCACATCAACAAGTCCTTCAGCCATAGAGGAATCCAACATGTTACTCCGCCAACACCTGCTGCAATGCGTGATCTAACGCGACTTCGAATTTCTTGAAGCTTGGGGAGACATTATGTTCCGGAAGCATGTACGGTGAGATCTTCTCCGCCCACTTCGCTTTGTACTGCCCAACAGCCGGATACCCGATCTGCTTGATGCGGTCAGACTGTTCACCCAGGACCACATCGCATAGCACCTCCCAAGTGCCACAGATACTATCCTGTTCATAGGATTTCAGAATATCCAGATCCGCCTCCGGATAAGCCATGGTCAACGCATTCTGATCCGCGAGCATCCAGCTCTCCATCTCTTCCACCGAGACCGCAATGACGGTCCGAATACCCGGTCCATAGGTTCGGCAGATGGTGCGCAGTTTATTGAAGATCTCTCCTGGATCATTACTATCCGAATCCATGCAGACCACAATGATCGTAGCCGTACCGGCATAGACGTGGTCATACGCACGAAGTTTCGCCGGAAGCAGTTCGCACAACCCTGATGCATAGGGCTGTGGCTTCATCTCCGGCTGATTGGAGAAATATCCACATCCGCGATGCGGACGCAGGTAGCAGTTATACGACTTCGTATGACGCCGCACGATACACTCCGTCAGACGCTGGAGCACCAATCCGCCAGAACGGTCTTCACAAAGAAGCTCGACGCGTAGCGGCAGCACACCGGCAGATGGCGAAGTCTGCGCTGATGCAACAGTATCTTTCATTTTTCGGTCTTCCACTTTGCTCATGATTCACCTGATTCGCCCATATCGTCAAAATGACCCGCATACCAGATGGCGCCCATCCCGACGCCTTGCTTATACATCTCTGAGACAATGGCCGAAGAGGCCGCGCAGGAGATCCCGACCTCGTCTTCATCTCCACGGCTGAACACCCAGATCTCGTCCGGCGCCAGGTTCTCAATAATATACGGGTTATGTGTCGTAAAGATGATCTGGCACTTCGGATGCGAGATCGTGAAGTTTCTCATCTCAGAAGCCAGCGCATCGACCATATCGTGGTAAAGTCCTTCATCCGGCGATTCGATAAGAAGAAGCGGACGCGGATTCGGGTCCGAAAGCAGAAGCAGATACAGGGCAAGAATATCCGGCTTCTTGAAGAACTTCAGCACGGCTTCTTCATTTTTCTTACGAAGGCCCGGGATCGACTCGATCAGGCGCGAGATCAGCTGTTCATAGAGAGCCGGCTGCTCCTTCTTCATGTAAAGAAGTACATTGCGAGCATTGGTGCCCTCTGCATTGAGATGCTTATGTCCACCCGGTGCGACATCATCCGGCAACGCCTGTGTATTCTCTTTCTGGAAACGAACGAAGAACCACATACCGATCTCTCGATATGTACTTCCGATGAAGTGATACTGCTTCAATGCACCATAGGCGCGCAACGCGGAAGTCTGCGGATCGTTCATCTCGCCTTCTGACTTCTCACCCTGACAGAATACGAAGCCTACGCCATTCTTGAAATGAAGGATCTCCTGAGGTGCCTCCATATCCTTGCGCCACAGGCGAAGAGTCTCTTCCTCGAAATGTGGCTTACCATGTACATTCGGTGCCAGAACCAGTTCATATTCACAATATGTCTTCGGATAATTCTCCGTCTTCGGAAATAGGAAACAGAGCGTTGCCTTGATGGGCTGATCTTTATCGATCAGAAGATTGGTAAAACCACTTCGTTCCGATTCGACCGAGGCAGCCGCAGGTCCTGAGATGACCGTTGACTGCACAAATGACAGGAAGGAGAAGAACATCGACTTTCCGGAGTGATTCCGGCCGATCAACGCTTCCAAAGAAGAGAGCGGAAATGCCAGGTCTACGCCTGCGCCTAAAGCAAGCGATGACTGCTCCGGAGCCTTACGGATATCGTCCATAAGTGCGCCAATGCAGTCATCACTGAATAAACCATAATTTTGAATTCGAACGCCCAGTAACATCGCCTTGCACCTCGACTCAAGTATTCGCACTTGATAGCGGTCAGGATGGAAGACAATACTCAAGCGCTATGTTTATTTTAACTCTTTCTTGTCTTTTTGGATACGGACCAGAAGATCGGTCAGCTCATTTTCCAGTTCAGAGAGTCTTTTCCTCGCATAATCGATTGCACGGGAATAAATCTCTTCAGACTGTTGGTTCGCTTCGGTCAGGATCCGCTCACTGGACTCCTTCGCCAGCTGGGTGATCTGGTGCTCATCCACCATGATAGCCTGACGCTGCTCAGACTCACGAAGAATACTCTCTGCCTTCTGGCGGGCCGAAGCCACGACCTGACGCTGCTGATCTACGATCCACTTTGCCTGCTGGACTTCCGACGGGAAGCTCGCGCGGATCTGCTTGATCCAGTAAAGTGCATCGGCACGGTCAACCAAGCAGTTGTCCGAGAACGGCACACCCTTCGCCTGTTCGATCGTCGCCTGCAACTGATCTAACAATTCATATAGATCCTTATCTGTTGTTCTTACATTTCCTTCCGGCATATGAAAACCTCCCTTTATGCCTTCCCATCGCGCATTTGTTGTACTTTACGATGGACCATATCCTCTACGGCCGGCACCACCATTCTGGAGATATCGCCGCCATAGTTCGCAACTTCCTTAATGATGGAGGAAGAGGTGAACGTAAGCTCTGCCCGGCAAGGCAGGAAGATCACCTGGTACTCTGGATACATCAAGGTATTCGCCGCATTCATTTCCGACTCATATCGGAAATCCGATTCGCTTCGAAGGCCACGCACCACTGCGGAAGCTCCGAATTCCTGATACACCTCGACCATAAGGTTATCACGGGCCACCACTTCTACGTTCGGTACATCCTTCAGACAGATCTTGATCATCTCGATCCGTTCTTCCACGCTAAACATTGCTTTCTTGGCGCTGTTATTCATCACGGCCACCACCAGCTTATCGCAGATCTTCGCTGCGCGCTTCGCGATGTCCAGATGGCCCAATGTGAAAGGGTCGAAACTACCTGGGAAAATGTACGTCCGCACGATGTCACTCCTTCTTTGTCGCATAGTTGCTTATTCTACAAAGAATGTTATCAGAGTTGAGCCGTACTTACAACTCTTTAATAATGTCATGTTGGTTACATTCTCTTGTATCAATGTATCGGCGTCAGATTCCACGATGAACATGCCGCCTTCTGCCAGAAGTCCGTGTTCTTGGATCAGCGCCGAAGCCGTCTTCGCATACTTATCCGCCATGGCATAGGGAGGATCCATGAAGATAATGTCGAAGGTCTTCCTGTCTTGTCCTAATCGCTTTAATCCCTCGGCAAAAGCACTCTTCATGACCGTAGCCTTCTCAGTCAAGTGGGTCTTCGTAAGATTCTTCCGGATGATCTCGATACTTCGGGATGCTTGATCGATGAGTACCGCAGACTCGGCGCCGCGGCTTAAGGCCTCGATGGCCATTTGTCCCGTTCCGGAGAAGATATCGAGGAATCGGCTGTCCGGCACGCGCATCTGAATACTGGAGAACAACGCCTCCTTCACTTTATCCGTGGTCGGGCGCGTCGCGTCACCTTTCGGCGCTTCTAAGATCGTTCCTCTACAGGTTCCTGCAACAACACGTGGCATTTCTTTGACTCCTCTTCTCCCTCTTATAAACTCGGTTTCTCCCAAGCGTCACCGAAATGATCTCGGAAAGCGGAGACCATGATCTTGGCCTGTGTACCCTTCAACGTAGGATCTTCCCGGAACATCCGATCGATCGCTTCTTCGATTGGCGGCAGGTATACTGCATCGCGATAAAGATTCGCCACTTTGAGCTGTGGAAGACCATGCTGCTTCGTCCCGAAGAAATCACCGGTTCCGCGAAGAAGCATATCTTTCTCCGCCAACTGGAAGCCGTCCGTTGTCTGGCACATCATGTCGATTCGTTCCTGGGATACGCCGTCGTAGTGATCCGTATGAAGAATGCAGGCCGCATGAAGCTGTCCACGTCCGATACGTCCGCGCAACTGGTGCAAAGTAGAAAGTCCGAATCTTTCCGCATTTCGGATCAGCATAATGGTGGCATTCGGATTATCCACACCAACTTCGATGACTGTTGTAGATACTAGCACATCGATCCTGCCTTCAATGAATTCCTTCATGATGGCATCTTTCTCTTTGGGCTTCATCTTACCATGAAGAAGTCCCACGTTCATACCGGCGAGCGGACCATCTTTCAGCATCTCATAGTAGCCCACTGCAGATTCCAGGTCCTGCTTCATGCTATTGGCCAGCGTACCTTCTTCGTCCTCATAGGCATCTTCTTGAAGTTCATCGATCATCGGGCAAACGATATAGACCTGATGTCCATCCGCCACTTCTTTTCGGATCGTCGCCATGACGCGTCCATCCTCTTCGGACGAGGTACGGAATGTCTTGATGGGCATTCTGCCCTTCGGCATCGCGTGGATCACCGATACATCCATATCGCCGAACAGCACAAGGCCCAACGTACGCGGGATTGGAGTGGCAGACATGACTAATGTATGGATGCCGTGGTCACTGCGTTCATCTGTAGCGGAACGTTGCTTCACACCGAAACGGTGCTGCTCATCGGTCACCATCAACGCAAGCTTTGGGAGGACATTCTCTTCAGCCAGTACCGCATGGGTACCCACTAGAATCTTCGTCTCACCGGAAGCAAGGCGTGCGCGGATCTCTTTCTTCTCTTTTGCCGTCGTGCTACCCAGTAACAGGTCGCACCCTGGGTTTCTGTCACCCAGCAGTTTCTGGAATGTCTGATAATGCTGGGTCGCAAGTACCGCCGTCGGTGCCATAAAGATCGACTGGTATCCCGCAAGCGCGCATGCCTCCATCGCCAGAAGTGCCACCACGGTCTTACCGGAACCTACGTCGCCTTGCACCAAGCGGTTCATCGGATGGGTCTTCGAGATATCCTGAAGGATCTGTCCGACCACATTCATCTGGTCCTCCGTCAACTGGAACGGCAGATTCTTCCCCACCTCTTTGAACTGTTCACGCATTTCAGCACTTCCCACGATTGGGAATGCTGCGCGAAGATTCTGTTGTTCCTGCTTATAGACAGACAACGCCGCACGAAGGAGGAACAACTCTTCGAACACGAGATACTTACGCGCAATATCGATCTCCTCCATACTTTGGGGGCGATGAATCTTCTCATATGCATAGGTGATCGTACAGAGTTTCTGTTCTTTGCGGAAGAACAGCGGCAGCACTTCGGACAGAAGTGGCAGCGCATGGTCCAGCGCCGAGTTCACAATGGCACGGATATGGCCCTGTTTCAGTCCTGAAGTCAACGGGTAGACCGGCTGGATCATGGAGGGCATTTTCTCCTCCTTCTGACGCTGGTCGAAAACCGGATTCGTCACCTGGAACTGGAAGCCGTCGCGAGTGATTTTACCGTGGAAGAAGAATTCTTCACCGGCTACGATCTTGGACTCCAGATAAGGCTGGTTGAACCAGATTGCGCGAATACTGCATGTGCCGTCGGATAAGGTGGCAAAGATCGTCGTGCGGCCACGGTTGCGCGAGACCCTTGGCGGGGTCACGACCTTGGCGATGAAAGATCCTTCTTCATCATGTTTCAGTGACGCCATCGGCACGCAATCGGCCCAATCATCGTATCGTCTGGGGAAGAATGTCAGAAGGTCATAGACGCGAAAGATGCCCAGCTTCGCCAGCTGTTGCGCTCTCTTCTCGCCAACCTTCGGAAGATATTGGACAGGTGTCGCAAGCGTAATATTTGCCATTCCACTCACCCCTTCTTTGCATAATCACACAGGTTTGAAAGCGAGCACTGCTCACACTTCGGCCCGCGCGCCACGCAGACCGCACGCCCGTGATCCACCATCAGATGGCCGAAGGTCGCCCATTCGTCCTTGGGGAGGATCTTCATCAGTTCCTGCTCAATGGTGGCCGGATCTTTGCCCGAGCTCAGACCCAGTCGGCCGGACACGCGCATACAGTGTGTATCGACCACCACTGCGGGTTGTCCATAGATCTCAGAAATGATCAGGTTGGCAACTTTACGGCCAACCCCTGGGAATCTCATCAACTCCTCGCGCGTCTTCGGTACTTCGCCATCATAGTTTTCCTCGATCATCTTGGCAATGTCATAGAGATATTTTGATTTCGTACGGAAGAAACCGCAAGGGCGAATGATGTCTTCAATTCGATCTTGACCGGCCGCAAGGAAATCACTTGGTTCTGGATACTTCTGAAAAAGCACCTTCGTTACTTCGTTTACGCGAAGATCCGTGCACTGGGCAGACAGAACAGCCCTCACCACGAGATGGAATGCACTCTGATCAATATCCAAACTACATTTTGTCTGCGGATACAGCTCGTGCAGGCGCGCTCGTATCGCATCCGCCCGTTCTTTCTTCCTCATGGCTGAAATCAGTTTCCCTTCTCTGCTGTGTTCTTCGGTGCTTCAACATCAGCTAGGTTCTTCGGAATCGGCAGGGTGTAGATGAATTTGGCACCGCCGAGTTCCTCACCACGCTCTGCCCAGATCTTCTCACCGTGTGCGGAAATGATCTCTCGACAGATATATAGTCCAAGGCCGAAGCCACTCTCTGTGCGGGACGGGTCAACTTTATAGAAACTCTCGAACACACGATCCAGTTTATCTTCCGGAATTCCGCTTCCGGAATCTTCTACGGATACATAGACCTTCTTCTCCTTCTTCGAATAGAAGGTAGTGATCTGAATCAATCCATCGATCGGTGTGAACTTAATGGCATTCGTCAACAAATTGTAGAATACACGATAGAGCAACTGAGACTCACCATAGACGAGCAGTTCCTCTTCCGTGTTCTTCGCAAGTTCGATTGAAATACTGATATCCTTCTCAGAGATAAGCTGTTCCACATTCTGGACAGCATCGTGAATCATATCGTTGATGTTGAATTCTTCCATCTTATTCGGATCGATCTGACTCAAGGAAGAAGCTTCCGTCATGGACGTGATCAGCTTCTGGATCCGCTCGACCTGTGTCTTGATAATATCCATATACTTCGGATAACTCTCAGGTGGAATCGTACCATCGGAGATTGCAGTCAAGAAACCCTTGATGGAAGTCAGCGGTGTACGTAGATCATGTGCAATGCTGGAGATAAACACCTTTCGATCGGCTTCCTGACGTTCCAGACGCTCGATCATATTGTTTACGGTCAGAACCATATTCGTAATCTCATCCGTCAACATATACTTGAGCGCAGATTCACGACGGAGTTCCGGAATATCGATTCGAGCAGACAGATCACCTTTGGTGACCGAGACGGCCGCTTCAGACAATGCACGAATCGGGCGGACCAACGATCTGGCCATCAGCAAGAAGAACAGAAGTGCCATGGAGAAAGAGATAAGGATCGGGAGCATCAAGCCATTTGACAATCTCCAGAAACTTTCCTGCTCGACATCGATCGAGTTGAGAAGAACAATATATGTATTCTCCTCGGAACTCTCGATGGCCACTTGCATGGATACAGTCTGCGAATTGGCGAACAAACCATTGGTAACATCTTCCGTTGTCACTTCGCCTTTGTGATTGATCAATTCAGCAAGATAATCACGGTCGAGATAAACATAGTTCTCGACCTGATGAATATTATCCCGGATAAACTCTGGAACAGAAGTGTTAAAGATGATTCGACCGTCACCTGCGATAAACCACACAGCACAACCTTCCGTACGTGCGAAAGAATTGAGGAATGCCTGCGTAGCGGTATCTGAGACCGACGGATCCATCACAAGCGTATCGTAAGCAATCACCAACGATTCAGCTTGACGGCTCATCTTCTCCTTGTTATCCGAGATCAACGAACGACTGGTCTGGCGGTAGAAGATCATCAGGAGCACACAAAAAACCAGAATCGTAGCAACCGCGAGCGAAATCGTTGCGCGGACCAGCACGGATTGAGATTTCTGTGTACGATCTTTCATGTTACTCCTTTAATCTAGAAAGACTTATTTGTCTGTAGTTTCAAACTTATAGCCAACGCCCCAGACCGTCTTGATCTGCCAGTTTGTCTGCATGCCGGGTTTCTCAAGTTTCTCACGGATACGCTTGACATGTACGTCAACGGTACGAGACTCTCCGTAGAAATCATATCCCCAGACATTCTCAAGAAGCTGCTCACGTGTGAACACACGATTCGGGTGAGAAGCCAAGAAGAACAGAAGTTCAAGTTCCTTCGGCGGAATATCGATTTCCTTGCCGTCTACGGTTACAACATAGCGTGCAGTATCGACTGTAAAACCTTCGTACGAGATCACTTCAGGATTCTCTTTCTCTTCTTTGGACTCTTGGGCCGGCGCTTCAGCCTTCTTTGTACGACGAAGAACGGCCTTAACACGAGCAAGCAGTTCCTTCGGCTCGAATGGTTTCTGCAGATAGTCATCTGCACCCAGTTCAAGACCGACGACCTTATCTAGGGTATCGGATCTTGCAGTCAGCATGATGATCGGAACATCCGAGCTCTTACGGATCTCGCGGCAAATATCGTATCCATCTTTACCAGGAAGCATCAGGTCAAGGACAACAAGATCCGGCTGTGACGTCTGGAATGTCTCAACCGCTTTGTCACCTGTCAGACAGCTGACTACTGCAAAACCATCTTTATCGAAATAAAGACGCAGTACCTCAACTATATTCGGATCATCATCTACAACAAGTACTTTCTTCATTGTCTTCCCTTCTTCCCTGTTCCATTATTTCTTCAACATATCCTGCAACTCTTCCATGAAAGAGTTAACATCCTTAAACTGTCGATATACCGATGCAAATCGTACATACGCAACTTCATCGATATCCTTCAACTGTTGCATGACCAGCTCACCAATCTCGATTGTGCTGATCTCACGCTTGATGGTACTCTGAATCTGATTCTCAATGTATTCCACCATTGAGGTCATCTGATCACTCGACACCGGTCGCTTCTCACATGCTTTAAGAATACCATTCATCAACTTATCTTGACTATAGGCTTCGCGTGTTCCGTCCTTCTTAATTACAAGAAGAGGATGGAGTTCAACCTTCTCATAGGTTGTAAAACGACCTGAACAAGATAAACATTCACGCCTGCGGCGGATGGACGAACCATCCTCCGCAGGCCTTGAATCAATTACTCTATCTTCTAGATGTCCACAGAAAGGGCACTTCATATATTATCACTCATCCAAATTATCGTTGTCGCTCAGGAACCACGGCAAGATCTTCTTCTTCTCGGATTTTGCCGGAGCCGGTGCTTCAACGGTCTTCGGAATAACCGGTGCAGCCTGTGGCTTCGGTGCTGCTGTTGGCATTACGTTCGGCTGAGGTCTGCCACCCTGCTGAACCGGAGCGGCTGTCTGAGTCGGAGCTGGAGCCGGTGCAGGTGCCGGATTTACGAAAGAAGTCTGTGGCTGAACCTGCGGTGCAACGGGTGCGACCGGAGCGCTCTTCGGCGCATATACACGAGTGGAATCATCATTTCTTGCACCAGCAGGTTCCGGATCACCGAAGAGGAATTCCGGAACATCCTGTCGGGATGTAGAAGGCTGAACCGGAGCAGATACCGGCTTATCGTAAGAAGAAACCGGAGAGATCGGGCGGTTGGTAGAAGCTGATGGAGCATTCTGACCGGCCAATGTTGGGGTCTGCTTAGAAATGATGGTCGTTGCCGGACGGAAAGCTGCAGAAGCATTCTCTGTATTCTCGAATCCGGAAGCGATAACTGTAATCATGATCTCATCTTCAAGTGTCGGGTCTGTGACTGCACCAACGATGATGTCTGCATCACCGGCTACTGCATCACGAACAACGGAAGCCGCTACATCGATTTCATGGAGTTTCATGTTGCGGGAACCGGTGAAGTTGATGATTACGCCGCGAGCACCCTCGATGGTTGTGTCGAGGAGCGGGCTGTTGATTGCCTGCTTCACAGCAGCGGCTGCACGTCCTTCACCCGAAGCACGACCGATACCCATATGGCAGATACCAGCATTGGTCATTACGCGGCGGACATCTGCGAGGTCAAGGTTGATGAGACCTGGGATTGCAACGAGGTCGGAAATACCGGCAACACCAAACTTCAGTACCTGGTCAGCCATATTGAATGCATCGTCAATGGATGTATCTTCATCTGTAATATCGAGGAGCTTATCGTTCGCAACAACGATCAAGGAGTCGACGTACTTCTCAATCTCGCGAATACCGCGCTCAGCGTTCATTGCACGACGTGGGCCTTCGAAACGGAACGGACGGGTAACAACAGCTACAGTCAGAATACCCAGTTCACGAGCAATCTGTGCAACGACCGGTGCAGCACCTGTACCTGTACCACCGCCCATACCGGCAGTAATAAACAACATATCTGTTCCACGGATAGCCTGAGCAATCTCATCCTTGCTCTCTTCAGCAGCCTTCTCACCGACCGTCGGATCAGCGCCGCAACCCAGACCACGTGTGATCTTCTCACCAATCTGAATCGTTACCTGAGCCTTGGAACGGGCCAGTGCCTGGTGGTCAGTATTGATCGAGATGAAATCGATGCCCTGAACAGAGCTCTCAATCATTCGGTCTACTGCATTACATCCGCCACCGCCGACACCGATTACTCGAATCGCTGCAAATGGTTCGTCGTCCATTGAATATCCTAGTTTAAAATCTGACATAACCAACTGTCCTCCGTGTAGTTCTCAGTTTAAATACATATTAAAATCAAGCTTTTCTCAGCTACCATACACAATTCTACACTAAATGTAGTAGTCAAGCAATAGAATGAAAATCCGTGAAAAATCTCGATTACAGTCGTGTTACAGCAGTTTTTCCCGCAGGTTATTCACATGTTTCTGCCCCTAAATGTTGTGAAGGAAGATCAACGCAAGATATATTCTTTACCGGTCATATCGAAGACCGTACCTTCCTTATCGTCGAAATACCCTGAAAAAACGGCATATTGGAGCCAGTTCATATCATCTGAGATCGTGGTCAAAGATCCAATCTTGACACTCAGGATCTTATTTGCATTCGGGATTTGAATGTCGATGAATGTTGTCATATTGTCGCAATAGCGAACCGAGATCACCAAAGACAGGAAATCAAATTCTTCACTCGTAATGCTATCTGTCGAATCCGCATTCAGAATCGCGCCCAAAACGGTGATACAAATATCGTATCCTTCCGTGGAACTCATCTCCAGTTTCTGACCGATTTGCGCCGACAGAATCGGCAATCCGCGGATTTCGGGTATACCTGAAGGTACGTCCCCGGAAACGATATCCAGCACCACCGAATCATCGGAAATGATTGCATATCCGTCTGGAATTGCAACGTAAGCTACTTTTCGTCTTTCTGTAATATCGATGTAAATTTCTCCTGGATATTTCGGGTAGACAGAAGCATCTGCAATATATGGATCGGAATCAATAATGCGCTGTCTTGCGTCCCCATCCTTCAGATGGATCCGCTCATTCCAGGACCCTGTTACATGCGACAGGAGGTGGTCATTCTTCTCTATCTGAGCCGCTGCCAGAATGGCCTCATTTGAGACACGTTGGTTCCCGCTGATATGGATCTCATTCACGCGGAAGTTCTTGTGGAAAGCAAAGATCAGCACCAGAATCACGGCTACCATCGCAAGGATCGCGGCAATATAGGTCTTGATGGAGATCTTCTTCAGGAAAGGAATGCCCGCTTGCGCTTTTCTGGACGTGCTACATTCTTCCGTCTTCTTCGCTGTCGAAGCCACGGTCTTCTTCGCATCGCTCACATCCTGCTCGTTCGTATCCTGTTCTTCTTCCATCTCTGGTTCGATACGTTCAGGTTCTGTATTCGGTTGTGGCAGCTTCTCATTTTCCAAGCGCCCGTACCTCTTTCACAATTCGTTCTGCAGCATCGTAGATCGCAAGTTCTTGCGTCTTCTTCCGCATATCACCCAGTTTCTCTTTGTTTCCCATCAGTTCCATCACAATGCCGGGAAGCTTCTCCACAGCCTGTGCATCCGGAAGCAGAACGCCTGCGTTCGCATCCTCGAAAGTCTTCGCGTTATAGGTCTGGTGATCTTGTGCCGCGTATGGATATGGAATCAGTACCGACGGTGCGCCGACTGCCTGCACTTCCGCACAGGTAATGGCACCGGCACGTCCGATGAACAGATCACACGCTGCCAGATACACTTCCGGATTCTGGATATACTCGAATACTTGGATGGACTTCGGCCAGTTCTTCGCCTCTTCCATCACTTCTTTATAGCGCTGCTTGCCGACACTTAAGATGATCTTCACCTTCGGATCAGTGCACTGTTTCGCAAGTTCTACGATCGCCTCATTGACCGTTCTCGCGCCAAGGCTTCCACCCATAGCAAGGATCAGGAATTCATCCTCCTGAAGTCCCAGTTGGGCACGGCAGGATACGTGGTCGACGTTGGCAAAAACACCTCGGATCGGGTTTCCGGTATACACGATCTTGGCCTTCTTGTTGAAGTAGTGTTCGATTCCCGGGAAACTGGTACATACCGTCTTCGCATAGCGAGACATCAGTCGGTTGGATCTTCCAGGGAATGCGTTCTGCTCATGGAGCAGGATCGGTACTTTCTCTTTATGCGCCGCTGCGATCAAGGGGCTGCATACGAATCCACCCGTGCCAATGACAGCATCCGGCTTCTGTTCGCGGATCAACTTCCGGCACATCTTCTTGCCGGCTCGGAAATCCTTGATGGCTGTGAATGTTTTCTTCGATGGTTTCATCGGAAGCTGGGAAGCTCGAATCACCTCGAAAGCATAACCCTGTGCCGGAATGATCTGGGACTCGAGTCCTTTTGCCGTACCACAGAAAAGAATTTCGGTGTTCGGATCCTGTTTCTTCAATTCGTCTGCAATGGCCGTCGCCGGATGGATGTGTCCGCTTGTACCGCCGCCTGCCAGAAATACCTTAATACTCATACTTATACCGCCAATTTCACTATTTTTCTCTTTCTTCCTGTTCTCGATACGGAGAGGATCATGCCTACCGCAATCATGAAGAAGAAGTTCGCCGTACCACCATAACTGAAGAACGGCAGTGTAATACCTGTCGGCGGAATCGCGCCGATGGCAACACCAATATTCAAGAATGCCTGAATCGTCAGAAGACTTGTATATCCCGCTGTCAGTACACGTGAATACAGGCTGTCCGCCTGCCAGGATACCATAAAACCACATATGGCAAATAGCCAGAACAGCACCATGACAGAAAGGCCGCCCAAGAAGCCGAGTTCCTCGCAGATAATGGAATACACATAGTCATTGTGCGCTTCCGGAAGATACATATACTTCTGTCGGCTGTTTCCGAATCCTACACCCGTCAGTCCGCCGGAACCGATGGCAATGATGGACTGTTCACTCTGATATGTCTCATCTTCATCCGCTTTCTTCTCTTCTTCGTCATCTGAATTCATCGTGGCGAAGATATTGAGACGGGTCACAACGTGGTTGAAGTTCTTCTGGAGGCTTTTCTTCTTCTCGGTCGGCATAGCCAGGAACAGAAGACTGCCCGCTACGATGCAGATCGCCAGCAGAAGTCCGCCGCCCTTCAGCCAAGACTTCAGCGGAATACCGCAGCATAGGAAGCAGATTCCGGAAATCGCAGTCAAGATCAAGAAGCAGGACATATGCGGCTGAAGCACAACGATCAGCAGACAGAACAGCACCATGATGCCCGGAAGCGTGATATCCAGAATGGCATCCTTCATGCTCTGAAGCTTTGCATTCTTCGCGCGAAGTCTACCTTTCTTACGCATGCGCTGAATGAAAGAACGATATCCTGCAATGAAGAATACAATGGCCACCTTGACGAACTCGGAAGGCTGGAAAGATACACCACCGATGAGGATCCATCGACGCGAACCGTTAATGACGGAGCCCTTGACCATGGTCAGGACGGCCATACCCACTGCAAGAACATACATGGCCACAAAGAATGGCCATTTATCGAACCACTTAATTGGCAGGAATGTAATGACAACTGCTGCCACGAAGCCCAGGATCAGGAAGCGGCCCTGTTGAATGACATAGTACATGGAATTGCCTTGAGACGTATACGCTTTCGGCATACTGGCCGAGAAGAGCATGACCAGTCCGAAGGCCATCATGAGCGTCACGATCACAATAATACCGATGTTGACATGTCTCGGCGCATAGACGTCGAGTGTCTTCACCGACCCATCGTCTTCATAAGCGATTGTATCGGACACAAGGTCCTTCATCTTCCGCTTCACTTCTCGTCTCCCTCTCGTACCTTCGCCTGATAATCTTCAACAATGGTGTGCATCTCGAAGGAATGCGATGCCTTCAGTAGCACATGATCGCCTGGTTCCAGAAGTTTCAACAATTCTTCAACCATTTCTGTCTTATTGGTGAAAAGTCTCACATCCATATTCGGGTCCACAGAAAGTGCACCACGCTTCACATTCTCTCTTTGGTCACCGGTGACCAGAAGGCCATCCAACTTGACCTTCGCTGCATGATTACCGATCTCGATATGTTTCTCATCTGCAACGTGACCGAGTTCCAGCATATCCGCGACACAAGCATATGCCTTCCCCTCGCCGGCAATTCTTCGCAAAGACGACATGGCAGACATCATCGACTCCGGACCTGCGTTATAGGAATCGTCAATGAAGATCACACCATCCACATTGACTTTGCGTTCACGATGGCCTACCTGATTGAAAGAGGCAATACCTTCCGCAATTTGAGCAAGATTGTAATGGTAATAAAGGCCGCAGATCAAGCCAGCCAGTGCATTGCCCACATGATGAAGGCCCAAAGCCTCAATCATCAGCGGCACTTCATATACCTGATCGATTCCGGCCTGCACATTGAAGAAGATCTTCTCCTCTTTCACATCGATCTTGGTCGCCATGGCAAAACCATATGGCTTGTCCGTGAACGTTTCCGGTGTCGTCGAAGTGTACGCAATCTTCACATCACTTCGGATCAAGCCATCTTTTACAGCGCCTTGTAAATACTCATCGTGATAAGGAAGGATCAGAAGTCCGTTCTCCTCAAGGCCTTCGATGATCTCCAGTTTCGCATTTCGGATCTCTTCACGTGAACCGAGTCGCTCGATATGTGCCACACCGATATTCGTGATCACCGCAATATTCGGAAGTGCGATATGCGTCAGTTCCGAGATTTCACCGCGGCCACGCATACCCATCTCCAACACCAAGACTTCGGTATCTTCCGGCGCACTCAGAATGGTCTGAGAAAGTCCAATTTCATTATTCTTATTTGCACTGGTCGCGAACACACGGCAGCAACGTGACAAAGCACTTACGATCATCTGACGTGTAGACGTCTTGCCTACGCTTCCCGTCACCGCAATGACCTGGCATGCAAGTCGCTTACGGTAGTAGGTCGCAAGCTGTTCCAGTGCCAACTTCGTATCCTTCACCAGCACGACCGGTACACCTTCCGGTGCATCTTCCATTGAAGACAGGAGTAGTGCCTTCGCACCATCTTCTACTGCAGCAACTGCAAATTTGTTGCCGTCGAATTTCTCACCGATCAACGCGAGATAGAGGTCGCCCTCTTCGATCGTACGCGTATCTGATGATACCCCGTTCAGTTGAAACATCGACGGGTCCTTCACCATCTCCGTTGCGACAAACTGGTGAAGTTCGCCGCCCGTTGCCTCTAATACTTCCTGTAATGTAAAAGCACTCATCCCTGGTGTTCTGCCTTTCTTCTTCCTTCTAGTTCTTTCAGCGCGGAAGAAGTTTCTTCCGCATCCACAAAGCGCACATACTGTCCCTGCATCTCCATGGTCAACTCGTGGCCCTTGCCTGCAATGACCACAATATCCTCCGGTGTCGCCATCTCAACGGCCTGTGCGATGGCCGCACGGCGATCTTCGATGACACAGTAGTCCGCATCCTTGACACGACGGAATCCGTCAAGGATCATGCCGGAGATACTTTCGAAAGACTCATCTCTCGAGTTATCCGTCGTCACGATCGTATAATCACTGCAACGAGCGGAAACCTCACCCATAGAGTAACGACGTTCCGGCGGTCGATGACCACCACAGCCAAAGACAGTGATCAGTCTTCCCCTGCAAGCCGGTCTCAATGCGTGAAGCAACACTTCAAGGCTATCGCCGTTATGCGCATAATCCACATACACGCGAAGCCCCAGCTGATTATCGATTTTTTCCATACGTCCCGGAATCTTCGCATAGGTCATGCCTTCACGGATCTCTTCCTTGCTCACGCCACAAAGATATGCCGTCGCCGCTGCGCAAAGCGCATTGTCCACGTTAAAATCACACAGAAGCGGGACGAAGATCTCCGTCTCATACTCCGGACACACGAAGGTAAATGTCATGCCGGGCACGCCCGCTTGTTCTATTGGGGCCATCTTCTTCACATAGAAGTCAGCCTCTCCCGAGACACTATAAGTATAGCATTTCTTCGTTTTCTCACCTGCATATTTGAGAATCTCATCTACTCTTCTCGAATTTCGGTTCACCAAAGCAATCTCGCAATGGTCGAAGAGGCTCAGTTTACTCAGGAAATAATCTTCTTCTGTTTCATGTTCGCCTTCCGACACGTGGTCATTCAAGAAATTGGTAAAAACACCCACCGCGAAGTTCACGCCACGTGTGCGCTGGAACTTCAACCCCAGAGACGAGACTTCCATCACGCAGTGTTGCACATTTTCTTGCCGCATCCGGCTCAAGAGTTTCTGGAACTCCCAAGCTTCCGGGGTCGTGTGTTTCGAACGTTCGGCCAGATCTCCGATCTTATTTTCGACGGAACCAATGAGTCCGCAATTTCTTCCGGAACGATTCAGGATCTCATGCAGAATATACGTGGAGGTAGTCTTCCCCTTCGTACCCGTTATGCCAATGATCTTCATGTTCTCGGACGGATGTCCGAAGCAAGTAGCCGCCATATCTGCATAGGCATTTCGGCAGTTCGGCACCGACACAACTGTTACATCATACTGGGAAGCAAGCTTCATCACTTCTTCTTCGACTTCGGCTCTTCTTCGGTCATCGATCAGGATCAAGGATGCACCCAGTTCGGCTGCTTTAGCAATATATCTATGACCGTCAGTCAGTTGACCGATCATCGCAACAAATGCCGTATTCCTTCTCGCCTGTCGAGAATCCAGTACCACATCCTCAATATCGATATCGAGGCTTCCTGCAAGCAAAGTATATTCCGTTTCAGAAAGAAGACTGCGTACATTCATGATTCATCACTCCATTTTCAGCACAACGACTGCACCATAAGGCACCTGTTCAGGCTCCTGCTCGGAAGAAGCCGTCGTTGTCTCCGTGGTTTCTATCTCAGTATCTTCCGGATCCGAATCTTCAGATTCCGTCTCCTCCGGCTCGTATTCCTCCGGATCAAAATCCTCCGGGTCCGACTCATCGATCTCTTCGATTGGATCGCGGGCAAGTCGCTGGGAAACGACTGTTCCCTTCACATTGCCTTCAATCTTGATATTGACTCCATACTGTTTAGACACCTTGATACACTCGATTACATTCTTCCCTTCGAAATTCGGAACAATGGTCTTACTCATCTCTGACTCTTCGACATATCTCGGATAGAGTACGATCGTGGAATCTTTCAACACCGTATCATGTTCGCCGTAATAGATCGCTTCGACAATCGTATCATCGTTCATGGTTCCGAAGCCATCCATGACCACATAATCTTCTTCCTGAAGAAGCATTCTTGCTTCCTTATAAGTCATACCGGTCACATCCGGAACATGATATTCAAGAAGCATGCTCTTATACTCTTCTTCATTCAATTTTCGTCTCACGCCAAGATACTCCAGGGATTCTTCTACAATTCGGGCCGCCACTTTGGCCGCTGCAGAAGAACCGACTTCTTTATCTTCCGGCTTGTTGATAACGACGAGTACAACGATCTCCGGGTCGTAAGACGGTGCATAGCAACCGAAGGAAATAACGTGCATACCCGCTTCTTCACCGATTTCAATTGTGGAAGTACTCGTCTTACCGGCAACATAGTATCCAGGCACATAGCCTGCAGCACCGGTACCTTCATTAACAACGGCTTCCATCAAAGAACGAACTCTTGCAGAGGTGGTCTCCGAGAAGAGAGTACGTACTTTCTCCGGTTCAATCTCGCGGATAATATTGCCCTGCGCGTCGACGATCTTCGAAGTCATGTGCGGGCGCATCAATGAACCACCATTTACCAGCGCCGAGTAGACCGTGGCCAGTTGAAGCGGCGTCGTAGTCGAGGACTCACCGAACGACAACGTCGCCATATCGACTTCTGTCGGTTTTTCGTGGAAGATTCCCTTTGCTTCCATCGGGAGGTCTACACCGGTAATATCGTAGAATCCGCAGTTATGGATATAAGCGTAGTATTTATCAATACCGACACGCTGTGCAAGTCTAACGAAGATTGGGTTACAGGAACGCTCGAATGCTTCACGCAAAGTCTCTTCACCGTGGTTACCTTCGGTCTTCTCACGCCAACAACTGATGGTATCGACTTCTGTAATCGGAATCGGATTATCCTCGAACCACTCGTCCTCTTTTGCTACACCTTCTTCGAGTGCGATTGCAGTCGTCACGGCTTTCATAGTAGAACCTGGTTCATAAGTATCCGAGATACAACGATTTCTCCATGCATTTCTCATCAGATAGTTGGAACGGCCGTCCAGTTTCAGCGCATTTTCGCCTTCACCTTCGACAATGACTTCGTCTTTCAGCCTATCCCATTCCGCATCACTCAGTCCGTAAGGCTTCTCACGCGGTGTGTTGAGGTCGAAGTCCGGCATGGACACCATGGCCAGGATCTCACCTGTATACGGATCCATTACGATTGCCGTAACACCTTCACGCGGTTGATACTCGTCATATGCATCACGACAAGCTTCTTCCGTGATACGTTGAATGGTCAAATCCAACGTCAGCTGAACATTGTATCCGTCTTGGGATTCAATACTGGTCGGTGCAGAATACGGAAGCGCGCTCTGGTTATAGTTATCGACCTCCGCATAGGTGTATCCTTCTGTACCGGTCAGATAATCGTCATAATACGCTTCAATGCCATATTGCCCGACAAGTGTATTGTCTCGCTGATCTGCAAATCCAATGACCTGCGCCGCGAGATTTCCGTAGTTATAGTAACGCTTCGGTACCGAGTCAATCTTAACTCCGCCGATGCCATGTTCATTCAGATAGGTGTTCAATGCAGTCTTCTGTTCAGAAGTAACCTTCTTTTTTACCTGAATATACGCCTTATCTACCTGGCCCAGCCATTCCACCATACTCGCTGTATCGACACCGATATATTCATGGAAAGCCTCCGCAATCTGCTCCACAGTCTGCGGTTCTTTCTTGGTTTCTTGAGATTTCAGCACATCAGAAGGTGTAATACCGATCGTGTACTCATAGGTAGTACTTGCAAGTACATTGCCTGTACGGTCCAGAATATCACCGCGCGAAGGAATATCTTCGATTCGCTGCCAGTGCATCGTCGAAGCTTTATGTGAATATTCCTCGTAATGGGTATGCTGAAGGTTAAATTGCACTTTGATCAGGTAACCCATGAAAGCAGTCAGCGCTAGGAAAACCGCAACCAGAACAAGACGACCGCCCACTCGAAGTCCACCGCTTGTGGAATCCTCATGGTTCTCTTCAGCCGGATGTTCTTCCACATTCGTTTCTGTTCTTGTATCTGCAATGGTTTTTTTGCGTTCATCCATTTTACTTGGACGACTCGAAGAATGATTGGAAACAAGATTCGTCTTCTGCTCGACTTCCGGTTCAGCATTCTGTGTCTTCGCTTTGCGGTTCATACGAAGCAGTTTCTTACGTGTCTGTCGCTTTACCTCGGCATTTTCCTCTTTGCGATTGGTCTCAAACCATGGTGTATAGGGTTGATCGACGGAAGAGGAACGAAGCACCGGTTTCTTCGTAGAAGCAGGAGTTCCGGACGCAGCCTGACGGCGCATTACATGCTGTTGCGCCGCATTACGTCGAGCAGGATTCTGGCTCGTCGGTGTGTGGCGCATCGCATTCTGCCTGGATGGCTGCTGTTTCGGATTACGGTTATTCTGACTTTTTCCGCGGTTCTTCGAGGCCATGCTTGGAAGTCGCGCTCCTTTCCCTATCAGATTACTTTAATTATCCACTTTGGAATAATAATCCGCTAGGTCGCGCTTTGCTTCCTCAACGATATCATCGGTAAGTCCCACCGAGTTGTAAGAACGGTTCGTTGTCAGATGGTCCTTGTGCGGTACGACAACACGCACGATCTGTTTCTCACTTGGTTCCACCATGCCAAGACGCATGCTGGCAATCTTATGAACCGAATCCAGATCCGCATCCACGAAGAGAGTCTCCTTCAGTTGGCTCGTCTCTTGGCGCATCTTATTGATCTGGCGTTCTTTCTTGTTATTCGCAAAGTTCATCGATGCAATCTGTGCTTCATTATACACCAGAAGACCGAACATCGAAGTAACGAAAGCTATCGCCATACCAAACAAAATAATGTCACGAACGCGACGCATTGTCTGCGAGATTGACTTCTTGCGGTGATTAGCATAAGCCGCCTTGGTCGCACGTTCAGTAGACTTGCGATCCTTCTTCTTCTCATCGTTCATAATGCGAATATCTAAAGTTGTCTGTTCCATAGCACTCATATACTGCTCAATCTCACCATCGTTGAAAGCGGAAAGGTTCAGGCCCGTTGCATAGTTTTCACTACTATGTCTACGTGCACTCTCGTCAGTATGTTTTTTCATTGTTTTTACTGCTTGAGCCATTCCTCATCATTCCTTTCAAACACTCTCAGTTTGGCACATCCTGAGCGCTTATTCTCCATAGCTTCTTTCTTTGAGGCGACGATGGGTTTGCTATGGATCTGTCTCCCCATCGGACGTTTCCCACAGACACACATCGGAAATTCTCTCGGACATGTGCAGGGGTTCTCCAGCTTGCGGAATGCTTCTTTCACCAGTCTGTCTTCCAGGCTATGGAAAGAAATCACTGCAAACCTTCCGTTCGCATTCAGTACGGCGGGGACTGTCTCCAGAAGGTTTGAAACCGATGCCAACTCGTGATTGACCTCGATTCGAATCGCCTGGAAGCAGCGTCTTGCCGGATGCTGATCCTCTTTTCGTGCGGTGTGGGGCATTGCGCTTCGAATCAGGTCTGCAAGATCAGTCGTGGTTCGAATCGGTGCTTCCTGTCTTCTCTTCTCGATAGCAGAAGCAATTCTTCCAGCAAAGCGTTCCTCGCCATAATCCCGAAAGATCCTTGTCAGATCCGCTACAGAATACTCATTTACCACAGTCTCGGCCGATAATGCCTGTTCCTGGTTCATGCGCATATCCAGAGGCCCATCCTGCATATAGGAGAATCCTCGATCCGCTGTATCGATCTGATGAGAAGAGACGCCAAGATCAGCTAACACCCCATCTACCTTGTCAATGTTCATACCCTTAAGTACATCTGCGATTGCCGAGAAATCGGTCTTCACAAGTACCCATTTATCCTCTGCGCCAAGCTCTGCCCGTCTTCTTTCACAAGCCGCCAGCGCTTCGTCATCTTTATCCAGTGAGATCAGTTTTCCTTTCTCACCCAGTCGTGCGACGATGCCCGAACTATGTCCGCCACCGCCTGCCGTACAGTCTACATAGATACCGTCCGGCTGGATGGCCAAGCCTTCCATGCACTCGTCAAAGAGTACCGGGAGATGATGGAAATTACAGTCCCTTGATGTCATTCTCAATACCACCAAAGTCGTAAGTTGACTCGTCTTCCATGCTCTGCTCGTAGTACGTTGCAGTACAGATCTCAAGCATGTCCGGTTGCTGCAAGATGCAGATTTCCGTAGACGGCTTCGCACCAATCTTCTCCCAAAGTTCAGTGGTTACAGAAATACGGCCCTGCGAATCGATCTCGCACTCCAAAGCCTCACCAATGACAGCACGTCTGAGGTTTCGAATCTTGGGGTTCGTCATCGAGAAACTGTTGATTGACTCAACGATCGTCTGGAAACGCTCTTCGCTATAGACGCTCAGATAGTTTCTGTCCATGCTCAAAGTCACATACATACGCGGGCCTAATCCGTCCCTTGCTTTCGCAGGAACGAAGAATCTACCCTTCGCATCGATTTTGTTCATGAAACGAGCCATGGCCACTCCCCGTTTTCTTGATATTCACCACTTTACTCCATTATGGTGAAAAATCACTCCACTTCTCACCACTCTGTTGTCATTTTATCTAAGTTTCTTTTTCGTTGCAATAGTATTTCACAAATATTCACGAGAAATTGCCTAGTTGCAGGGGTTTCCGAGCGTTTGTTCGGTTTTGTTCGAAAAAATGACTCGCAGTAGAAAAATAGGCAAGAAATCGGTACAACCGACAACGGCCTCTTCATCCCCTCAAAAAAGTCACAGAAGAATAAGAAAAACTCCCTCCGGCTTCTTCCAACGTTCTGCTGTGCAGAAGGAAACTTGCCGTTCGGGAGTTTCTCTTATTCTGTTTATTCAATACGAAGTAACGCTAAGGCTACTGTTTTCGTTCCATGGATATATTGAGTATGAATCCGAGTGAGATAAAGTTTACCATCATGGCCGTACCGCCGTAGCTGACGAACGGCAACGGGATACCTGTGATCGGTAGAAGGCCGACGCACATACCCATATTCTCAATAAAGTGGAAAGCATAGGAACCGGTCAGACCAACTACGATATATGAATAGGCTTTGCGCGAAGACTTCGAAGCAACATACAGGCATCTCATCAGGAAGAAGAAAGCAAGCACCAGAATGGCTGTCGTTCCGATGAAGCCCATACGCTCAGAAACCGCCGAATAGATGAAGTCAGATTCTTTAACCGGCACCTTGACCAATACACCCGTGTGGTTACCTGTAAGTCCACCTGATGCGATGGCAAGTTTCGACTGTACCAGATTCCATTCCGCCACTGGGTCGGATCCCTCGAAGATGAGGGAGAGAATTCTCTTCTTCTGGAAAGGTTCAAGGTAGAACGTCCACACAAGAGGGATGATACCCACGACCGTACCTGAAATCGCCAACAGGAAGTAGCGATATTTCAGATTCCAGATGAACAACATGCAGACAAAAGAGAACATGATAACCATGGCCGTACCGAAGTCAGGTTGTGTCAGGATCAACAGCATCGGCGGGCCATATATCAACGCAAGGTACACCCAGCCGCGAACCAGCGTGATTACTTTGGCACCCATATCCTCAAGGACGTAGGACGAGACAATAACCAGTCCGATCTTTGTCAACTCGGAAGGCTGGAAAGTACCCAGAACCGGAAGTTGCATCCAAGAATCGGCACCCCATTGTGATTCCAATGTAAAGCCATCGATCTTGACCCACACGAGAAGCAGGATCGAAACGCCATAGATGATCCACCCGACCAGCCTCATGAACTGCGTATCGAGCGTGCAGATAACCATAGCGATCACGCCGCCGATGATTACCGCAGCCACCTGCTTATAGAAAATGCCGGGATAACCGGCAAATCCTTGTGAAAGCACCAGATTCAGCACATAAAGGCCGATCGTGGTAATAGACAGAATGGGGACAATCAGCCAGAAATCGACTGTTCGAATCGAATTATTACGAAGAAATTCAATGCCGGACTTTCCCTGACCCATAGAGACCTCTTACTTGTCAGAAGAGCCATCTTCTGTTTCGTCGTCCGTATCTTCTTCATCGGACGCTTCTTCAGTATCCGCATCTTCTGAATCTTCTTCTGTATCTTCATCTGATTCTTCATCTGATTCAGTTTCCGCATCTTTCTCATCGGAATCATCCTCTTTCAGGGTAAATTCCTTCTTGGAGAGTCTTTCTACGCGGTCTTCTTCGTCTTCGTCCTCATCATAAGAACGGAGCTTCGCTTCCTTTTTTCTTGCAGCCTCCCGTAACATTGCTTCATCAGCCTTGATGAAGCGTTCAGGAATCGCCTTCTTCTCCCAGTCGTACATACGAGCCAGAGAAATCATGATCAGACCGAACACAACCAGAATCAAAGAGAGTACCTGTGAAGTACGCAGGTTGGTATGTGCGATGTAAAGTGAATCCGTACGCAATCCTTCAATGAAGAAGCGAACAACACCGTAGAAGATGCAGTAGCAGGACATTGTTGTCCAAGCACGTGTACTCTTCTTACGAATGATCATCAACAGAACGAAGATCAACAGTGTCGCGACAGACTCATAGAAGAATGTCGGATGGACCGGCAGCGACGCATCAAGTTTCGGGCAATTTTCTGCCAAATATCTAGAGATGGAATTACTGGTCATACCCCAAGGAAGATTTGTTGTCGTACCAAATGCTTCCTGGTTGAAGAAGTTACCCCAACGACCAATGGCCTGTCCAAGCGGAATATATACGATTGCAAAATCCAGTACAGTAGAAATCGGCACTTTACGGATCTTGCCCATAATCAGAACGGCGAGAAGTGCACCGAGTACACCACCGTAGATTGCAAGTCCGCCGCTTCTAACATTGATGATTGCATCAAATGTCTTCTTGAAATTACCTTTGACATAGTAGTTATCCCACTCACAGATTACATAGTACAATCTGGCGCCTACGAAAGCCATCGGAATCGCAAGCAGACAGAAATCTGTCAGAAGATCCGGTGTTAATCCATATTTACGGCACTGCTTCATCGACAGGAACAAGCACAACGCAACTGCACCTGCAATCAGGATTCCGTACCAATATAACTGTATGCCGAAAATCGTCACCGCGACATTACTAATTTTAAAATTCCATCCCAGGTCTGGGAAAGAAATCGTTTCTTTTTCAAGAGCAAGCAAGTAGTTCATCTTCAGCCTCATTTCTCTTTCTCATCTTGTTCACGCAATATAATATCACACATATTCATCAAATCGAACAGGCAATTGACGGTTTTTGTGGTAGTTTCGCACCGCTTCCTGGTCGATATTCATCTGGTCTTTCAGCGCCTCCACGTTGGGAAAAGCCTGTTCTGGTCGGATGTATTTCAGAAGCGCAACACTTCCCTTGGTGCCATAGAGTTGGAAGTATCCATCGAGAATCTTCGTCTCTGCCAGCGGAATCTGATCTTCCTGGTTCACTGTCGGACGCAAGCCAATATTGGTTATGCTCGGTAAAATTTTACCGTCCAAGCAGTAGGCCGAAGCATATACCCCATATTTCGGGATCACCTTCTGTTCAGGAATTCGGATATTGGCTGTAGGAAAACCTAATGTTCTTCCCAGTTGCTGGCCTTTCTCTACGACACCGGCAAAAGCAACTGGGTGTCCGAGCAGGTGTTCTGCTTGTTCAACCTCTCCATCTACGATCAGTTCGCGAATCCAACTCGACGAGATTCTTCTTCCCTCAAAGTTGACCGGATCGACCGAGATGACTTCTATACCATTTCGAGCACCCCATACCTGAAGTGTCTGCACATCACCCTCTCGACCTTTTCCGAAACGATAATCCCGTCCGACAATGACTGCACGCGCATGCATCCAGTCTTTCAGGCAGACTTCCATAAAAGTCTCCGGGGACATGGATTTGATCTGTTCGTTGAATGGAATCGCGAATAGGTCATCGATGCCCATATGGGCGACAAGACCGCATCGTTCCGAATATGTCGTGATCAGGTAATTCTGCACCTTGCTGCTGGGAGGATTCTCGAAAGTCTGAACTGCCGTTCGAAGTGATCGTGCTTCTGCCACATCTAACATTGTTTGGAAGATCTTCTGGTGTCCCAGATGTACTCCGTCGAAGAAACCCAGCGCAACTGCACGGGCCGCCGTGCAATCAGTCGCGCTCGAAGGTGTAGAGATCAATTTTCCCTCACGATTGATAATGCAGTTCCAAACGATCATCTTCTATGCGAACACCCTTTCTTCACGGATGAGCCACTGTCCTTCTTCTTCGGAAGCATAGATCACAGCAATCGGTTCATCCTGACAGACAGCAAGAACCGTCTCCTGTTCCTTCACACCCACGGCTTCCATTCTATCCCGAAAGAGTGAGAAATCAAGTTTTTTGCCACAGCGCAGATCCTTCGCTTCCTCTTTCGAGACTTCAATTCGAAGCATATGCGCCATGGCCGACATTTCTCCGAGAAGGAATGTACTGTTTCCCTGTTCAACTTCCGTAGCTAGTGTCTCAAGCGAAATCGCGTTCTCAATATGGCAGTCTCCACTTCGAAGACGTCGTAACGCCAAGCAGTACGCGCCATATCCCAGTTTGTTACCGATATCTTCACACAATGTACGGATATAGGTACCCTTGGAACAAGATACCGTCATCTCCACCTGCACCGTGCCATCTGCTTCACATATCTTCTCAATATCAATACCGTGAATCGTAATCGTTCTCGGGGGAATCTCAACTTCCTTTCCCGCACGGGCATATTCATATGCCGGTCTTCCTGCAATCTTGATAGCTGAATAGATGGATGGGACTTGAGTAATCTCTCCCACCATGCTCATCACCGCTTCACGCACCAGGCGAAAATCGTCCTGTCGAAGTTCAGCAAGCTCATCTTCATTCGGTAATTTACCACCGATGACCTGGCCTTCCTTATCCCCGGTATCCGTGATGCTTCCCAACACCATCGTCGCGCGGTATGTCTTGTCGTGGTTCTCCATATACCGAAGTACACGGGTTGCCTTCCCCACCGCAACCACCAGAAGTCCAGTTGCGAAAGGATCGAGTGTGCCGGCATGCCCGGCTTTCTTCGTATGAAGGATTTTCCGCACAGAAGAAACCACCGAGAAAGAAGTAATCCCTTCCGGCTTATCGATCAGCAGAATTCCGCTTATTTCATTTCCCTGGTTCATGCTTGTTCTAAATAGGCCTTTGCTTCCTTGACGATCTGATCAGCAAAAGTATCGATGTCGATGTTTCGACCGGTAAAACCAGCCGCGCGGTGATGTCCGCCGCCACCCATCTTCTTGGCAAAATCCGCCGCGTCGAATCCAACCTTCGTACGGCAGTTAACGCGTAGTTCGCCCTGTCCATTCTCACGCACAACAAATGCCGCCATAACTGTATCGATATCACGTAATGTGTTCACGATGCCGTCTGCAGCGCCTTCCGGTGCGGAAGTTTCGTCGATCATGGCCTTCGTAATCTTCGTAATCGCGATTCGTCCGTCCGCAAAGAGTTGCATACCGGAAAGAGCCAGACCATGAAGTCTCACTTTACCTTCGCATGTCTCGTCGAATAGATGATACGCATTGTCCGTCACATTCGCGCCACGTTCCATCAGCGATGCAGCAATGCGGAATGTATTCGGTTTCGTGTTTTCATACGAGAATTTACCTGAATCAGACTGAATGCCTACCATGAGGCAATCTGCAATAAACTGATCCATCAGTTTCTCATGAAGCATGTTCTCCCACTCAAAAATCAGCGCAGCCATAAGTTCCGCGCAGGAGATGGAGGTTCCATCGATATATGCATAATCTGATTTCACTTCGGCAGATACATGGTGATCGACGATTACTTTACACGAAGCACCTTCAAAGACCGGCTCGGCCGCGCCCATTCTACTTCCTTCCGAACAGTCCACGGCAAAAGCAACGGCCTGAGAAGCAAGCACTTCATTTGCATTTTCAGAAGTAACAATGGTCAGCACATCCTCAGGAATGCCCATGAACGCAAGTCTTTGCGGAATTTCACACTCAAGGATCACCTTGGATGTGCATCCC
This sequence comes from Candidatus Scatonaster coprocaballi, assembly GCA_018064475.1. Classification (GTDB taxonomy): domain Bacteria; phylum Bacillota; class Clostridia; order Saccharofermentanales; family Saccharofermentanaceae; genus Scatonaster; species Scatonaster coprocaballi. Next base: position 32,820 of record JAGHVD010000068.1, read on the forward strand.
AGTTTTCGCAGTGTCATTGCCAGTGCACAAGCCGTGCCGAGGCAATCGCCATCCACTTTCGCATGTGGAAAGATCTGAATCTCTCCTTCAGCCTGTCTTAGGAGAGGAAGTACTTTTGCCGCATAATCACACATCGCTTCCGCCACGTGCCCGGTCCTCCTTCATTGTCCGATCGATCAGATCCATCAGTTCCATACCTTTCTGTATGGACTCATCCAGTTTGAAGTGAAGCTCAGGGGCCACGCGAAGTTTGATGCGCTTGGCCACCTGTGTCCGGATAAAACCGGAAGCTCGTTCCATCGCTGCCATGCAGTCCTGCTTCTCTTTCTCAGAACCGTATACAGACAGGTATACGTTGGCATGCGTCAGATCAGAGGACATACGCACCTCCAGAACGGAGGTCATCATCGGAACACGCGGATCCTTGATCTCCGTCAGAAGAAGCTGTGAGATTATTTTCTGGATCTCGTCGCCCACTCGGGCTGCTCGATTCTGTCTCATCTGTTCACCTATTTGTTATTACTTTCTCTTAATCTCCTGCATCTCGAAGACTTCGATTACGTCGCCTTCTTCGATGTCGTTATAGTTCTCAATAGAAATACCGCACTCATAGCCGGCAGCAACTTCCTTCGCGTCATCCTTGAAACGCTTCAGAGACGCAAGCTTACCCTGATGCAGAACGATACCCTTACGTACGACACGTACTTCGGATGTTCTCAAGATCTTACCATCTGTTACATACGCACCACCGATGGTACCAACAGAAGACACCTTGAATGTCTGACGGATCTCGACGTGTCCGAGAACCACTTCTTCGAACTGTGGCTTGAGCATACCACGCATAGCCGCCTCGATATCTTCGATTGCGTTATAGATAACGCTGTAGAGCTTGATATCTACGCCAACACCCTTGGCCTGCTCAACAACTACTGCACTCGGACGAACGTTGAAGCCGATGATGATTGCATTGGAAACATCAGCCAGCGTAACATCGGACTCGGTAATCGTACCTACGCCACCGTGGATAACTTTGACACGAACTTCGTCGTTGGTAAGCTTCTCGAGAGACTGAGTAACCGCCTCGACGGAACCCTGAACATCTGCTTTGATGATCAGGTTGAGGTCTTTGACTTCGCCCTCGGCCAGTACCTGGGACAATGTCTCGAGCGTCATTCTCGAAGACTTGTGGAGCTGTTCTTCTCTCTGCTTGATCTTACGCTTCTCAACCAACTGACGAGCCATCTTCTCATCGGTTACCGCATAGAATGTCTCACCAGCCTCCGGCACTTCCGGAAGACCCAAGATCTCTACCGGTACAGACGGGCCAGCCTTCTTCTGTGCAGTACCATTCTCATCGTACATCGCACGGATATGACCGAAGATCGGACCGGAAACGACTGTATCACCGGAACGGAGCGTACCACGCTGAACCAGAACTGTAGCGACCGGACCTCTATTCTTATCAAGTTTTGCCTCGATAACGGTACCCTTCGCCTGACGCTTCGGATCAGCCTTCAGTTCCATAACATCTGCAGTCAGAAGGACCATCTCAAGAAGTTCATCGATACCTTCACCGGACTTACTGGAAACCGGAACCATGATCGTGGAACCGCCCCACTCTTCCGGAAGAAGATTATGTGTAGAGAGTTCCTGCTTTACGTGGTCAATGTTTGCACCCACTTTATCGATCTTCGTAATGGCAACGATGATTTCAGTATTGGCTGCACGTGCGTGGTTGATGGCCTCAATGGTCTGTGGCATTACGCCGTCATCAGCAGCAACGACAAGAATTGCAATATCTGTTACCTGAGCACCACGGGCACGCATGGTCGTGAATGCTTCGTGACCAGGGGTATCGAGGAAGGTAATCTGTCTACCCTTGCAACGAACGGTATACGCACCGATATGCTGGGTAATACCACCTGCTTCTCCCTTTACAACAGATGTCTGACGAATCTTGTCGAGGAGAGAAGTTTTACCATGGTCAACGTGACCCATAACCACAACGATCGGCGGACGCGGCTTTAAGTTCTCCTCGTTATCTTCGCTCTCGTCGAAGAGGATATCTTCCTCTGTAACCTCTACGATTGGTTCAGCGGTAATGCCGTACTCCTGTGCAACCAGTGCAGCGGTATCGTAGTCCAGTTCCTGGTTCAGTGTAACGAGCATACCCATCATCATCAATGTCTTAATGATGTCTGTCGAACGTTTCTCCAGACCTTCTGCCAACTCTTTGACCGTTATGAACGGTGGAAGTGAAACATGCGTAAGCTGCGGCTTCGCAACCGGCGCTGCGACAAAAGTCTGACGCTTCACCTTCTTCTTGTTCTTACCGCCCATGTACATTGAATCGAGTGCGGAATCATCAGAAAGGATATCCGATGCATTACCGGTAAACTGATTCGCACGCTTGTTGCCCATGCGGCGATCATTGTTATTGGAAGATTTTCCGTTATTATTGTTATCTTTCTTCGAATCAGCCTTCGGATCCTTACGGCTCTTCTCGTATGCATCTCTTGCAGCGAAATTAGCCTTCTCCTTTGTAGCCTCCGGTGGAAGTTCCTGCTTCGGCTTGGAGCTACGCTTCGGCTGATTATGGTTATTGTTGTAGATCTCGTCGTCGTCCTTATCTTTCGGCGTAAATCCACCAAAATTACGGTTTCCACCTCGGTTGCCGTTGAAAGATGAACCACCCTGACGCGGGCCACCGTTATTTCGATCATCTCTTCGCTGGAAAGAGCCGTTTCTCTGGCCACCGTTGTAGCTTCCCTGTCCCTGACGATTGCCGTCTTTGGAACGAACGAATGTAGAAGTCTCTCTTGTATAGCCGTTGCCGTTAGACGGACTTGGCGCACGAACGACTGCAGAAGAAAGACGGGATGCCGGCTTCTGCTCTTCTTGCTTCGCCTTCACTTCTTCCTTCTGTGTCTTTATCTCTTCCTTCGGTGCAACAGGTGCTTCTTCCTTCGGAGCAACCTTTACCTCTTCCTTCTTCGGTTCTTCCGGCTGAACCGTCTCCTTCTTCGCTGCCTTCGGTGCAGGTTTCACCTCTTCGACCGCAACATCTTCAGTATCCTTCTTTACAGATGCTTTCTTCGTTGTTTTCTTCTCAGACGCAACTTTCTTTTCAGAAGCAGCCTTCTTTGGTGCTTCCGCAGGTTGTTCCACCGGTTTCTCCACTTTCTCCACAGGCTTTACTTCTTCGACCTTGGCTACTGTTTCTACCGGAGCTTTCTCCTCTTCTACCGGAGGTTTCTTGGCCTTCTTGTTTACACGACCAACACGAAGTGTCTTCGTACCTGAGATACCACTGACAGTCTTCTGCGGAAGTGAAGTCTCGGCTTTTGCCTGTTCCTTATCTTCCATGATTGATGCTTTCTTGTCTTTTTCTGCCATCATTTCCTCCTGTTTACTCCGCTTCCTTGGCGGACTCTTCTTGTTTACTTAACACTTCAATCTGGTCCTGAAGTTTCCGGGCCATCCCCTCATCTAGAATCGCAATCGCAATACGGGAAGGTTTTCCGATTGCTTTTCCCAGTTCTTCTGCCGTGGCAAAATCACTCGCATTTGTGTCTTCTTGTTCGGCGATTCGGCGAAGCTTGGCAATCTGCTTCTCCGATCCGTCTTTCGCCAGAATCAGAAGTTCCACCGCCCCCGAATGGATGGCCATCTCGATGGAGTCGAACCCAGATGTGATCAACCCCGCCCGATAGGCCAGGCCAATCGTCTTGAGGATCCGTTCCTTCGTGACCGGCTTGGCTTCCTTTCTGTTCTTCATTTCTGTTCTCCGCCTTCCTCAATTCGCTCAAGTTCCGGTCGGATCTTCTCCGGATCAACCTTGCAATGAAGTCCGCGATCGAACTGCTGTTGCGCAACTGCTTTCTTCATGCACTCCGGCTTGTGACAGACATAGGCACCACGTCCCGGCAATCTTCCGGTCGGGTCCATCACAACTTCCCCATCCGGTGTTGCCACGATACGGATCAAATCTTTCTTCGCCATGCGTTCTTTACAGCTCACGCACATGCGCATTGGAATCTTCTTCGCCATATCTTCTGCCTACTCTTCTTTCTTACTGATCAGCACCCTCAGATGCATCGTCGTCTGCAATCGTAAAGTTGGAAACGAAATCGTTCTGAACCATCTCCTGATAAGAAGACATGCTCTTGATATCGATCTTCCAGCCTGTAAGACGTGCGGCCAGACGAACGTTCTGTCCGCTCTTACCGATCGCCAGTGAATACTGCTGATCCGGTACAACAACCTGAGCGTTCATCTCCTTTGTACCATCTTCCTTCGTGATGATCTCAGTATCGACACGCTCTACCTTAGCCGGAGAGAGTGCATTGCTGATGAAGAGTGCTGGATCTTCACTATACTGGATGATGTCGATCTTCTCACCACAGAGTTCATCCATGATTGCCTGAATACGAGCACCACGCTGGCCTACGCAAGCGCCGAGCGGATCTACATCGGCATCACGGGAAACAACTGCAACCTTGGAGCGAGAACCTGCTTCACGAGCAACCGATACGATCTCGACGATGCCATCGTGGATCTCCGGAACTTCCTTCTCCATAAGCTTCTTTACGAGGATCGGATGAGATCTGGAAACGATGATGACCGGACGCTCTTTCTGTGTCTCCACACGGAGGATCAAGAACTTCATGCGCTTGTTGAAAGCATAATCCTCAGTCTTTACCTGCTCCTGACGTGGCAGAGTAGCCTCTGCACGTCCGATATCTACGAATACGAAACGGTTATCACTTCTTTGAATCACACCGGAAGCCAGCTCACCGATCTGATCGGAAAACTCAGACTGAATACGATCATTCTCAGTATCACGAAGTTTCTTGCTGATAGCTGCCTTTGCAGCACCTGCAGCAAGACGTCCGAGAGACTCAACATCAATTGTCATCTCAATGGTATCGCCCTCTTCAAGATCCGGATCGATCTCACGTGCTTCTTCCAGAGAAATCTGTGTCTTCGAGTCAGTCACTTCAGAAACGACCTCTACGACCTCATAGACGTACATCTCACCGGTCTCACGGTCAATCTCAGCAAAAACCTGTTCATTCTGCTTTGCTTCTGCAAACTCTCTCTTGAAAGCTGCAACGATTGCTTCCTCGATTGCATCGAACAGTACATCCTCCTCGATGCCTCTTTCCTTGGACAACGCCTTGATAGCCTCCAGCATTTCTTTGTTTTCCATAAGTTACACTCCTTTACGTATAATCGTTCAATAAATTAAAACCTTAGTGTTCGTTGGGCCTTCGCAATCTGTGGCCACTGAAGCGTCACTTCTTCTCCACCGACCTCAAGTACCAGCGCCTCTTCAGTTGCCAGCTTGATGGTTCCTTCCAGATGCTTACTTCCTCCTACCGCAGCGAACAGAGAAACTTCGATCTCTTCTCCTTCGTGTCGGATATAGTCCGAAAGCGATGTAAACGGGCGCGTCGCGCCAGGTGAAGATACTTCAAAATAATCCGGATCCGCATGGGTCTTTCCCTCGAGTGCTGCATCTACCTCTCGGCTGACTGCCTCACAGTCTTCGATGTCAATGCCTCCTCGCTTGTCGATGAAAAGTCGAAGGAAATAGAACTGTCCTTCCTTCTTATACTCACAGTCCACCAAGTCAAAACCCATTGCTTGAACGATCGGCTCTGCCACCTCGAAGACTTCTTGTGCGACTTTAGATCTTCCTGCCATGTATCCTCCGCATTTTTCTGATAAACAAAAGAGCGGGCCAAGACCCACTCTCATGTCAAATACACTTCTAGCATGTAATATCTTACTACTACATCTCAGTCTTTGCAATGCTTTTCCCATATTTTCATAGTACATATATTAGAAACACTTTCGTTTGTTTTATTTACACAATTTTCATTAATAAATTATCAGAAATGCTATTCAAATTATCCAAGTTATCATGTAGAATATAAGTAATCCAAAACAACAACGTTGGATAATCAACAAAACAAGGAGATGATGCCAATGATAAAGGTAATTGCAGGAGAAAAGGGAACAGGAAAGACCGCACAGCTCGTTGAAGATATCAACGCGCAGGCAACAACAGACAACAATATCGTATGTATCGAGCGTAGCAACCGACTCGATCGTTTACTGAAATATAGAGTTCGTCTGGTTAACATTGAAGAATACCCGGTAGAGGGATTCGAACAGTTCTTAAGTTTCATCTGCGGAATGTGTGCCAAAGATTATGATGTTACACACATCTACGTAGACAGCATCCTGAAAGTCACAAACGAGACAGATTATGACCGTTTCGGTGAATTCCTGGACAAGCTTAATACTTTCCTCGGAGACAAGATTACAGCTACGATTATTTGCAGCCGTGCGAAGGAAGTCCTCCCAGAGAGCGTAACCAAGTACTGCTGAGCATTATATAGCGCATCCTACAATTAAATAGAAAACATGAAGGGACGTCTCATGAACTGAGACGTTCCTTTCTTTTTCTCATCAAATCAGAATCGCCTCATCTATGCACCCAGCATTTACATCAAGTATCTCTCAGAAGCGAAACGATCCGGTATCTCCCACTCCCCCGCTTCCGGCCCATTCCAGTAGCATCGCGCCCCGTACGCTTCCTGCCAGAAACGCACATATGGCAATAATTCCGAAATTCGTTCATAAGCATGATGCAGAAGTGTTTTTTCTTTCGGTGTATTCGGCTCAGAAAGGAGAAAAGATGCCGGAAACTTGTCGAATGCATGACCAATCGGTGCGTTGGAGACATACGGATCACAGTCTGGGCAGCTAAGACTCAACGTCTCGTGGTAATACTCTTCAACAATATAGAAAGGAATTCCTTTCGCTCTAAATCGAAACTCGTGAACTTCCGAAATATCCGAAGGTCCGATCATCGATTGATCCTTCGCGACAAGCGCCGCCACTTCTCTATTCTTTTCTGACTTTAACGCATCGAACTTCTCTGCACCAATCAGTTGTTGCATCTTGTAATGCGGCATCTCGATCATCAATGCGCGAACGCAAGTCTCTTCATCTTTGAAATACATCGCGCGCTTCACATGGAAGTTTCTTCCCACTTCCCACCAGGCGAATCGATACTCACCATCTGGTGAAATTTCAGAGATGGCCCACGCACTTGGGGAAGTGTAGATTTTTTCAAAACCCTCGTAGACCTTGAGATAGAAGTCACGCATATCAGCAATTGCACGACTCTCAAGCATTTTTCCTTGATTCTTACGAAGTTCATCTATGGATTTTCCTGAGATAAAAAAAGGGATTGAATCCACATCACAGTTGAATATATCCGCTTTCCGGTAGATACGGGTATGCCCGTCCCCGAAAGATGTAAATACATTCAGTAGTTCTTCTATCTTCATAATCTTCCCCTTTGTTTCTCTGACATATTACACCAAAAATGGGCTATCTCAAAACTGAGATAGCCCATCGGTAGTTTGCTAATTCTTAGCTGTAAATTATGCCTGAGGCTTACCGCACTCGCTGCAGAACTTACCGGTGTTGCCTGTCTGACCGCATGTGCATGTCCAACCAGCATTATCAGCCGGCTTCGGAGAACCGCAGTTTGCACAGAACTTACCCTTATTACCAGTCTGACCGCAAGAGCATGCCCAGCCAGCATCTTCAACCGGCTTCGGAGAACCACAGTTCGCACAGAACTTACCCTGGTTACCGCCCTGGCCGCATGTGCATGTCCAACCAGCCGCTGCCGCTACCGGAGCTGCTGCCTGCATCTGCTGCTGTTGCTGCATCATCTGCTGCTGCTGGAGGAATGCCATACCCTGGTTGCCCGGATTCATCGCACTACCATTGAAACCACCAACAAGGCCGAGACCCATCATTGCGTTACCAGCGCCAGCCTGGTTGCCAGCAGCTGTCTTCATTGCGTCGACAGAACCCTTGATCTGGTAGCCGGCAGCCATGTTCGGGTTATTACCAAACATAAGACCATCGTCGAAGTCCTGAATTCTCTTTCTGGACTCGTCGTCTGGAGTTACGGACATAACCGCAACCTTGTCAACGATCATACCACGCCCCTGGAGCCAATCCTCGTCGAGAACATCGTTCATGTATTTAGCAAGTTTAACCTGCTGAGACTGCAAACGGTTGTACTGAACATCTTCTCCGCCTGCACCCATCTTGTTGAGTGCTTCGCCGAGGTACATCAGGAATTCAGCCTTAGCCTGACCAGGCTGACCGTTCTTACCCATCAGTTCTTCACGACGATAATCACCGGCAACGTTGCTGCTGAGGTTCTTGAAGAATGTAACTGGGTTTACGATCTTAAAAGAGAATGTACCGTTCATACGGATATAGATACCACGATATGTCGGGTCATCGTACGGGAGCGGGGATGCTGTACCGAACTTATTGTCGATGATCTCAGTCATGTTTACGAAGTAAACTCTCTGCTGAGTCATTGCCTCACCGCCAGCCTTAATACGTGTCCAGATATCTGCGCAGGACTTCTTAACGCCATCCAAGAAACCGTTGGAACCGAAGCAAGACGGAGCAGAAGAAGTATCCCAAGTATACATACCTGCCTCTGTGGTGAAGTCAACAACACGACCGTTGTCTACAAGAAGCAATGCTGTTCCTTCCGGAACTGCAATCTTGGAGCCGTTAGAAATGATATCTGCGTCTCCCTTGTTGCTACCGTTCTTCATGTGCTTCGCACCGCGGCGAACCAAAACCTCTGTGCCCAAAGCATCACAAGTGAAGAATTCCAGGTACTGATCTTTTAAGTTTCCTGAAACACTCTGAATTGCTGCTTTAATTAATCCCATAGTAATCTCCTCCCTACAAGAAAAAATATTCAGATTTCAAACAACTTGTCGACAAGCCAGATTCGCATATCAACCGCTCGTATCGCTGTACCACAGAACGAACAAACATCTGCACCCAGATGGCTGACCGGAGCACCGCAATGCGGGCAAGTAAATCCTACGCCCTTTATGTCTTCCCTCGCAAGTCGATCCGCATCAAGTATATTAATAACTTTTACGTTATATCGAGTTTGCGTGGGAGTCGCTCGATTGCCTGATATAAATTTACCATTTCTTTCCTGGTATTGCAAACATTGTACCGAATATTGGAAGGTAATTTCTACCGTAGAAGAGAGCTTTTTGTAGTCGTTAATTCCGCTATTATGAACAATTACATCTCGATAAACCAAAGTTTTCCCTTCCACCCTGGCATTTGCGACCTTCTGCCACAGTTCTTCCGTCAGAGAACGCGTCTGGCCAATGCCGCAGGAAGCCAATTCTGACTGGATCCGATCGATCGTATCGCCGTTGTTTCCGCTTGTCATCTGATAGAGTAATTCTAGGCTCTTGATCAGCACAGTCTGACAGGAACTCTTCATCTGTTCCAAATTTAAATCGGGAAAAGCACTGTTAATCTGGGGAATCAGTGCGGCCGAAAGATCCGATACAGATTTAGGCGTAGCAAGTTCTTGCTTCATGCTGAAGTCTTCCTGCCCGACCTTTCCTTCTTTCACTTCTTGCTTTACACCGTTGAGGATCATGCCAAGAAGAGAATTGCGCCAAGCACTTCTAGCCTTGCGAATACCCGCGCTGATTGCAAGAAGTGCAAGCAGACCACCTAACACGATCAGTCCGATAATAGTCATTTTTCCACCAGGCATTGTTATTCTCTCTTTCTTTACGATAGTTTACGCTTGTCGCTTCAAATGCGTGCCGACCATCAATACTTATAAAGGATATTTCGATCCATTGCCATCACAGGGATTCCTGCGGGTGTTTTCTCTTTCCAAGTATCCGGAAGTACATTTGACAGCCCCGTCTGATACACGACCGGAATACCAGTCAACTTCTGTGCTTCCAGCAATACTTGTTCTCCTTCCACCAACTCTTCTTCTGTAGTATCTTCCAAGAGATTCGAGTTGTTGATGAACCCTGAGATCGGAAGTCTCGCAGCTTCCGAGAGTTCCGTCGCCATCTGTTGGATACTCTGCGCATCCGAAGTGAAAGGACGGAATGCATTGACGACCATGTAGACACGGTATTCGATGTTTTTGAAACGGCTGAGCATCGCGCCCAACACTCTTGCGCCAAGGTCTTCACCACCGATATCAAATACGGCTACTGTATCGTCCTGGTCAAAGGCCGAGTAGACTTCACCCGGAAGCGCCGGTACATCTACATTCGTATTGGCATAAGTCGGTACAATCACATGAACACCTTCATTCTCCAGCGTTTCTTTCGCATCGGCAGAACGGTAGAATGGATTCACGATATCAAGGTCAGCCAGCATGACTTTGGCACTTGGATCCTCCATCTTTAATCGGTGTGCAAAATGTACCGACACTTCAGATTTTCCGCTTCCATATGCACCTACAAACACATAAAGGCGCACTTTCTTCTCGTTTTTAGTTTCCATATTCTCTCCTATTCTCGGATGCCAAAACACCCGAAAAATTACTTCAATTCTGCGATGGTCACACCATCTTCGCCTTCTCCGAACGTTCCCAGTCGATACGACCTTACTCGTCTGTCCTTCTTCAGGAACTGATCAACTGCCGCGCGCAAGGCTCCGGTTCCTTTACCATGAACGATACGTACGTCCGAGATATTACTCAGTACACAATCATCCAGATAACGGTCCAAAGCCGAACAGGCTTCGTCTACCGTCATACCCAGAAGTTGGATCTCCGGCATCATGGCGGACTTCTTCGCCATGCGCAAGGAATCGGCACGAGAAACATTGCTCTTTCTCGCTGTTTTTCGATCTTGTGGTGCAGATCGCTTCACTTCCTCCTTCTTCGGATAACGAAGTGAATCCGCAGGCACGGTAAGCTTCAGAGAACCGGAAGACAAGATGCAGTTACCCTTGCTGTCCGGACCTTTGAGGATGATACCGGTTACATCCAGTTTAGGTGAATAATATAGTCCGCCTTCGCGGATCTTGTCCGGTTTCTCACCCGGAATCTCCTTCACAAATTCATCTGCACCTTCCTCGGCATCAATGTCAGAAAGTCCCGCGCGTAGATTATTACGGATTGCACGCACCTTGCGCTCTGCTTCATGGGAATTCTCCATCTTCTGCAGTTCTTTGATCTCATCCAGAAGCGTATCTGCTTTCTCCAGTACTTCCTCCAGCATCTCGCGTTTTTCTTCACGCGCCTGCGCCAGCACTCTCTTTCTCTCTTTCTCAATCTGCTTCCGCTGAACTTCAAGATCCTCCGACTGTTTCTGGATCTGGTCCTTCAGATCCGCCATCTCCTGTTGAATCTTCTCACTTTCGCGGTTATGACGTTCAGCAGAAGAAAGTAGTTCTTCTACTTTCAGACTCTCCTCCGAAAGGATACTCTGCGCAGCCTCAATAATGGATGGAGAAAGTCCGAGTTTCCTTGAAATCACGAAAGCATTACTGACGCCCGGAAGACCGATCATCAGTCGGTAGGTCGGTGACAGTGTCTCGGTATCGAATTCGCAGCAAGCGTTCTCTACGCCTTCCTGTTCCACTGCGTAAGCTTTCAATTCTTTATAGTGGGTCGTGGCAACTGTGACGGCACCTTTTTTCCTACACTCATCCAAAATCGCGATGGCAAGCGCAGCGCCTTCCGTCGGGTCCGTACCACTTCCCAGTTCATCTACCAACACCAAAGATGTTTTCTTCGTCAATTTCAGGATTTGAACAAGATTGGTCATATGCGCCGAGAAAGTAGACAAACTCTGTTCGATACTCTGCTCATCACCGATATCTGCCAACACTTTGGTAAAAGTGGACACTTCTGAATTCTCGAGGCAAGGAATGAATAGTCCTGCCATGGCCATCAGTGTAATCAGGCCGCACGTCTTCAAGGATACTGTCTTACCGCCGGTATTCGGGCCGGTAATGACCAAAGTTCGATAGTCCGTACCAACCGAGAAATCGATCGGCACCACTCTCTCCTTATCGATCAGCGGATGTCGTGCACGATGAAGCACGATGCGTCCGTCCTGATTCATGATCGGTCGGGAAGCATCCAGTTCCAGTGCGAACTGTGCCTTGGCCTGCATGAAATCAATGTGTCCAACGAGTTCGATATCCATCAGAAGTTCGTTCTTGCTGATGGCTACTTTCCCGCTAAGAATGCCCAGAATACGATTGATCTCTTCTTGTTCTGCCGCCGTCCACTCACGAATCTTATTGTTTAGTTCGACAACTGCCATCGGTTCTATGAATAGTGTTTGTCCGGAAGCAGAGGTATCGTGTACCACGCCGGGTACTTCGCTCTTTTTCTCCGGTCTTACCGGCACACAGTAACGACCGTCACGGATTGTAACCAGCTGATCTTGCAGGGCTTGTGGATTCTTTCGAATCAGTCGTTCCAATATCTCACGGATGCTACTTTGCGCATCACGGATCTGTCTTCGAATCGCGTAGAGTTCATTACTTGCGCGATCATTCATCTCATTCTCGCCGGTAATCGCTGAAGAGATCTCCTTCTCCAGTGACGTCAACGGCACCAGAAGTTTCAGTTCTGCCAACAGACGATGAGTAGAAGGATCCAGATCGATATTCTCCGGCTTCACCTGAGCAAGCCGTTCTACTGTTCGCAGGAACTGGGCAATATTCAGAAGATGCTTCATGGTCAATGTTGCACCGGTATCCGAGAACTTCACCGCATCCCGGATATCGTTGACCCCACCGAGCGGAAGTGTACCTTCTTTGACCAGAAACGTAAGTGTATCTTGTGTTTCCTGTTGCCATCCTTCGACCAATTCCAGATCAGATGTCGGAAGTAGCGTATAGCAACGTTCACGCCCGTATACTGTACGAGCGTGCTGAACTAATCTATCGAGTATCTTGTCATACTCCAAGATGGAAAGAGAGCGGCCGCGGACTAGTTTTCTCGTAGCCTCTTCTTCAAATGTGGTATACATATTCTCCTCTTTTATGTGAGAAGCTTCGATCTCTCCAGGTCTTCCATGGAAATGGTCTTCTGAAGAGACAGACCTTCCTCAATATCTACATCTGTGATTTCACCGTTCTTGTAGACCACGAGACGGTTCATCTTCTTATTCTTGATGCACTCAATGGCGTGAACACCCATAAGGCTTGCCATCGTACGGTCACGAAGTGTCGGACTGCCGCCACGTTGCAGGTGACCTAGGATAGTCGGACGAGACTCAATCTCGGTTGCTTCTTCAATTTGCTTCGCAATTTCCGTAGCACTACCGGCACCTTCGGCCACGATTACGATATAATGACGCTTTCCCTTATTGCGGCAAGCAAGGATCGTTCGAACGACCTCATTAATATCCCATGGCTGTTCCGGAAGAAGAATGATCTCCGCACCGGTTGCAATACCAACATTCAGTGCAATATAGCCGGCATGACGACCCATGACCTCAATGACACTACAACGTTCATGAGAGGAAGCCGTATCACGAAGCTTGTCGATAGCCTCCATGGCCGTATTCATCGCTGTATCAAAGCCAATGGTGTACTCTGTGCAAGCAACATCGTTATCAATGGTTCCAGGAATACCAATAACCGGAATGCCGATACGGGCCAGATCTCTTGCACCGCGGAAAGAACCGTCTCCGCCGACTACGACCATACAGTCTACGCCAAAGACCTGACACATCTTTGCGCCCTGAAGAACGCCCTCCGGTGTCTCGAAGCTCTTCGATCTTGCGGTCATCAAGAATGTACCGCCGCGCTGGAGAGTCTCCGATACATCACGGGAACCCAGCTCCTTGATCTCACCTTTCCAAAGTCCGTGGTAACCACGGGTCACACCCATCATCTTATATCCTGAATTGATACCTGCGCGAATAATTGCACGAATCGTCGCGTTCATACCCGGAGCATCACCTCCGGATGTCAGTACCGCAATGCCATGCACATCCGGTTCCTGGCTTGCATCAATATTGTCATAATTCTTCGCCTTCATCTCTTTCAGATTCGGAAGGTTACCATTCGTATATTCTTCAAACATCTCTATTTTCTCCTCATGACCGTGCGGATTTTCTATGCCCAGTCCACCTTACATTATACCAAAGCAATTAAAACAGTGAAATATTCTCGACACCGAATTCATCAGCAAATATCTTGCAAGTTTCTCTGCTCCATTCGACAGAATACTCAGAAGGCAGTTTCACGACGCGTTTCTCTCCCATCACCGCAACATATACAGGTACATTTCCCCGAAAATATGCACAGGTTGCAAGGAGGCGCTTATAACCCGCATCTTCCGTCGTTCCAAAGTGACGAATGGCGAGCTTGATTTGTGCCGGTGCACTGTTATTCTTGGGTGCCGGCTCGGAGGAAGGATTCTGCGTCACATTCTCAGTCTGCCCAGGCGTAGAAGAAGGTCTTTCGTCCTTCTGATTCTCCGAAGTATTCGATGACTTACGTGGACCGTTATATGGATAATTGATATACTCTCGTCCTCTCGGCGCAGGAAGCTGACACAACGGTTCATCATCTCGGCTGAGTGCCACGCAATCCTCCAGAAGAAGCTTCACTTCATCCTCATCGATCTGCACCACGCCACGAATCAACAGTGCTTTGGCCGACTGAATGACTGCACCGTAACGAGCAAAGGTCTCTGAGAATACTGTCACTTCGTATTCTCCGTACAAGTCTTCCATTCTTAAGAAGCAGATCACCTTGCCGCTCTTCGTCGTCTTCTGTGTCCGGCTGGTCACGATACCCGCCATCCGAACGCGCTCACGTTCCTTCAGCACTCGACCACTTCCGGTACTCTCGCCCAAAGTCATGAGGAAAGAAGTGCTATCGGTATCCGTAGTCTCCGATAGTGCTTTCTTATAGTTATCCAGCGGATGTCCGGACACATAGATGCCAAGCATTTCCTTCTCTTTGGTCAGACGCTCCTCCAGCGAAAATTCATTCACATTCGGCAAGACCGGTTCATCCTGAGCCATCGCTTCATCTGGATTCATCAGGCTGAAGATCGAAATCTGCCCTTCCATCTCATTTCGTTTGGTGGACGAAAGACGATTCAAATACGGTTCAGCCGCGCCCAACATCTTCGATCTTGGGATTCCAAATTCATCCAACGCCGAAGCATAGATCAGGCTTTCAATCATTTTCTTATTGATTTCCAGTTTGTCACTTCTTCTCAAGAAATCTCCAAAAGAAGTAAAATCACCATTTACCTCACGGTCGACAACAAGCTTCTCTACCGCATTAGCCCCGACATTCTTGACAGCTGTTAATCCGATACGAATAGCCTTGTCTCCTTCGGTTGCAAATTGCACTTGGCTCTTTCCTACGGAAGGTGGAAGGATCGCAATTCCCATCTTCTTCGCACAAGCCGCATACCAAGCCAATTGCGCCTGATTGCCTAGGAAACTGTTCAACATGGCCGCCATGAATTCCGTCGGGTAATGGACTTTCAGATATGCGGTAAAATAACCCACCACCGCGTAGGCGGCCGCATGGGATTTGTTGAAGGCATAGCCGGCAAACTGAGTCACATCGTCGAAGATCTTTCTCGCGACAGGTTCCGGCACCCCATTTGCTATGGCACCGGCAACTTCTCGACCTTTCTCGTCTTTACCACCGTAGATGAATGTCTGACGGTATTTCTCCATCATGGAGGCTTTCTTCTTTGCCATGGCTCGTCGTATATTATCGGACTGGCCCATGGAGAATCCAGCAAGATCTCTTACGATCTGCATGACCTGTTCCTGATAGATCATGCATCCGTATGTCATATTCAGAATCGGCTCGAGAAGCGGATGATCATACTTGATCGAAGATGGATCATGGCGAGCCGCAACATACTTCGGAATCTGATCCATCGGACCCGGACGATAAAGCGAAATCCCTGCGATAATATCTTCCAGTGAAGATGGCTTCAGGTCCATCATGAAAGAGGTCATTCCAGAACTTTCAAGTTGGAATACACCCTCCGTATCTCCTCGAGAGATCATCTCATACACCATGGGATCATCCATCGGAATATGATCGAAGTCGATCTCTATGCCTTGGTTGGCTAGAACCATCTGTGCCGTGTCCTGCAGAACCGTTAAGGTTCTAAGTCCAAGGAAGTCGAACTTAAGAAGACCTATCTCTTCCGAATTGGCCTTAGCAAACTGTACGACCACCGACTCATCATTCTTGGAAAGCGGTGCTATCTCAGTCAATGGTACCGCTGAGATGATGACACCGGCGGCATGGGTAGAAGCATGCCTCGGCATCCCCTCGAACAACAGGGCTGTATCTACGACCTTACGAACTATGTCGGAGTTATCGTATTCTGCTTTCAGTTCAGGGGAGCCCTTCAGCGCATCCTCAATCGTAACACCCAACCCATTCGGAATCAGTTTACAGATCCGGTCACTCTCGCCGTATGGTACATCCAATGCACGGGCCACATCTTTAATACAGGCTTTCGCGGCAAGCGTTCCGAAGGTAATTACCTGTGCCACGCGTTCTTCGCCATATTTACGCGTCACATAGTCAATCACTTCCTGACGTCTGACATAACAGAAATCCACATCAAAGTCAGGCATACTGACACGTTCGTTATTGAGGAAACGCTCGAAGATCAAGCCATATCGAATCGGATCGATGTTGGTGATCTGTAGCGCATAGGCCACCAGAGAACCCGCACCGGAGCCACGTCCAGGTCCTACCATGATGCCGTTCTCTTTGGCATAGTGGATGAAGTCCCAGACGATCAAGTAATAATCGGTATATCCCATCGAGGTGATGACAGACATCTCGTATTCTGCACGGTCATAATATTGCTTGATGAGTTCCCCGTCCGTGCAATCGGCCAGCCGTCGCGCCAACCCTTCTTCACACAGATGGCGCAGATACTCTTCCGCATCCGCATAATCCAGCGGTACCTCATATGCAGGAAGATGGATCTGATTGAACGTATACTCCGCATGACACATACTGGCAATCTTGGTGGTGTTCTCGATTGCAGAGGGAACAGAAGCAAAATAAGTTCTCATCTCGGCTTCAGACTTGATATAGAATTCATTACCGGGCATGCGCATACGATCCGTATCGCTCATGCGCTTGCCGGTCTGCATACAAAGCAGGACTTCATGCGCATCTGCATCTTCTTTGTACATATAGTGACAGTCATTCGTCGCAACCAGCGGAATGCCGGTCTCATTTGAAAGTCGGATCAGATGTGCATTCACTTTCGCCTGTTCCGGCATCTGATTACTCTGAATCTCTAAGTAGTAGTTTCCACGCCCGAAAACACGGTCATACCATAAGGCCGTCTCCTTCGCCTCAGCAAACTCATTACGAAGAACATGAGTGGCTACCTCACCAGATACACAAGCAGACAGCGCAATCAAGCCTTCCGAATACTTCTCAAGAATCTCGTGATCGACTCGCGGTTTGTAATAGTACCCTTCTGTAAAACCAGCAGATACCAGTCGGTTGAGATTGGTAAGACCTGTATCATTCTTGGCAAGGAGGACCAGATGATAGTAATTGCGGTCTTCCGGTTCTTTCATGAAGCGTCCGCGAGGTGCCACATAGACTTCGCATCCAATGATCGGATGGATGCCTTCTTCCTTCATGGCCTTATAAAACTCGACCGTGCCGTACATGACGCCGTGATCTGTAATGGCGCAGGAAGTCATCCCCAATTCTTTCAATCGGGCAGCTAATCGCTTGATACGGATGGCACCATCCAACAGGCTGTACTCTGTATGTAAATGCAGATGAACGAATCCTTGCGAAATCTCCTCGGCCATAATCCTTCCTCATTCTTCCCAATCCGACCTATGTCATGTCGGTCGCGCGTATCTTGGCCACGATGCCTCGAAGCATTCGCGCCATCTTCTATTATGCATCCCCGAGCTTACCTTTGACAATGACCAATAGGTCACGGAGTCTGGCCGCCTCTTCGAAAGCCAATTCTTTCGCAGCCGCCTTCATATCCTTCTCCAGTTTCGCCGCAAGCTTGGTCAGTTCAGCAGTAGAAAGCTTCGTCTTCTTCTGATCAAGAAGCGCGGACAGATTCTTCATCTCGATCTTCTCTTCTTCGCTGACCTCTTCAAATGTCTCCAGCACATCACGCACTTCCTTCGAAACGCTTCTCGGCGTGATGTGGTGATCCTCATTGTACTTCATCTGGATCGCACGACGACGATTCGTCTCCGTTACTGCCTCGAACATGGAATCTGTCACTTCATCCGCATAGAAAATGACCTGTCCGTTTACATTACGCGCTGCACGTCCAATCATCTGAATCAACGATCGCGTAGATCGCAAGAAGCCTTCCTTATCCGCATCCAGGATCATTAAGCGTGAGACCTCTGGAATATCCAGACCTTCTCTGAGCAGATTAATACCGACCAGCACATCGAACTCGCCCTTACGGAGCTGACGAAGAATCTTCATTCGTTCCACCGTATCGATATCAGAATGCAGATAATTGACACGGATATCTTCTTGCTTCAGGAAAGCCGTCAGGTCCTCGGCCATCTTCTTGGTCAATGTCAGGATCAATGCACGTTCGCCACGTGCCGTGGTCTGCCTGATCTCAGTCAGAATATCTTCCATCTGTCCTTCAACCGGTCGAATCGCAATCTCCGGATCCAGAAGTCCAGTCGGACGAATGATCTGTTCTACAGTCTGATCGCTATGTTCCGCTTCATACTTCGATGGAGTTGCCGAAACAAAGATCGTCTGCCCCATCTTCTTCTCGAATTCTTCAAACTTCAACGGACGGTTGTCGAATGCAGATGGCAGTCGGAATCCGTAATCGACAAGCGTAGTCTTACGGGAACGGTCGCCGTTATACATAGCGCCGATCTGCGGAACCGTCACGTGCGACTCATCGATCATGAGCAGGAAATCATCCGGCATAAAGTCCATAAGCGTGAATGGCGGCGTCCCTGGTGCACGAGCTGTCAGATGACGCGAATAGTTCTCGATGCCCTTCACAAAACCTGTCTCGGTCAACATCTCCAAGTCATAGCGGGTACGCTGCTCCAAGCGGTAGGCTTCGATCAGTTTTCCAGCTTCACGAAGTTCCTTGAGACGCTCCTCTAACTCCGCTTCAATCGTCACAAGCGCTTTTTCCAACTTCGCCTTCGTTGTCGCGTAATGGGAAGCCGGGAAAATCACCGAATAATTTCTTGCAAAGACAACTTTGCCCGTGATGTGATGCACTTCCGTAATCTTCTCGATCTCATCACCGAAGAAGGTCACGCGGGTCAGAAGTTCTTCGGAAGACGGTGGGAAAATATCCAGCGTATCGCCCTTGACGCGGAAGGCGCCACGGGTAATCTCATAATCATTGCGGACATACTGAAGATCGATCAGACGACTGATGACCTGGTCACGCGAGACATTCATGCCCACACGAAGGTTGACCATCAGGTCTCGATAATCCGAAGGGTCACCTAAACCGTAAATGCAAGAGACGGTCGCGACCACAATGACATCACGGCGTTCCAGAAGTGAACTGGTCGCGCTATGACGCATGCGGTCGATCTCATCGTTAATGTCGCAATCTTTCTCAATAAAAGTATCGGTCGAAGCGATATAGGCCTCCGGCTGATAGTAGTCGTAATAGGAAACAAAATACTCAACGGCATTCTCCGGAAAGAAGGCCTTGAATTCCGCCGTCAGTTGGGCGGCCAGCGTCTTATTCTGTGCAATGACCAGTGTCGGACGCTGCGTCTTCTCAATAATGTTCGCCATCGTGAAGGTCTTACCGGAACCGGTGACACCCAGAAGTGTCTGGCCACGCATTCCGGCATGAATACCTTCTACCAGTTTCTCGATCGCCTGCGGCTGATCTCCACTTGGCTCATATGGTGAATGAATGACAAATTTCTGATCTGTATTCTCTTGCATAAAGGCACCCTGTACTCATCGAACATATTTTCGTTTCAATCAGTATAGCACATCTTTATGCAAAGCGGAACACTTTTTCTCAACTTGCGTAATCCACAACCAGAATTCTCTCGATCGGTACTCGGAATGCATCAGACAGCACGACCAGATTGTCGATGGTCGGCATGCAGACCCCTCTCTGCCACTTGTAGATTGCCTGTGGTGTCGCAAAACCGAAGAGATCCTGCAGGTCTCGTACAGACAATCCTGCATTCTCACGCAGTCTGATGATGTTACTTCCTGTTTCTTCCATGTTGATAATCGGCAGCATAAGATTTTTCCTCCTAATCGTATAAAAAAACCGCTTTTCCAAAGTGTTTCGGAAAAGCGGTCGTGTCGTTCCAATAAGTAGTGAAACCTATATCATGTGGTGTTTCACTCCTGCTTTTCCATTATATATCGCAACAAATTTAGTAAGATAAACGTTATGTTTACCAGTGTTAAGTCGCATGGTCTCTGCGGCATTCATGTTATTCTTCATGTTATGCATCATAGTTCTCATTCGTGAAACACTCCTTTCGTTTAATCTTGTTCAGCTCATTTACTGATATTTGTACTTTAGCACTCTTTCCAGCGTTTGTCAGTATACCGCAAGTATAATCTTGCACATATTTTGGTGAAATACCTTTGTGATTACTCGGCGTAGTACATATAGAGATACGGATCCGTATTATTCTCCAAGCAGACAAAGACTACCAGATCGCCGTCTTTCACTTTGCCCACGGCCTCCCAAGAAGAGGAAGTCGGATTCGGAATCAGCCTGCAACTCCCGAATAGTTCATACTTGATGATATTGAATCTAGATAATTCTATCTCATCGTGATTCTCGCCAAGAAGTTCGTGGAGCTCGCTGATCACTTCGAACATGTGGTCATTGGTATCAATGCGAATCTTCGCCTCGAAGCTGTTGCGGTGGAACATCGAACCGCCGGCCACATACTTCTCGATCGTGCAGTAATTCGGGAGATCGAACCCAGTCTTGCGCTCAATCACACGTTTCTTCTGATCCAAGACTTTGAACACTACAAAAGTAATACCAAGTAGGATCACCAGTGCAACCAGAATAACTGTCGTCTTTCTTCTCGAGTCCATCTTACGTATCCTTTCCGAACAAGCGCTGCGCGTTCTCTGTCGTGATCCGTGCCATCTCTTCTGCTGAGACGCCCTTGATTCGAGCCATCTCTTCGACCACATACTTCACATAGGCAGGTTCATTGCGGTTTCCACGCATCGGGACCGGTGCCATATATGGCGAATCTGTCTCAACAAGAAGACGATCCATCGGACACATCCGAATGACGTCCGGTGCTTTTCTCGCATTCTTAAAAGTAATCGGACCATCAAAACCAAGATAGAAACCCATCTTCAAGAGGATCTCCGCTGTCTCCGGGCTTCCCGAGAAGCAGTGAAAAACACCCGGCACTTCGCGAAGTGTCTTCTGCTCATACAAGGATCGGATCATGAACAGCGTGTCTTCACAGGCGTCACGTTCATGAATGACCACCGGCAGATCGTAGCGGAAAGCAAGTCCCATCTGATAGATGAAGGCCGCCGCCTCACAGGCCGGTGAGCAATCCTCGTAATGGTAATCCATACCGATCTCGCCCACAGCCACGATACCCAGCTCGTCTTTCCTACGAAGCCAGTCTTCCAGCTGTTCCTTGGCATACTCATCGAAGTGTTCCGCTTCTTCAGGATGAACACCTACCATACAGGAAAGCTTTACGCCGCAGTCTTTCTTGGCTTTTCGAACATCCAAAGAAATCTGACTGTCCTCGATGTTGGAGCTGGCCAGCATGATGTGTGTCACGCCTGCATTTCTAGCATTTTCCAGCACAGCATCGAGGTCATCCTTATATTCCTCATGCCAGTTCAGATGCGCGTGGGTATCGAAAATTTCCATCGATCAGGAAACCTCCGCACCTGGTTCTACGCCTTCCGGAACAGACAGCAGACCGTACTCGCCATTCTCCTTCTCTGCACAGAGGATCATGCCGTACGAATCGAAACCACGGAGTTTTCTTGGTGCAAGATTCGCTACCCAAACGACCATCTTACCTACCATCTCTTCCGGTGTGTAATACTGCGCAATACCGGACAGTACCTGCATCTTGCGGTCGCCTACATCCAGCTGCATACGAAGGAGCTTATCTGCCTTCGGTACCTTCTCACACTCGAGTACCTTGGCCGCACGGAGTTCGAGTTTCGCAAAATCATCGTAGACGATCTCGTCCTTGTGCTCCAGAACCTTGCCCTTGGCTGCCACCTCGGCCGCCTCAGAAATCTTACCCAGTTCTTCCAGTTCTTTCTCCATATCCAGACGTGGGAAAAGCACCTCACCCTTCTGTACCGTTACATCCTTGGCCAGTGCGCCGATATCATCGGAAGATGCCCATTCACATACGGAAGCATCTGCGCCGATCTGTGTAAAGATCAGCGGGCAGGTGTTCGGCATGACCGGACTTAACAGGATCGCACATACACGGATCGTATCCAGCAGGTTGTAAAGTACAGTCGCCAAGCGAACCTTCTTGCTCTCATCCTTGGCCAGTGTCCACGGTGCATTCTCATCGATATACTTGTTGGCACGAGCGATGACCTTGAAGATCTCCGCCAATGCAGCAGAGATATGGAGAGATTCGTAATTCTCTTCTACGAATGGCTTCAGGTTCTTCGCCATGGTCAGAAGCTCGTCATCCAGCGGATCAGTCTCACGCTCGACCGGAAGCTTACCATCGAAATATTTGAGCACCATTGCAACCGTACGGGAAACGAGGTTACCGAGGTCATTGGCAAGGTCAGTATTGATGCGCTGAACCATCTGCTCATTGCTGAACGGGCAGTCTGCACCGAAAGGCATCTCACGAAGGAGATGGTAACGAACCGCATCGACACCGTAGCGGTCAGCAAGAACGAACGGATCGATAACGTTACCTGTGGACTTACCCATCTTGGCACCACCGAATGTGATCCATCCGTGACCATAGATGTGCTTCGGCAACGGGAGATCCAGTGCCATCAGCATCGCCGGCCAGATCAAAGAGTGGAAACGAACGATTTCCTTCGCCATAACATGAATGTCTGCCGGCCAGTATTTCGCATAATCATCGTAGGTATTGTTTCCGTAACCGAGCGCAGTGATATAGTTCGAAAGCGCATCGATCCAGACATATACGACGTGCTTCTCATCGAAGGATACCGGAACGCCCCATGTGAAGCTGGTTCTGGAAACACAGAGATCTTCCAGGCCCGGCTTGATGAAGTTGTTGATCATCTCGTTGACGCGGCTCTTCGGCTCCAGGAAGTTTCTCTCTTCGTCAAGAAGGAGTGCCTCGAGGCGATCGGAGAAAGCAGAAAGCTTGAAGAAATAAGCTTCTTCTTCTGCATCGGTCACGTCACGTCCGCAGTCCGGGCACTTGCCGTCCTTCAACTGGCTCTCTGTCCAGAAAGACTCACAAGGTGTGCAATATTTACCAACATACTTGCCCTTATATATATGTCCTTTGTCGTAGAGTGTCTTGAAGATGTTCTGTACAGATTCCACGTGATATGGGTCTGTAGTACGGATGAAACGATCGTAGGTAATGCCCAAGCGACCCCAGAGTTTCTGGAAGTTTGCCACGATCTCATCAACATAGGCCTTCGGGGTCACGCCCTTCTCCTCGGCCTTCTTCTCAATCTTCTGACCATGCTCATCTGTTCCGGTCAAGAACATGACGTCAAAGCCTTGCATTCGCTTATATCTGGAAACCACGTCACACGCAAGTGTGGTATAGCAATGCCCAATATGTGGGTTGCCGGACGGGTAATAAATCGGTGTAGTAATGTAGAACTTCTGCTTTTCGGCCATGTAACATGCTCCCTTTAATGCTTTTGCATTACATGATTATAGCAACATTGGAGAGTTAAGACAATGTATTTTAAATAGCGTTACGGTATAAAAGCACTTCACATTGTGATAGAATGGTGAAGGCTTGGGTGAAGAAGTAAAGATTGCTCACAGACAATTCTTCTTCCATAGTTGAATCAGAAACAGGAGAGGGGGGAGCAAGCCATGCCCGATTCAGTATCACCGGTCACACAAAGATGTAAGATTTGTGGCGGTAAGCTCGTCAACCACTATCTCGCAGGTTCATGCGTCTGCGCAAACTGTGGAAACAAGTGGTCTCTAGAAGAATTAGTTCCGAATTACTCCCAGTATGGCAGTGTCATCTCACTCATTAACGAAGCCAACGACACTTTAGCGTCGAACGAGACCGTCATTGGTGCAAGTCAGGCAATGCTCCTTTACAAGAGTGCCCTCGCACAATGCGCACTTTATCACGATGCAGTGGGTGCAGAACTGGTAGATGAATGCAAGAGGGGCCAAGCACTGGCCGAGAAGGTCAAGATCTATGCAGGCGCCAAAGATGCCATGAATCACAAGAATTATCGTAAAGCAGAATCCGAGTTTGCGAAGATTCCTGATTTCCGCGATACAGAAGAACTCGCCGCTGCTTGTAAGAAGGCGCACGCTGCAGCCCGACTGAAGATGATTCCGCTTGACATCGTGATCGGCGCGATTCTGCCAGCCGTCCTATGTATCTTCCTTTACTTGAAGTTCAGTCTTCATTTAGGGATCATCATTCCGATCGGCATTGCGTTCACAGCGCTTCTGGCATTCGTCTTATACTTGGACACAGACCTGTCCACCGTAGTGAAAGTGTTAACCTTCCTCGTTTCCGTACCTTTTACCATATTCTTGGTGCTCTTCTACGGTTTCGATCTACCAGCTAAGAAGGCAGCTATCTCAGCAATTGCCGCACCTATCGTTATCATTTTTGTCGTGGCTATCATGCCAGAAAGGAGTCAGAACAATGGAGCTAATTAGTGTTATCAAGTACGAGGGTAGTAGTGACGTCTTGGTTTACAAGTATCCGAAGGAAGATATCAACTTTGGTTCACAGTTGATCGTACACGAGGCGCAGGAAGCCATCTTCATGCGAGACGGCCAGATCGTGCAGGTCTTCTCTGCCGGCCGTTACACATTGGAGACCAAGAACTTCCCGATCTTGAAGGGATTGATAAGACTTGGTACCGGTGGTGAGAATGTTTTCCACGCGGAGATTTTCTTCATCAACCTGACCACTCAGATGGGTCTTCTCTGGGGTACCGATGATAAGGTCAGACTCTTTGATCCGGCATCCGGTTTGAACATAGATATTGGTGCTAGCGGTAGCTTCAACTTGAGGATCGATGATTCGAAGAAGCTCCTTACCACTTTGGTCGGCACCGCCCAGACACTGCTCAATAGTGATATCGCGGGTGGCGAAGATAACGGAGAATATAACACCGGCAAGTTCAGATCTGCCATGGTCAACCGCATCAAGGCTCATCTGGCCCGCGTGATTAAAGCCAAGAACATCAACATCCTCGAGATCGATGCTTATTTGGATGTTCTCTCTTCTGAATTGCTGGTCATCATCAACCAGGACTTCCAGGTATATGGTCTGTTCCTGCCGGAATTCTATGTCACCACTGTCCAGACACCGGACGATGATCCGAATTTCCAGGCTTTGAGACAGCAGTTCGCAGACCGCACGCTGAAGATTCGTGAAGAGCAGATTAAGCGTGACACCGCAGAAGCTGCCCAGCAGAGAAAGATGGTCGAAGCACAGACTGAGGCACAGTTGAAGATGATGGGTGCACAGGGTGATGCCGAAGCACTCCGCATCAGAGCACAGGCTGAAGCAGATGCTTACCTTGCTAAGGCAAGAGTCGAAGCCGAAGAGATGAAGATGAAGGGTTACACCTACCAGGAGGAGACTGCAAGGCAGGTTGGCATGGAGGCCATGAAGAATGGTATCACAGGTGGTTCCGGTTCAGGTTCTGCCGCAGGCGGACTAGGTGACGTCGCAAGTCTCGGCGTTACGCTTGGTGCCATGGGTGGCGTCATCAACATGACCAGAGAAGCCATGAATCCTATCATGCAGAATGCTACACAGATGGGCCAGGGATTCGGCAACGCCGTATCCGGAAATCCAAGTGCTACACAGGCACCGGCCGCTCCGGTTGCTCCTGCAGCGCCAGTTGCTCCTTCTTCACCAGTTGCACCAGCGGCTCCGGTCGAAGCCGGCTGGAACTGCACAAACTGTGGCAAGACAGGAATCACTTCCCGTTTCTGCCCAGACTGCGGCACACCTTGTCAAACTCAGGGTGCGAACTAATCGTTCCGCTCTGCCTTCTTACGAGGAACGCGTATGCTTTATATCGTATGTGCCCTTCCCATTGAGGCAAAATCACTGGTCCTTCCGCTTTCTTTGCGGAAAGACCAGTTTTCATGTCCATACGAAACCTATCTTGCCGAAGATCACTCTTGTGTACTGGTCGTTTCCGGTCCGGGCGCCATTGCCGCCTCCGCCGCAACGACCTATCTACTCACTCGTTTCGGTTTCAAGAATGACCAGGATTTTCTTCTTAATTTTGGTTCCTGCGCCGGCGAGAAAGGTGGTCTATATCTCATCCACAAGATCATCGATCAGGCCACAAGCCGAACCTTCTATCCGGATATGTGCTATGACCTCTCCGTATCAGGCCTGACGCTCTCCGATGAGCGCGCCGTCACCACCTGTTATCAGGTTGTATCTTCCCTTGAGGATTCAGACATGCTCTACGATATGGAAGCTTCCGGTATTTACCAAGCCGCTTCCCGCTTTGTCCCGCCGCACCGGATGGTCTTTCTCAAATTTGTATCGGATGCCGGCATAGTTGAAGCAGGTCAACTTACACCGGAAGCGCTGAAGATGTGTGCGGATACACATGCGACCACCGTGCTGAAGGTGATGAATACATTGCGCGCGGCCTGTACGCCGATACCCACTTTCGACGAAGCGCTCTATAACCAGACAGCTCTTGACCTGTGTGCCAGTGAGACGATGAGTCACGAGCTTCGGCAACTATTCCGCTATGCCCTCACTTCTGATCAGGACATGGAAAATCTCTTGCAAACCATGAAGCAGGATGGCAAGCTCCCTGTCTCATCCAAACGAGAGGGAAAGGTGGTGCTCGATGAAATCCGACAACATCTCCTATAACTTCCCTTTCTCCCATATCTATGTGGAAAAACAAGCCGCGGACCATCCGCTGACCAAGGAGATCCTCAGTCGCTTCAAGAAGTCTGTGGTGATCCCCATCGACCACTACAAAGATGTCTTCAACCGCACCCATCAGGATTTCGAACTGCAGAAGACCGCCCCCGCCCTGATTCTTGCCAAGAATGAAGGTGCGAGTGTTTTTGCCGGATCTCCTGTATGCCAGGATTTCGGAAATGATCACTTCTACTATACGTCCTGTGCGAGAGGATGCATCTTCAACTGCGAATACTGTTTCCTTCGTGGCATGTACGGATCCGGAAACGTCGTAATCTTCGTCAATCTAGAGGATATATTTACCGAGGTCGATATGATGTGCAGACAGCATCACATGTATCTATGTGTCTCCTACGACACCGATCTCATCGCGTTGGAGTCTCTCACAGGCTTTGTCTCGAAGTGGTCTTCTTTCACAGAAAGCCACGACGATCTCACCATTGAGATCCGGACCAAGTCTTTCCGCAAAGATATCTACGACATCTGTAAGCCTTGCCCGCGAACCATCTTCGCCTATACCCTGTCGCCGCAAGAGGTCATCGACCGCTACGAACAGAAGACGGCTTCACTCTCCGACCGGCTAGAGGCTGCCGCGTATGCCATCTCCAAGGGCTTCCCTGTGCGGCTTTGCTTCGACCCCGTCATCTACTTCCGAGGCTGGCAGGACGCATATGCCGCACTGATCCATGAAGTAGCCGAGAAGATCGACCTTTCCAAAGTGAAAGATGTAAGCGTAGGTTCTTTCCGCATCCCAGCGGAATACATGAAACCACTTCGAAAGAGTTTTCCCTCATCTTCCATCTGCCAGTTCCCCTACGAGAACCGAAATGGTGTCTTCCAGTACCCGGAAGCCCAACAAAGAGAGATGGAGAACACTCTCGTAACACTGTTACAAAGCCTGATATCAAAGGATCGGATCTACCGAGCCGAGTTCTAAACAAGCCCTAGGAGGAGATAGACAAAATGAGCAAATCAGCAATCGTAACCGGTGCTTCTTCCGGAATTGGACTTGCCATCTGTGAGACTTTGCTACAGATGGACTATGAGGTCTACGGCATCGGCCGGGACTTCAAAGCAGCAGATCGCGTCACGGCGTCGAGTGATTTTCACGTAGTCGAATTGGATCTTCTGGACACCGGCAAGCTGGAGGCAGAGATTCGTGCAATCTCAAAGGGAAAAGATATCCACCTTCTCCTCAATTGTGCCGGAGTCGGCTTCTATGGGCTGCACGAAGAAATTGCTTCTTCTCACCTCTCCGCCATGGTTCGCACCAATCTGGAAGTGCCGATCGTACTGACGAACCTTCTACTTCGGAAACTGAAAGAGACCCAAGGCACCATCATCAACATTGCTTCCGTCACCGCGATAGAAAGTAATCCTCACGGTGCGGCCTACGGTGCCACGAAAGCAGGTCTTCTGAGTTTCTCCCGGAGTCTTTTCGATGAGGCCAGAAAGTACGGCGTCAAGGTGACGACGATCCTTCCTGATATGACCGATACTAACCTCTATCGGAATGCGGATTTCGAAGCTTCCAAGGAAGTATCTGCACGACTTCTCCCCCAAGACGTATCCGACGCTGTAAAGTATATTCTCACCGCTGATCCTCACATGGTGATTACAGAGTTCACACTGCGTCCGCAACTGCATCGAATTGAGAAAAAACGTTAAAATTCGGTTCCAATCGCGTAAATCGGAAAAGATACTTGATTATTCCATACTAAATCTGTGACAGTCCTCGTCAATATGTATAGCACTCGTGCTATACTGATGATGTAGAACAAATCTGATTGATGTAAGCAGAAATGGAAGACTACTATGAAGAAATACCTCGTGATATCGGATATTCACGGACGTGAGACAAAACTTGAAGCCGTGCTAGAGAAGAACAAAGACGTTTCCTGTGTCATCGTTTGTGGTGACATCGAAATGGAGACTTATAATCTCGAGCAGATCATTCAGCGTCACCTCTCCCCCTCAATAGATATTCGGATGGTTCGTGGCAACTGCGACATCTATTACTCTACCTCTTCCCGTATCTTGGATCTTATTGCTTTTCCTGTTAGTTCTACACACAGGGCAATGGTCACCCACGGTCATCTCTATGGCCGAGCTCGCATGGACCTTCTCGCCTATGCCGCCAAAGAGAAAGAATGTGATACCGTCTTCTACGGACACATTCATCAACAAGTCGATGAGACGATGTTCGGTGTTCGTTTTCTGAATCCCGGCGCCCTTCGAAACGGTGAATACATGACCGTGATCACCGATGACAATGGGGAACTTCTTGTGACCCATCTTTCCTTGTAAAGGAGGCGATCAAATGTCTGAAGCAGGCAGAAACACGCTAATTTTCGTGATCACATTTCTTGTATCGATATTCGCCTATATGGGCTTGAAGAAAGCTTTGCATCGCTCCTTCAAGAATATGCCCGATGCTACTTCTTATACAGAGAAGAAAAACCCTAGCGGAATTTTCCGCACTGTGAAAGCTGTAGGAATGCTCGTGCTGATTTGTCTCTTCCTCCGTTACGCTCTTCCTGCGCTCTCGAATTTTCTCGAAGATAGAAGTGAGCGCGCCAGCGAACAGAGGCAAGAAGTCATCGATGAGTATGAAGCGCTAGGTGAGGATAATGTTGATCCGGAAACTGGGCGAATGGCCCTCACAGAGAACTATCTGATGAAAGACTATAAGCTCTACGTCTTAAAAAACAAGGGACGGGAGAGAACATCCATAGCGATGTATATGATATTATTCGTTTTCTTCGTTCTCTATGCGGGTGGAGCTGCTTGCATCGAGGCTCCCTTCCGTTTCTATATTCAGAAGAAGAAGATTCCTGTCTTAAGTGTCGTCGCTCCCCTCCTTCTGATCCCCACATTCTTCTTTGGGTATAAGATACTCAGAACGACAACTGATGCGCCTCACTTATCGGACCCAAAGGATGTGAAAGTCTATGCTACGCCCGTCACCATTGTCTCCCGACATGAGAATACGGTACATGATGATGAAGATGGTGATCGAACCACATACTTCATCACCATTGACTATGGTGACGGTAAGGGTGCGATTGAGAAAAAGGTCGATGGTTACATGTATTCCGTCGCCGAGTTGCCGGGAGACTACCTCATGGGACAGTACGAAGAAGATGGTAAGGTATATGACTTTAAACTCTATACCTGTCTAGAATATGAAGAAGATGTAGACTTATGAATTCACTACATGAAGTATTCGATTTTCTATCTACGATGGCCATAGTTTTCTTGTTTCCATGTGTAGTCTACGGTATTTTCAAGAAATTCTGAAAACGTTCCATTCTCGTGAACTTGAGCAAGTAAAGAAAGAAAGAAAATCGGTCACTCGAACCTTCTTCCAACTTTGAAAAGGTCCTAAATACATCATCCCGATTGAACAGACATTTTTCTTCATCAAAAATCAAAATCAAATCATGTTCTCCACGCAAAGTTGCCGCAATGCCAAGGAGATTATCTGACTTATACTCGTTACGCTCCATATCATCAGAGATTTCAATGTCTGCACCTACTAATGTTGAATAGTATGAATCTACTTTCTTTCTCTTTTCACAACCGACGAATAGAGTAAGAGCAATAATAAGCAGAAATTGCATTATATTGGTTTTCATCTAGAAATGTAAAAAGGGGATTCGATTTGAATCAATGTCATTAAGTTAAGACAGCCTCTTCAAAGATCTCCATACCTTAAGTGGTATGGGGGTCTTTTTTTGGTTCTTCACGGAAGTTGTGGGTATAGAAAAATAAATACAAATTGAAAAAGGAGTTTAAAAGTCCTAAAGTTTAGTTGACACACAAAAACGAAAAGGACTAAATTAAACTCCAAATGAATATTACTAGTATTAGCATCGCTTGCCAACAGTTTATTTGCACAGAATCAAATATAAATTT
>JAGHVD010000057.1 GCA_018064475.1 Candidatus Scatonaster coprocaballi
ACATGGATCCGTGCAACCAAGTCTGACTTTGCATTGGTTCGCAATATTGGTATCAAGGAGACCGGTATTCTGGTCAGCTGTTCAGATTATCATATCTTCAACAAGATGGGTCTGACACGTCAGCAGGCTATGGATAAGTATCTTGGCATTGTCAAAGAGGCCATCGACGCAGGACTTCGTCCGCGTTGTCACTTCGAAGATATTACACGTGCGGATTTCTACGGATTCGTAGTTCCTTTCGCTTCTGCGCTGATGCGTCTGTCAGAAGAGAGCGGTATTCCGGTGAAGATCCGTGCCTGCGATACGATGGGTTATGGTGTACCGTTCCCGGGTGTTGCGATGCCGCGTTCTGTATCCGGTATCATCTATGGTTTGCAGCACTATGCAGGTGTTCCTTCCGAGATGCTGGAGTGGCACGGTCATAACGACTTCTATAAGGGTGTTGTCAATGCTTCTACAGCATGGCTCTACGGTGCCCAGGCTGTAAACTGTTCACTTCTTGGTATTGGTGAGCGTACAGGTAATGTTCCGCTGGAGGCTATGGTATTTGAGTATGCACAGCTTCGTGGTACGCTCGATGGTATGGATCCGCGTGTCATTACAGAAATTGCAGATTATATCTCTCGTGAGACTGACTACGAGCTTCCACCGATGACACCATTTGTCGGTAAGAACTTCAATGTGACCAAGGCAGGTATTCACGCGGACGGTCTTCTGAAAGATCCGGAGATCTACAACATCTTCGATACAGAAGCATTGTTGGATCGCCCACCGATGGTTGCCGTCAGCAATGTATCCGGTCTTGCAGGCATTGCTTGCTGGATCAACAACTACTACCGTCTGGCCGGTGAGAATGTTGTCAGCAAGAAGGATCCGTTCATCGCGAAGATGAAGGAGTGGATCGATGCGGAATATGCAGGTGGCCGAATCACGGTTATTTCCGACGAAGAGATGGTTAAGCTCTTCGAGTCTTGTGGCGGCGATGTGTTCAAGAAGGTTGCTAAGCCGAAGAAGTAATTCCTCGCGCTACAACAGAAGTTCAGCCAAGAAGAATAGAATAACGTTCAAGAAACCGGTGTGAAGTCCTCAAGACTTTACACCGGTTTTTTGCATGAATTATCAGTAATCACTTCACAACGGTGCTCTTTCCAGTGTATGATATAGGCAGGATCAACATAGAGTTCTCTTCATAGAGGATACGATGAAAGTTACAATTGATACTTTTGAAAAAACATACAATAAATATAAGAATACTGTGTATTCGGTGATATTTAACTATGTTCGTAATGTAGACGATGCTTCGGATCTGACTCAAGATGTGTTCCTGAAATTGCTTGATACGGCGACCGAATTTGAAAGTGATGAGCACTTGAAAGCGTGGCTGATTAAAGTAGCCATGAATAGTAGTAAGAATCACTTACGATTTGTGAGCAAGTTTTCCGATGAAGAGATTCCGGAAGTGCCTTCACCTGAAGAGACGTTTGAAAATGCGGATCTGGTCAGGGCGATGATGACGCTTCCCGAGAAGTATCGATTACCTCTCCACCTCTTCTACTACGAGGACTATACGATTAAGCAGATCGGGGATATGCTCGAAAGTCCGGAAGCAACCATCAAGATCCGGCTGAAACGTGGCCGAGAGAAATTGAGAAAACTACTAGACGGGATGGTTGAATAATGATGGATGCAAATCAGTATAAACAGCAGGTCAATCTCTTCTGTGAGAAGAATTGCGCACTTTCTGCGCAAGAAATCCTCGCTTGCGCGAAGGAGAAGCAGCAGAAGTCTGAAATTAAGGCAGTCCGTAAGAAAATGACTTGGAAGCGCTTCGTTGCGGTTGCTGCGGCGGCAGTTGCGACGGTGGGTGTGTTCGGCGTCATTTCGGGCGCAACAGGATTCGGACCGATGGCGGGCCTATTCCACAAACAGGCTACGAACGGCGCGTCTCACAATGTACAACAAGCGCATTATGATGTGATTTCCAGTGAATTGTCCGGTGAAGGATATGTGCTCTACAGAAATGAGATCCAACATAAGGACCAATTTGTCGTCACTTTCGTCGGTGTGACCGGTGACTGGAATACGCCGCAGATGATATTTAAGATCAAATGTTACGATGAGGAGTATGTAAAGACGCATAGTGCTCTGAACGTGATGGTTTACCCCGGATTGAATGAAGAAGCCTACTCGAATCGTATCGATGTGTTACTAGGGGAAGACGGCCAGTATGTGGGTGATTGCTTCTACTATGAACTGGCGACGGCTTACCAGTGCGCGGATGATCCGTCTATGTATCTCATGACGTACGGTGTTTATTCGAATTATGTCTATCCAGGTGCGACGATCGTCACAGAAGTGAGAAGCATACGTGAGGCGCCTGAGTCAGTCATAGATTATGACGCGAAAGATGAAATCATGCTGAACATGAAGTATACTTTCCAACTTCCGGATGACCTTCAGGCTCTGGCGAAAGTAAGTCGTCTGAAATACGAATTTGATGAAGCACCTGTATTTACCGGCACGCACGATGTCAATTATCATCTGTCATATATAACATTCAGTAAATACATTACTACGGTCGAGATGGAATATGTCTATGACGATACAGACCTCGCATATATCGATGAGGACTTCTGGAAAAATTATGAGAAAGCAGAATTGGCCTTACATGGAACGGGACGTGACATGCGACTTGTCGTAGACGGGGTGACATATGAGACGATGGAAATAAGTGGTGTGTATAGTGAATCGTCTGGTATCAAGCGAGGTTCAGTGTCTTTCCCTGAAATCGATTACGACCAAGCGGAGTCAGTCGTGCTTACCTATGGCGACCAGACGATTCAACTGAAGTGAGAATATTTAGAAAAATTTTAGTTTTGCATATGAAACTTTTCACCGTGTTCGTGTGTATTCCATATGTAAAGCACAAAAACAATGTACTGTGAAGGAGAAGAAAAACATGAAAATCGTTAGAAAAACACTGTCTTTGGTACTGGCATCCGTGATGGTACTCTCTCTTGCAGGTTGCAAGAAGAAGAAGGACGGCCTGAAAGAATATACACAAGATAAAATGATGGAAGTACTCGAAGAGAAACTGGGTATCGATGAAGAAGATATTTATCTTGGGAGAAATGACAGAAAACAAAATGGTTATCCGGATGCGGATACGCTGGACGTAAGTTATGAAGGCGTGCACATCTCGGCAAGTTTTTGTGACGATCCACAGGAGGGAAAGGACGTATTTGATAAGTCCTATCAACAGTTTGAGAAGGATCTTCAAAGCGGCATACTGGACGAAGCCAGTAAATCTTATGAGAATAAGGACGACTTTGGGTATTACGTGGTCAAAGGCACAGATATAGGTAGCGGCGTGTTCGGTGATTCCCATCGAAGTGGAGATGTTTACGGAGCGTATTATTGTTCGGGTTCAATGTCTCTGCACATTCTCAACCTTAAGCCGGAAGATGCGGACAAAGTGGAGAAAGTTCTTAAGGCGTTAGGTCTGCCTTGTGCGGAGTGAGTTTAATTTCATTGCTCTTTCAGGAGTCGTCTTCATAAAGACGGCTCCTTTTTAAATGCTTCTTTATGGCTGGAGGACTGTAGCAAATTGACATCTTCTTGACATTTCATTATACTTTTTAGAGTCATATCTATATATACGCGTGTGCGCGTAGGGAGAGGATTTCATCATGCGAGTATCTAAACTTTTCATGTCAACTCAAAGAGAAGTACCGTCCGATGCCGAGATTGTGAGCCATCAGCTCATGCTTCGTGCAGGCTTGATGCGTAAGGCTGCTGCCGGTATCTATTCATATATGCCACTGGGCTATCGTGCCTACCGTAAGGTAGAGGCCATCGTTCGTGAGGAGATGGATCGTGCCGGTGCACAGGAACTCATTATGCCGGCTGTTCTTCCAGCTGAGACCTATATGGCTTCCGGCCGTTGGGAGAAATTCGGACCGGAGATGTTCCGTATGAAGGACCGTGGCGGTCGTCAGTTCTGCTTGGGCCCGACGCATGAAGAGCCTTTTACCGAGGCAGTACGTGATACGATTCGTTCTTATCGTCAGCTCCCGGTTACCCTATATCAGATCCAGCACAAGTATCGTGACGAGAAGCGTCCGCGTTTCGGTGTGGTTCGTTCACGTGAGTTTGTTATGAAGGATGCATACAGCTTCGACGTGGATGAGGCAGGTCTCGATAAGTCCTATCTCATCATGAAGGATGCATACTGCAAGATCTTCGACCGTTGCAATTTGGATTACATCTTGGTAGATGCCGATTCCGGTGCAATGGGTGGTTCTGGTTCTCAGGAGTTCATGGTGAAGTCTTCTGTAGGTGAAGATGCGATCGCATATTGCCCGGCTTGTGATTATGCCGCGAATGAGGAGAAAGCACCTTGTCCGGAGGTTACGAAGCCAGAGGGCGTCGAGATGCTTCCTATGGAGAAGATCGAGACTCCTCATGTAAAGACCATTGAAGAATTGATGGATTATATGCATTCTGAGCCGACAGCTTTTGCGAAGACCATCCTCTACAATATCGATGGAAAGATCGTTGCGGTCATGGTCCGTGGTGATCGTGAGATCAACGAGACCAAGTTGGGCAACCTCTTCGATGCTACAGAACTGAATCTGGCCAGCTTCGAAGATGTAGAGCGTGTAACCGGTGCGGTAGTTGGTTTTGCCGGACCTGTCGATCTGAAAGAGAAGGTAGAAGTGATCGCAGACTATGAAGTCATGGGTATGACCAACTTCATCGTAGGCGCCAATGAGACAGACTTCCACTTTAAGAATGTAAATGTCGGTCGTGACTTCACGCCGGACCGTGTAGTAGATGTTCGTTCTGCAGTAGAAGGTGACCCGTGCCCGAAGTGCGGCAAGCCGATGTCCATGTGCAGAGGCATCGAGGTTGGACACATCTTCAAGCTCGGCACCAAGTATTCTGATGCGCTACACTGCATCTACCTCGACAAGGATGGTAAAGAGAACTCAATGATCATGGGTTGCTATGGTATCGGTGTTTCCCGTACGCTTGCTGCCATTATCGAACAGCACTGCGATGAGAACGGTATCATCTGGCCAATGTCTGTGGCACCGTATCAGGTCATTGTCGTACCGACCACTTCTCAAGATGAGACTGTTGTTACACTTGCGAATGAGATTCACGACAAGCTTCAGGCTGCCGGCGTAGAAGTGCTGATCGATGACCGTGAAGAGCGTGCAGGTGTTAAGTTCAAGGATGCGGATCTTATCGGTATTCCGGTTCGTATCACTGTTGGCCGTAAGGCTTCGGAAGGTAAAGTAGAGTACAAGCTTCGTGCAGGTTCTGAGGTTGTCGAGATGACATCGGAAGAAGCCATCGCCGCAGCACTCAAGGAGATCGAAGAGAAGAAGTAATCACAAGTGTCAGCTTGTGAAACCATCACAGCTATAAATTGACTCCTGGACTCAAACAACATTTTGCTTCGCAAAATGAACTCGTCCATGAGTGAATTTATAGCTGTGATTTGTTTTATGAGTAGATTTCGAATGCTTCTTCCGAATGAAACTCGCAGGCGAGAGAATTATGGCTGTTATTCTTTGATTGTGAAATAATGGTTGATTTGCTCCAATATTGCTCCACTAAAAGCGCAAATTGTGGGGCTTTTCTGGAGCGGAGCAACGCTCGCCGCCATTTGACTCCTTTGTTCCACAGATGTTCTACAATTTGCTCATTTTGTTGAACACTGGTGGAACAGTGAGGGCAAACTGCGTCGGGATTTAATTGTCAGTGGTGGAGGTGCGTTTTTTCTTCTTTGCGTCTTCCAGGAGTTGAGCGAGTTCTTCTTCCGTGTGTTCGATTGGAAGGTGAGCACCTTGTTTGGTCTTGGCATCCTTTGGAAAAGCTTTGTGGAAGTAGTCTTTACGATATTCTTCCGGTGTGAGTCCGGTCTGCTTCTTGAATGCCTGGATGAAGTGACTCTGGGTAGAGAAGGAGAGGAACTGAGAGATGTTCAGGCAGGAATAGTCAGAGTGCTTCAGCATATGCTTGGCGGCATCGATCTTCTTCAGGCGGATGAAGTCACTGACCGAAACGCCGGTCTCCTTCTTAAACAGTTTGGAGAAATATGCGTCGTTGAGTCCTAGATATTCAGCCAGTTCAGGTACCAGAATACGATCCTGTAAGTGACTGTTGATGTATTCGATGGCCAGCACGACGTGCTTACTGAAGATGTTATCCATACGAAGTGCTCTCATTCGCTTACAATAGTCTTCGCAACATTGTTGCTGAATGGCATCCAGTTCGTTGGTCGTGGTTGCGGCATCGCATTTCTGAATATAGATATCACTTAATGAATAGGAAGTTTCCACGTCCATGCCGTAGTTGATGCAGTATCGTGCGATCATGGCGATGGAGATGATCAGGTGATAACGAACGTTGCGAAGACGGTCAGGAGAGAGGGTACCTACGCCACGAAGTTCGGAGATGTGGTACTCACGAACCTGTCTCATGACCTCATCATATTGACCGGTTGCGACTTGGTCGTAGAAGCCGAATTCGTGTTCATAAGAGGAACGTACCATGAGTCGCTCACGCTGCATAAATAACAATCTTTGGAGTTCTTTGTTGATATCCTGGTCCATTGTACATCACCTAAAAATGAATCATCAGATGTGAATAAATTTACGACATTATTATGACATAAAGTACAAAAATATGGTATCGATATTTTCGAAATTGTTTAGAATAGAATCAAGTAGGGATAGTGTGACTAGCAACCCCCAATGCCTCCGTTTGAGAAAGCTTGCCATCTTTCTGACGCACACGACCCAAATGTCCCTACACTTGTTGGCAACTTCTTGCACTACCACACGACATATATAGATGCAAGAACCTATTTCATTACCTGACCCCGAGGACCAACAACTTCGGGGTCATGTTTTTTTATCTTCTATGACATGAATTTGATATTTGACTATTTTAAGTGATTAAAACAGAGAACCAATCAGGTATACCGCATAGGCGGCCAGCCAGGCCAGAGTACACTGGAACAAGATGACAAGCGCTGCCCACTTCACGCCTAATTCACGACGAATGGCAGCAATGGCTGCGACACAAGGTGTGTAGAGCAGACAGAAAACCAGAAGTGACATGGCGGACAGTGGGGAGATCATAGCCAGTACGGCGGTGCCGTCTCCGATCAGAACATTTAAGGTGGATACGACACTTTCTTTGGCAATGAAACCGGAGATCAGTGCGGTCGAGAACTCCCAAGTACCAAATCCCAGTGGGATGAAGATCGGAGAGATCAGGCCGGCAATCTGTGCCAACATACTGTTACTCGAATCTTGAACGAGTGAGAAACTCGTATCGAAAGACTGAAGGAACCAGATGACTAAAGAAGCGATGAAGATGACAGTGAAAGCACGCTGGAGGAAGTCTTTGGCTTTCTCCCACAGAAGCTGTGCGACGTTCTTTGCGGCCGGCATACGGTAGTTTGGAAGCTCCATGACGAATGGTACGGCGTGACCCTTGAACACGGTATGCTTTGCAACCAGCGCGACGAGAATGCCCATGATGATACCGATGAAGTAAAGAAGGATCATGACAAGACCACTGTACTTCGGGAAGAATGTTCTGGCGAAGAAACCATAGATCGGAAGTTTGGCAGAACAACTCATGAACGGTGTGAGGAGAATCGTCATTTTGCGGTCCCGTTCGGAAGGGAGTGTACGACTGGCCATTACGCCTGGAACGGTGCAACCGAATCCGATGAGCATTGGCACGATCGAACGTCCGGAAAGACCGAGTTTACGCAGGAACTTATCCATAACAAATGCAATACGTGCCATGTATCCTGTATCTTCCAGAAGCGAGAGGAAGAAGAATAACGTGACGATGACCGGCAAGAAGCTGATGATGCTTCCGACGCCCTTGAAAATGCCATTGATGACTAACGATTGAATGACTGCATTCACGTTGAAAGAAGTCATGGCGTGCGCGACACTATCTGTCAGTTGATCGATTCCTTGTTCCAGAAGACCTTGGAAGAATGCACCGATGACATTGAAGGTCAGGAAGAATACCGCGGCCATGATCAGAATAAAGGCGGGGATAGCGGTATATTTACCGGTAAGCACCTTATCGATCTTGCGACTGCGTTGATGCTCTTTGCTTTCTTTCGGCTTGATCACGGTGCGCTCAACCATTTTCGAGATGAAGGTGAAACGCATATCGGCAATGGCGGCACTTCTGTCCATGCCGGATTCGTCTTCCATCTGCTTGATGATGTGTTCCAACGTCTCTTTCTCATTCTGATCAAGATTGAGTTTGGACAGGATCCGCTCGTCGCCTTCCACCAATTTGGTTGCGGCAAAACGCACCGGAATTTCTGCCTCTTTGGCATGGTCTTCGATGAGATACATGATGCTGTGGAGCGCTCTATGGATGGCACCACCTTTATCGTTCTCGTCACAGAAGTCCATGCGTGCAGGACTTTCTTGATACTTTGCAACGTGGAGCGCATGGTTGATCAGCTCGTGGATACCTTCGTTCTTCGCAGCGGAGATCGGAACGACAGGAATGCCCAGCTCGTGTTCCATCTGGTTGACGAGAATGGATCCGCCATTTCCGCGTAGTTCGTCCATCATATTGAGTGCCAGTACCATCGGGACATCTAGTTCCATAAGCTGCATGGTCAGATAGAGATTGCGCTCGATATTGGTGACGTCGACGATGTTGATGATGCCACACGGCTTCTCGTTCAGAATGAATTCGCGGGATACGATCTCTTCCGCTGTGTAAGGAGACATGGAATAGATGCCCGGAAGATCCGTGATCTCTGTGTTCGGATGATCCTTGATGGCGCCGCTTTTCTGATCGACGGTGACGCCGGGAAAATTACCTACATGCTGGTTCGAACCGGTAAGCTGGTTGAAAAGTGTCGTCTTTCCACAATTCTGGTTTCCGGCTAAAGCGAAGGTGAGCTTCGTATCTTCCGGAAGCGGATTCTCATGATCTTTGACGTGATATTTACCGCCTTCACCAAGACCTGGGTGGGCAATGATGATACGGCGTTCTTTCTTGTTGGTTGTTTGTGCTGAATCGGAAGAAGAGGAGGAGTCATCCTTGACGATCGGCTCGATGTCGATGAGTCTTGCATCGTCCAGGCGGAGCGTCAGTTCATAGCCATGAAGGCGAAGTTCCATCGGGTCACCCATCGGGGCCAGCTTCTCGAGCTTGACTTCCACACCCGGGATTACACCCATATCCAAAAAGTGCTGGCGTAGTGCGCCTTCGCCGCCGACCTTCCGGATGATTGCTGATTTGCCTGTCTTTAGTTCAGCCAGATTCATTGATCCTTCGAACTCCTTCCGTTATCTTGATTTCGTTTTCTTGTCTTCGTGATCAGTCGATGACGCGAACTTCCTTGATGATCGGCTGGTTCTCTGGTGCGACGGTACCGTTATCGTCCTCGACCGGAACTTCTACCATCTGATCGATAATTTCCATTCCTTCGGTCACATGACCGAAAGCTGCATAGCTGCCGTCCAGACTCGGACAGTCCTGATGGCAGATGAAGAACTGCGAAGAACCGGTGTTGTAACCTGCATTGGTGCGAGCCATGGAAATTGTGCCGCGAGTATGCTTGATCGTGTTGTTGATGCCATTGACTGAAAATTCACCTGTGATCGTCTTCGGCTGGGCACCGGTCCAGTTCGCTGGTGCACCGCCGCCCTGGGCCACAAAACCCTTGATGATGCGGTGGAAGGGTGAGCCGTTATAGAAGCCTGAATTAGCCAGATCCATAAAGTTCTGGACGGAGATCGGTGCAACGTCGCCGTCGAGTTCCAACTTGATGACACCATAGTTCTCGACTTCAATCTCTACATGATGCTTGCCGATGGGTTGCGCTGCTTTATTATATGACTTAGACTTGCAGGCTGTCAGTGCGAACAAGAGAGAGAGGGCGGTTGTGATGATCAAAATTCTGGACAGTGATTGTTTAAGATGTTGCATAGGATAATCCTCTTTTCAAAATTAGTATAGTATGATTTGCTTATCTGTTCAAGTATTCATTTGAACGAATATTCATATAAAATCAGTCTTCCGATTAGTTCAACTTCACATCGTAAAGTGGCTCGATACTGAAACTTCGCCCGCTCAGACGGTGATGGATATTCTCTTTCGGGATTTTTCCAAACAGCAAGGTGGAGGCGAAGAGCTGCTGATAGCGGACCTTACCGCCACGGAGATTCTGGAAATGAAGATTGTATTGATTTCTGCCGTAGTTGCCGTCACCGATGATGGGATGACCGAGATGGGCGAACTGTGCGCGGATCTGGTGCGTCCTTCCGGTTACGAGTTCGACTTCCAGATCGGAAACATCTTCGCCGTCGGGTCCGATTCCTGAATAGACATGCAATACACGATAACGGGAAGTGATCGGAAGATCGCCCGGCTTCTGTATGTCGTGAATGAATACATTACCGGTCTTTGGTTTCTCGAGAAAAGCACTGACTTCCTTCATGATGGCATCGTCCTGACAGATGACCGGGGTGCCACATGTCGGCACACCACGTACGAGGCAACGATAGCGCTTGGTGATCAGATCTGCTTTGAATAAGGTGATGGCATCTTCCAGACTCTTCTTATTCTTGGCGGTGAGGACAAGTCCGCCGGTATTCATATCGATCCGGTGACAGAGATCCAGTGAAGGATTATGCGAATCCTTACGAAGAATGTCGATGAGACAATCGCCTTCCGTTCCTTTTCCCGAGTGCACGGCAATGCCTTGACGCTTGTTGACGGCGAGAAGATCATCGGATTCGAAGACGACCTTATAGTTGTCTAAAGTGGAGGCCTTCGACGTTGCGTCCTGCTCGAATAGTGCATCCGGAAGCCAGATCTCGACATGGTCGCCTTCCTCGACGGTAACATCTGTGGAGACACGCTTCCCGTTGACGCGGATGTCCTTGTGCTTCAATGCTTTCTGGAGCGCAGAAGGTGTCAGATTGGGGAATTCGAGGATCGCAGAACGAATCACACGTTTGCCGGAACTTCTGGCGGGCACGGTAAAATCTTTCATGGTATTTCTCCCTATATAAGTTCTAATACTATATAAAACCATGCATATTATTGACTATTTTCTTCGAAATCTCAATAGTGGAAATTAGACAAATCCTAGGGGAATCGGGTGATTTCTTCGTTCAATCAATGGTACAATAGCAACGGGAAAATGAAGAGAACGACCAAACCATTCGGTTGGGTCACCCGTAGAGGAGTACGAAAATGGATAGAATACCTTGTCTGGTGAGTATAGATAGTGATTTGAGCGAAGATAAGACATTAAGCCATGGCTCATTCGAGGCTACTTCTGAACGTATTCGCTTTACATGGTCGACGAAAGAGGAGGAGGAAGGACTTCCGGACATGAAGTTTCTGTTGACGTATCAGGTGAAGGAGAAGGCCCTTCGTCTTTCGCGTCGCGGCGCGACGGAATCGGATATGCTCTTCCAGTTAGGGGAGAAGACGGAAGGCGTGATCCGTACCAGCCATGGTGATTTCGACCTGGAACTTGCGACCCAGGAACTCTCCTTCTTCGAAGACGGGACAGATACCCATACGACGATCGAGGGACAGACTTATCTTGTGAAGACGGGTAGACTTACCTACGATCTTTGTTTTGCCGGACAAGAACCGATGCGGAATCACATGACTTTTCATGTGCATATCGCAGAAAATTCAGATATTTAAGATTTAGGTATTGCCAAGAATTCGAATAATGGTTAGAATTTATCGGTAAGCCAAAGAAACTTGCTTGACAAAGCAATTTCATTAGTGCATAATATCATTCGCGCCTCAAGATTTAGTGTGGCTGCGAAGTATATTAGAGTGATCTAAGTTGTATTGGAGGTGGATGCGATGGCTCATCCGAAGCGTAAATGGTCAAAGACTAGAACTTCTCGTCATAGAAGTGCCTGGAAGCTTACTTTGCCAGGATTTGTAGAGTGCCCCAATTGCCACACTAAGATGTTGCGCCATAAGGTCTGCAAGACCTGCGGTTATCTTGATGGCAAGGAGATCATCAACAAAGCAGATGAGATGGCTTAATAGCTAATCGACTACTACTACAAATAATCGGCAGTGTTTCTACTCATTCAAGTTGAACCACTGCTTTTTTATTGTTTGTTATGGATGCCACGTGCTTCAGCCGTGTGCCGTAGAAGAAGGAGTTTTGCCGGTGGCAAACAAAAGAGAACTGTTCCGACGCATCAAGGAAGTCGTACCGGGAAGCATCGCCGAAGAAATCGGCGTTGAGCCTGGTTATATCCTTGTATCCATCGATGGTGTAGAGGTGCGGGATGTGTTCGATTACCGTCTTCGTGAAGGTGCAGCGGAGATGCTCTTGGCATTTCGTCTTCCTGACGGACAGATTGCTGAAGTTGAGTTGGAGAAGGAAGAGGATGAGGAACTCGGTCTTATCTTTGAAGACCCCACCATGTGTGACTGTAATTCCTGCGCCAATCGCTGTATCTTCTGCTTCATCGATCAGAATCCGAAGGGTATGCGAGAGACGATGTATTTCAAAGATGATGATATGCGTATGTCTTTCCTTACGGGAAATTATGTGACGCTCACGAATCTTTCTGACAAAGAGTTCGAGCGGATCATCGGATATCATCTGTCCCCAATCAATGTGTCCGTCCATGCTACGGATCCGGCTGTTCGTGAGAAGATGATCAATAATCCCACGGCTGGAAAATTGATGCCACGTCTTCAGAGAATGGTGGAGCAGGGGATTTCCATCAACTGTCAGATCGTCTGTTGCCCAGGATATAACGATGGGGAAGTACTGGATCAGACTGTTGCCGACCTTGCTAAACTTGGCGAGGGTGTATTGTCGATTGCAGTTGTTCCGGTAGGCATTACGAAATTCCGTGATGAGAACGGACTTACTCCGCTGACCCCTTTCGACCATGACATGTCGTCCAAGCTCATCGACCAGGTAGAGAAGTGGCAGCAGTATTTCTTGAAAGCGCGTGGCGAGCGTGTGTTCTTCGCGGCAGATGAGTTCTATATTCGGGCCGAGCGTGCACTGCCGAAGGCTGAGGAGTACGAAGGTTATCCGCAACTGGAAAATGGCGTCGGTATGCTTGCCGAACGTGATGCGGCGCTTTCGCAGGGCATCTTGCTTCGAAAGAAGCATCCACAGACAGGTCGCGCCCATCTGCATGTAGGAGAACATT
Source organism: Candidatus Scatonaster coprocaballi (assembly GCA_018064475.1). Taxonomy (GTDB): domain Bacteria; phylum Bacillota; class Clostridia; order Saccharofermentanales; family Saccharofermentanaceae; genus Scatonaster; species Scatonaster coprocaballi. The sequence goes on from JAGHVD010000057.1 coordinate 13,233, forward strand.
TTTTCATCATTTCCGGTACAGATGCCGCGCCATATACAGAAAGATTTGCCGAGAGCATTTCCTTGTTATATAATATCGATTTGGCCGTTCTGCCTGTCGTCAATCAGTTCTTCGGACCGACGATCACAGTATCCGGACTTCTGACAGGCGGGGACATTGCAAATGCTGTCCTAGCAAGCAAAGAAGCGGGACAGGATGTGGATGTTGTGGTACTGTCGAGTAATATGCTGAAAGCCGACGAGGATATCTTCCTCGACGACATGACACTGGAACAGTTCCGTGAACGGGTAGGCGCCAAGGTGATCGTTGCGTCCTCTGAAGGAGACGGACTTCTTCGGGCACTGGATGATCTGACCGGGTTCTATCAGGATCTGGAAGACTAAGTTGAAATGAAAGGAGAAAAGGATGAGTAAACCGGTAGTTGCTATTGTAGGTCGCCCAAATGTGGGGAAGTCCTCCTTGTTTAATGCCTTGTACGGTGAGCGAATCTCCATCGTGCTGGATGAGCCAGGTGTCACACGTGACCGTATCTATGCGGAGACGGTGTGGCGTGAGCGTCCGTTCGTCATGATCGATACAGGTGGTATTGAACCTGAATCTGACGATGTCATTCTCAAGGGTATGCGTATGCAGGCTGAGATTGCAATTGAGACCGCCGATGTCATTCTTTTCATGTGTGATATACAGTCTGGCTTGACGGCTGCGGATGAGGAAATTGCGATTATGCTTCGTAAGGCCAATCGTCCGGTCGTTCTGGCTGTGAATAAAGTAGACCATGTCGGTGAACCGCCGGCGGAACTCTATGAGTTCTATAACCTGGGATTGGGTGAGGTCTATCCGATTTCTTCGTCGCACCGTCTGGGTATCGGCGAGATGTTGGATGCCATCTACGACTTGTTCCCGGAACCACTCTCTGATGAAGAAGATAACGAGACCATCCGTGTGGCCCTGATCGGTAAGCCGAATGCGGGTAAATCGTCTCTTTCCAACTATATGACCGGACAGGAACGCTCGATTGTTTCGGATATTCCGGGTACGACACGTGATGCCATCGACTCGGTCGTCGAGAATCAGCATGGTAAGTTCACCATCGTCGATACTGCTGGACTTCGTAAGAAGGGCCGTATCGAAGAGGCAGTGGAGAAATTCAGTATGGTACGCTCTTTGGCGGCCATCGAGAAGGCCAATGTCTGCGTGATCCTCATCGATGCGACAGAAGGTGTGACGGAGCAGGATACGAAGGTTGCCGGATACGCACATAATGCCGGCAAAGCGTGTATTTTTGCCGTGAATAAATGGGACCTTGTTGATAAGGAGACCGGTACGCTCGAGGCGATGGAACGTCAGCTCCGTGACCGCTTCTCCTTCATGAGTTACGCACCGGTCGTGTTCATCTCGGCCAAGACCGGACAGCGTGTGGACAAACTTTTCCAGATGATCAAACATGTATACGAGAGCGCCGGACGACGACTCAAGACCGGTATGCTCAACGACCTGATCACGGAGTGCGTGGCGATGGTGCCGACACCTCAAGACAAGGGCAAACATCTGAAGATCTACTATGGTACGCAGGTTGCCGTCTATCCACCGCAGTTCATCCTGTTCGTGAATGACAGCAATCTGATGCACTTCTCTTATGAACGGTATCTGGAGAACCAGTTCCGTAAGAACTTTGATTTCGTCGGTACGCCGATACGAATATATACGAGGGATAAAGATAAGAAGAAAGATTTAAAACCAGAAGGGAATGACTCAAAGAATGACAAAGATTGAGAATTTAAGAAACATTGCGATTATTGCACACGTTGACCATGGTAAGACCACGATCGTTGACTCCATGCTGAAGCAGGCGGGTATCTATCGTGAGAACGAGCAGATCGTCGAGCAGGTCATGGATAGTAATGACTTGGAGCGTGAAAGAGGTATCACGATCCTTGCGAAGAATACGGCAATCTCCTATAAGAATTATCGTATTAACGTTGTAGATACTCCTGGCCATGCTGACTTCGGTGGTGAGGTGGAACGTGTTCTGAAGATGGTAGACGGTGTTCTTCTAGTCGTTGACTCCTATGATGGACCGATGCCGCAGACAAGATTCGTACTTCGTAAGGCATTGGAGATGGGCTTGAAGCCAATCGTCTGCATCAACAAGATCGACCGTCCGGATGCTCGTGCTGAGGAAGTCGTGGATATGGTTCTTGAACTCTTTATCGAGTTGGGCGCGGATGATGATCAGATCGATTTCCCAATCATCTATACATCCGGTAAGGTTGGCATCGCCTGCACTGATCTGAATGATTATAAATCCGGCAAACAACTCGACTTCTGTCCGCTTCTGGATGCAATCGTAGAGAATATGCCTTGCCCGGAGGGTGATACAGAAGGACCTCTTCAGCTTCTGGTTTCTAACATCGACTCCGATCCATACATCGGACGTATTGCAGTTGGTCGTGTTGAGCGTGGTTCTATCAAGCAGAATCAGCCGGTCGTTGTCTGCACATACGATGACAATACGACAAAGAATGCTCGTATCGTTAAACTTCTGCGCTTCCAGGGCCTGGCCCGTCAGGAAGTTCAGGAGGCATCTGTAGGTGAGATCGTCTGTGTAGCCGGTATTCCGGAGATCAACATCGGTGACACGATCTGTGCACAGGATTGTGTAGAGGCTCTTCCGTTCGTCGATATTGATGAACCGACCATCGCGATGACGTTCTCCGTCAACGACAGTCCTTTTGCCGGACAGGATGGTAAATTCGTTACGTCCAGACATATTCGTGACCGTCTCTTCAAGGAGATGGAGACGAACGTTTCCATGAGACTGGAAGAGACAGATACTACTGAGGCATTCGTTGTAAAGGGCAGAGGTGAACTTCACCTTTCTATCCTCATTGAGACCATGCGTCGTGAAGGCTACGAATTCCAGGTATCCCGTCCGCAGGTCATCTTGAAGGAAGTGGACGGCGTTCTCTGTGAGCCGGTTGAGATGTTGCTGATCGACGTGCCGGAGGATTTTGTCGGTGCGGTCATTGAGAAGCTGGGTGCTCGAAAGGCAGAGATGGTGAACATGTTCCCGCCGGAGAAAGGTTATACCCGTCTTGAGTTCAAAGTACCGTCCCGAGGCATCCTTGGCTATCGTACCGAGTTTTTGACCGACACGAAGGGCAATGGTATAATGAACAGCGTAATCAGCGGTTTTGAGCCTTTTGCGGGCGAAATCGAGACACGTTCTCATGGTGTTCTGGTTGCTTTTGAGAGCGGCGAGGCGATGACATACGGTCTTTATAACGCACAAGAAAGAGGTCAGCTCTTCATCGGCGCCGGTACACCGGTCTATGAGGGTATGATCGTAGGTATCAACCCGAAGAATGAGGACATTACCGTCAATGTCTGCAAGAAGAAGCATGTTACGAATATGCGTGCTGCAGGCTCTGACGATGCACTTCGTCTGACACCTCCACTGAATTACAGCTTGGAGCAGTGCCTCGAATTCGTTGGCGATGATGAGCTCTGCGAAGTGACACCAAAGAATATCCGTCTTCGCAAGAAGATCTTGAGCACAGAACTTCGTGCGAAGGATCGTGCAGCGAAGAAGAACGGCTGACGGAAGATCGAAGATTCGTAGTAGACGGACATTGGATTCTCCCCATTTGTGGCCGGTGGAATCGAATGAAGGAGAGACGACATCATGTTTTCGAGAAAAGTATCGATAGCATTGAAGGTCCTGATCGCCCTGACGGCACTGATTCTATGTGGCCTTATGGGTGTTTTCCTAGGATACAACTATGTTACGTCTCAAAATACCCGCTTCAAGGAACTTGAACGATCGATCGATTCCGGCGAACTGGTGATCAATCAGGATACGCCTGGTGCGGTCATGGTTGTGATCCGTACCGGTGACACGACCGGAGATATCGCGGACAAGCTCAAAGAAGCAGGACTGATCAAGAATACGCTGACGTTCTCCATTATGAGTAAGTTCAACGGCTTTGATGGTGGATACCTGGCCGGTACCCATTTTCTCACGCCTGATTTGACTTATGACGAGATGATGTATCTTCTTTGTCAGGAGCCGGAAGTTGTCCGTATTACGTTCCAGGAAGGCATTACTTACACGGAAGTGAAAGTCAAACTGAAGGAAGCAGGTCTTTCCTTCAGCTAACAGCGTCTGGACGAGTGCATGAGCAGCCCGGACCTGTTCGTTAACTATCCTTTCGTCTCTTCCATCGCAACCAATGATAATCGTGATTTTATCTTGAGTGGGTACCTCTTTCCAGATACCTACGATTTCGATATGAATGCCAGTGAAGAAGAGATCATCTCTACTTTCCTGCGCAACATGAATGTGAAGTTGTACGATGAGTTCTTCACCCGTGCAGAGCGCTTGGGTATGACCATGGACCAGGTGATTACGCTGGCCTCGCTGATTCAGAAAGAAACGACAAATAAGACAGACATGCTGTATGTATCGGCTGTTTTCCATAATCGATTGAATTCTGAAGATCCGGCCATGAATTATCTTGGGTCGGATGCTTCTATTAACTTCTTACGTGCGCAGAATGGCCTATCTCCGGTCTGGGCGGCGACGGATTCAGATCTTCAGTTAGATAGTCCCTATAACACGTATAAATACCCCGGACTTCCGCCGGGACCAATCTGCATGCCTAGTCTGGATGCGATTCAGGCTGCACTATATCCGGAGCCAAACTGCAATTATATGTACTTCTGTGCCAAGGGCGACGGGCGTACTGCTTTTGCCGTGACAAAGGAAGAACACGATGCGAATGTCGAGAAGTATCGTAATAACTGGAATGATCACCCGGTCATCGAAGATGATGAAGGTCCTCGTGGTGACGATGATGGAAACTGATTGGGCGCAGAGAACGCCTGACAGGCAGAATAGAAGATACTTGTTGCTTCATAAGAAAGGGACGTAAGAATGTCAGATGCGATTTGTAAGCCGGAGGTGCTGGCACCGGCTGGTAACCTTGAGAAACTGAAGACTGCAATTGCCTACGGCGCAGATGCTGTCTATATGGCGGGCAAACAGTTTGGCCTTCGTACCTTCAGCGATAATTTCACCCATGAGGAGATGAGAGAAGGCGTAGAATATGCGCATGCTCGTGGTGTGAAGTGCTACTGCACAGTCAATGTGATGGCACACGAGGCAGATATTTCTCTGATCGATGATGAGATCCGTTTCTTAAGTGAAGTCGGCATGGATGCATTGATCATTTCCGATGCCGGAATCTTCCGAAAGGTCAGAAGAATCGCTCCGAACATGGAGATCCACATCAGTACGCAAGCCAGTGTCACCAATAGTGAGGGGTGCATGTTCTGGTATGAGCAGGGCGCTAAGCGTGTCGTGCTGGCGCGTGAATTGACGTTGGACGAGATTCGGAAGATCAGAAGCGCTGTACCGGCTGATCTGGAACTGGAATGCTTCGTGCATGGCGCGATGTGCGTCTCCTATTCCGGAAGATGTTTGCTTTCGAGTTATTTTACCGGACGGTCAGCCAATAGCGGTAGTTGTGCACAACCTTGCCGCTGGGGTTATCACCTGGTTGAAGAGAAGCGTCCGGAGGACCAGTTCCCAATCGTTGAAGATGAACGCGGGACCTATGTTCTGAGTTCCAAGGATATCTGCATGATCAGCCATATCCCAGAGTTGATTGCTGCAGGGATTTCAAGCTTTAAAATCGAAGGACGTATCAAAGGGGCTTTCTATGCTGCCAGCGTGGCCAAGGCCTATCGTGAGGCGGTCGACCTATATATGCAGTCACCGGATGCCTATCTTGAGGACGAGAGATGGCAGACGATGCTGAACCGTACGGTACACCGCGAGTTTGCGACGGGATTCTACTTCGATAAACCGATGGAGAATGCGCAGATCTTCCCAGAGAAGACCTACCACCGTCCGGCTTTCGTCGTAGGTGTTGTAACCGGCTATGACGCGCAGAAAGGGTGCGCAATCGTAAGCCAGCGGAATAAGATATTCCAAGGCGATACTCTTCATGTACTCATGCCTGAAGGCTATTGCGAGCCAATTGTGGCCACTGAACTCTGGGATGAAGAGATGAATCCCATTGACTCCACACCGCATTCTGAGATGGTGTACTACCTGAAAGTGGACAAAGAACTGCCGGCCTACACTTTCTTAAGCCGAGACGGAGACAAAGACGAAGGCATCCAGCGTCAGTCATAACATGATTGTGGAGTCGGAGTTTCGAGTTTGCCAAGAAGCTCAATATCCATCTTTCTTTCCGAGTAGATCTGTTGCCTACATAAATTAATGAGACGGAGACGTTCTTCCAGATTTTCTTCAACTTCTGTTTGAAACGATGTTTTACAACAGAGGAATGAAGGGATCGTAGATGCCCATCATACGATTAGGAATCTATCAAGTTATACTATATTAAAGGAAAATCTCATGTATAATTAACATAACTGGAATTCTTAAGTAGAAATGCATATGTGAGGCGAAGTATATGATAAAGAAATTACTTATACCAGTAGTAGTGATTTCAATGCTGAAATCTTTGACGGCATGTTCTGAGAGTAATGAATCGAAAGACAGTACTACGACCATATCACAATCGGAAGAAACAACAACCCCAACAGAAACTGAATTGGCGACTACAACAGAGGTAACAACTCAGGCAACAGCTACTCCAACACCTAAGCCGACAGCGACTCCGGTTCCGGAACCTACGGATCCACCGGAAACGCCGACACCCATCCCAGAACCGGAACCTTCCATGGAGCCGTATACCCGTCTGGTGACCGCATGGGCTGTTGGATACTGGAATAGAAGCCAGTAGATCCGGATGATCGAGGCTACAGATGTGATGGATATGATTTCAATGTTGGATGAGATTGACCCAAGCTATATGAATTACTAAGGAGGGAGTGCTAAGTGAAACGACGCCTTTTTTATAAAACGGCGTTAATTTATTAATATCCGGGAGGTTTGTTATGGAAAAGTACATCGAGGGCAACAAAGCCGCATGGGAAGAAGCGTTTGAAAACCGTGACCCTTCATGGGGCGCGGACATTTCTGAACGTCTCACGGACGAAGAATACCCGTTTTTCAACGAAGAAACAGCCGCTGTTCTGCGCACCATCGAAACAGAGGGCAAGGTGATCGGGCAGTTCTGCTGCAACAACGGCAGAGAGCTTCTCTCGCTCGTGAAGAGCGGCAGAGCGAGCAGAGGCGTCGGCTTTGACATAGCCGAAAATCAGGTCGCTTTCGCTAGTAAAAAAGCAAAGGACTTACAACTCCCGTGCGAATTTGTCGCGGTCAATATCTATGATATAGATGACCGCTACAAAGAAACATTCGATGTTGTTATCATCACGATCGGAGCACTTTGCTGGTTCAAGGATCTGGAGCGTTTCTTCGAGATCGTTGCCAAGTGCATGAAGCCCGGAGCCGTCATCGTGATAAACGAGCAGCATCCCTGCAACAATATGCTCGCATTAGAGGGCGAAGAAGAGTATGATTCCTCGCACCGTCTTGAATGCAGGTTCTCGTATTTCGAGCATGAATGGATCGGGAACGAGGGTATGTACTACATGACGCAGAAAACATATCAGTCAAAGACGTTTACAGACTATACACATCCTCTTTCCGAGATCATCACCGGAATGTGCCGAAACGGTATCGTTGTGACCGGAATGCAGGAATTCGATCACGATATCAGCGGAGCTCTTGAAGACCTCAACGGGTGCGGTTATCCGCTGTCCGTGATTATCGAAGGGAAAAAGTTGGTTCTTCACGGAAAGCTTGGGAATAAGTAATTGAAAAAGGAGCATATAAATCCTAAAGTTTAGTTGCTAGACAAAAACTGAAAGGATAAGAAATATGCT
>JAGHVD010000026.1 GCA_018064475.1 Candidatus Scatonaster coprocaballi
CAGGAAGCAGTATCCATTCCTGTGATGGCAAAATGCCGTATTGGTCATTTTGCTGAGGCACAGATACTGGAAGCTATTGAAATCGATTATATTGACGAGAGCGAAGTGCTTTCTCCAGCCGATGATGTCTATCACATCGATAAGCGCAGGTTCAAGGTTCCTTTCGTGTGCGGTGCCAAGAATCTCGGAGAAGCATTGCGTAGAATCAATGAAGGTGCAACGATGATTCGTACAAAAGGAGAACCTGGTACTGGCGATGTTATTCAGGCTGTTCGTCACATGCGTATGATGCAGAGCGAGATCCGCAAGATCGTTTCAATGAGTGAAGACGAATTGTATGAAGCAGCAAAACAGCTTCAGGTTCCTTTTGATCTGGTTCAGTATGTACACGAAAATGGCAAGATGCCAGTAGTAAACTTCGCTGCAGGTGGCGTTGCAACTCCTGCAGATGCGGCACTTATGATGCAGCTTGGCGCAGAAGGCGTATTTGTGGGAAGCGGAATCTTCAAGAGCGGTGATCCTGTTAAACGCGCTCAGGCAATTGTCAAGGCAGTAACCAACTACGATAATCCGAAGATCCTTGCAGAGTTAAGTGAAGATCTTGGCGAGGCAATGGTTGGTATCAATGAGAGCGAAATTCAGCTGCTTATGGCAGAAAGAGGTAAATAAGATAGACCTATGGTGATAGCAATTTTAGCGTTACAGGGAGCATTTGCTGAACATCAGCAGATGCTCCATCTTCTTGGAGTGGAATCATTCCTCGTACGAAATCTCAACGACTGGAACCAGAAGAAAGACGCATTGATCATTCCTGGTGGGGAAAGTACTGCTATAATGAAGATTATGAACGACGAAGGTCTTACTGCTCCAATCAGAGATGCTATTCGTGCGGGACTTCCTGTATTGGGAACATGCGCAGGTTTGATAATGCTTGACGGAGCCCATCTTGGAACTATGAACATCCAGGTAAAACGCAATGCTTACGGACGACAGTTGGGTAGTTTCTATGCCGAGAACGAATTCAAAGGAATAGGTTCTGTTCCAATGACTTTCATTCGCGCTCCGTACATTGAATCTGTAGGAGAAGGAGTCAATGTCCTATCAGTCGTTGATGACCACATCGTAGCCGCTCGTCAGTCGAATCAGCTTGTCTGTGCTTTCCATCCAGAACTGACTACCGATACACGAGTTCACGAATATTTTATCGGAATGATTAACGCAGCAAACAACTGATATTAGTTTTTATTTGCTGGAAAGCAATAATTATTTTTCAGAGTCAAAGATTTTATCGATCAGTTGCCATTTGTCGGCACTTGTGGCATTCGGATCACATCCTTGAAACTGACTCACATAAGCTTCCCATTCTGCTTGTCGTGGAAGAGTCGCAAGTCTTGCCATATCCCGATCCCAATCAAAATCGTCGCAAGTATCGACAATCATAAACAGTACAGCACCTTTTGCGTAGATCTGCATTGAAACGATTCCTACCTCATGTTGACCTTCGATTATTTCAGGCCAAACATGAGAGTGCACTTCAATATATTTTTCGATCAACTCAGGATCATTCTTAAGCGTTAATGTCTGACAATAGCGTTTCATATTGTTTCCTACTTTTTGTTTTTGCAAAAATACAGAAAAAACATGAGAAAAGGAAATGCCTGATAAAAAAATGTGGAACAAGCTACCGACTTT
>JAGHVD010000079.1 GCA_018064475.1 Candidatus Scatonaster coprocaballi
CCGACAACAGTCACCATTGCAGGTGATGGTAAGACGGTCGTAAAACTGTACTACACGAGAAACACAGACACGAAGTATACAGTTGAGCACTACCAGCAGAACCTTGCAGGTACAGGTTATGACCTAGTAACTGCAGATACAGAGAACCTGACAGGAACAACCGGTGCAACAGTAACCGGTACACCGAAGACCTATGCTGGCTTCACCTACGATCACGCAGACCCGACAAGCAAGTCTGCAGAGATTGCAGGAGATGGTTCTACAGTCATCAAGCTGTACTACACCAGAAATACAAATACCGCTTATAAGGTAGAGTATTATCAGGAGAACCTGATTGGCGATGGTTACGATCTCGTTGAGGCAGATACGCTGAACCTGACAGGTACGACCGGTGCAACAGTAAATGTAACGGAGAATAATTATCCGGGATTCACAGCGTTGGCTGACAACCCGAAGACTCTTGTCATCGCAGGTGATGGTTCTGCAGTAGCAAGACTGTACTACACAAGAAATACAGATACTCCTTACAAGATTGAACACTATCAGGAGAATCTGGATGGTACAGGTTATGATATCGTAACTGAGGACACTGAAAACTTGGATGGTACAACCGGAGCAACAGTAACCGGAACGCCGAACGACTATGAGGGCTTCACCTACGATCACGCAGATCCGACAACCGCATCGACAACGATTGCAGGAGATGGCACAACAGTCATCAAGCTGTACTACACAAGAAATGTGAATACGGCATACAAGGTTAAGCATTACCAGCAGAACCTGGCCGGTGACGGTTATGATCTTGTAGACACAGAAGACCTGGAAGGTAAGACAGGTGCAACAGTTGATGTTTCACCGAAGAACTACGATGGTTTCACACCAGAGGATAGAAACCCGTCAACAGTTACAATTCTTGCCAATGGTAAGGCTGTTGCTAGTCTGTATTACTCTAGAAATACAGATACGCCTTATAAGGTTGAACACTACCAGCAGAATGTAACCGGTTCGGATTTCACACTGGTAGATACAGATGAACTGAATGGTACGACAGGTGCAACAGTTGGCATCACACCGAAGACCTATACTGGTTTCGTTGAAGATGAGAACAACTTGAAAGAAGTGACCATCGCAGCGGATGGCTCGGCAGTCGTGAAGTTGTACTATAACAGAACAACTGCAGATGTTACATTCGATACACAGGGCGGTAGCGCGATTGACCCAGTAAAGGATGTTCGTTATGAAGCAACCATTACTGAACCTGCTGCACCGACTAAGACAGGTTATGTCTTCGACGGATGGTATTTGGATGCAGAAGGAAAGACAGCGTTTGACTTCAGCACACCGATTACCGCAGCGACGACGATCTACGTGAAGTGGGCAGCAGCAACAGATACGAAGTATGTTGTTGAACACTATCAGCAGAATGTAACCGGTTCGGAGTACACACTTGTATCTGCAGATACAGAGAACCTGACTGGCACAACAGATGAAACTGCAGCATTTACATCGAAGACCTACACCGGCTTCACATTTGATCATGCAGAACCGGCCGACGCAACCATTGCACCGGATGGCTCCACAGTTGTGAAGTTGTACTACAACAGAACAACTGCTGACGTTACATTCGATACTCAGGGTGGTAGCATTGTTGCTCCGCAGACTGGTGTACGTTATGGCGCAAACATCACTGTTCCGAAAGCTCCGACGAAGACTGGATACGGCTTTGAAGGATGGTATTTGGATGCAGAAGGAAAGACAGCATTTGACTTCAGCACGCCGATTACCGCTACAACAAAACTGTTCGCGAAGTGGACGAAGGATCCAGATCCGAAGTATGATGCAGACCTTGGCGACGACGACACAAGAATTGAAGGCACGGACAAGGATGCTGAGATCAGTATCTTCAGTGACAAGGCAGATCAGAACCCGATGAATCACTTCATGGGTGTGGAGATTGATGGCGTGAAGCTGGTTCGTGACACAGACTACATCGTAACGGAAGATGGTAAGATCCGTGTATTGGGCGTTACACTGAAGCGCTTGCCGGTTGGTGAGCATACCCTCTCCGTAGTCTTCGACAACGGTCGTGCAGATACAAAGCTGAAGATCTTGGAAGAAGAATTTGAATACAATGGTATCGAAGGTTTGGATGGTATCTGGGTGAAGGATAGCGGCGTAGATCATGAGATCGTTGTAAAGCGTTCTGTAAATGATCCAAGTTGCTACAGCCACTTCACAGAACTGAAGTTCGATGGTGTGACACTCGTTCGCGGACGTGATTACGAAGCAAGATCCGGTAGTACGATCATCACATTCAAGGCGGCCTTCCTCCAGAAGAACGAACTTGGTAAGCACAAAGTATCGATCGTCTTCGACGATGGCCTGGTTGAGACTACCCTTACAATCGTGAAGCCATCCCCGGAGAAACCGCCGAAGATGGGCGATGATCGCACGAACTTCCCGTGGTTCATCTTGATGCTGATCTCTCTGATTGGATTCGTAAGTGTGATCTACTGGGACAAGAAGAGAAAAGGCGTCAGACGCGCAAAGAGAGTGTAAGTCCTTGCACGTAGCCTAGAGTGAACAAGACTTGAGGTGCGGTGGCTGTGAAAACAGTCACCGCACTTTTTCATAAAGAACAAGACGACACAAGACTGAACGCGATAAGATGATGATATAATGATTGGGGCAAGTTATTGAGGGTAAAATCATGAATGAAACAAGTAAACGAATCAATCTATGGGACAACATCAAGGGAGTGCTAATCCTTCTGGTGGTATTTTGCCATTGCCTCTGGCAGTTCTCAGATTCACCACTGATTGCTGATTTTCTGAAGTATGTGTACTTCTTCCATATGCCGGTCTTCATTTTCGTTTCTGGATACTTTGGAACAAAGCGGACCACCGCGCTGAATATTGCAAAACTCGTATTCGCTTATTTCATATTTAATAGTATAACCGGCTTGCTCTACGGATTTTCGAATGTTCTGGTTCCTGTATATTCCTACTGGTATATCCTCGCCCTTATTCTCTGGCGCTTGACAGCAGATAAGGTTGAACAGATGAAACATCCTGTACTGGTTACGCTGGGAATCGGTCTTCTGATTGGTTTCATCCCACAAATTGACAATACATTGGGATTTACAAGATTCCTCGGATTCTATCCTTTCTATATGGCTGGATATATGTATGCCAGGAAGCACACAGAAACGAATGCCAAGGAGGGAACTCAGACAAGTCAAAGAAGAACGATCTGTCAAAGAGATGGACTCTTGGGATTACTGATTGGTATATCGGTTTCTTTTGCCGCAATATCTATAATGTCTATCGAGTTTGGACAACTAATGATGGATGCATATACTTCGCCACGCGAACTCTTCATCCGAGTGTTGATGTATGTTGTAGGATTCGGATATGTATTGGCTTTCGTGGGACTTACTACAACAAAGAAGGTCAAGTTACTGACCTGCGTAGGTCGAAATTCTCTCTCAATCTTCTTGATTCATCGCGTGATTACACTGACGTTTAGCACGAGAATGGAAGGACAGCCTACACTTCTTATCGTATTTGCTTCGATTGCTCTGACTGCTCTGATCTGTGCAGTCTTCGGAAACGATATGGTAGGACAGAAGCTCAACCGATACTTGGAGATGGGTGGACAGATCCTGCTTCAATGCAAGGCATATTTCAGCAAGGATAGAAAATACGAATGGACGAGTATCTCGGCAATCCTTGTGTTGGTCTGCATGCTGCTTCATGCGATCCTACCGCTGGTTGAATTTCCATCTTCCAATCAAGTAGAAGAGACGCAAGAGGTTGAGCAGACTCTGCAAAGAACGATGACAAGTGATCAGGAGCAGGTTTTCCAGAATGCATATCGAATTGAATTTGCCGGAGATCTGATCCTTCTTGAAGACCAAGTGAAACGTGGACGTCAAGCAGATGGCAGTTATCGTTTCGACGATGTATTCGAGTATGCGAAGCCATACATCGAATCAGCAGACTTCGCAATTGGCGTATTCGAAGGCCCAATGGCCGGCGCGGAAGCGAAGTATTCGGAAGGAAATTTCGACGATGGCAAAGACTTGTATCTGAACTATCCAAGGGAATTTGGCGAGGCTGTTCGAGATACAGGTTTTGACTTGGTGACGACAGCGAACAATCATCTGCTGGATCGTGGTTTCGAAGGCGTGAACCAGACGCTGGACACGATGGACGAGATCGGCTTGAACCATACGGGGTCCTATCGTTCATCGGAGGAGAAAGAACAGAATAATGTTTATTTCGTGGAACAGAATGGCATTCGGTTTGCTGTGTTATCTTATACCTACGGAACCAATTATCACGAGACGGAAGAATTATATCGTGGTGAACATGCATACTGTACATCGTTTATCAGTGAAACGAAGGATGTGCTTCTCGACGAATTGAAGGAAGATGTAAGGAAGGATTTTGAGAAAGCCAAGGCCATGAATCCGGATCTGATTATTGTGTTGCCGCACTATGGTACACAGTTCGCCAATGAACCGGACGAGATGCAATTGATCTGGAACGATGTTTTCAAAGAATATGGTGCCGACATTATCCTCGGAGATCACGCGCATGCCATTCAACCGGTACAGATCGAGACGAGAGAAGACGGAAAGACCGTGTTCGAAGCATTCTGTCCGGGTAATTTTGCCAATCTTTTCCGCGATTATCAAGGCGATACCAGTGCATTGATCGAGGTCTATATTGACCGAAATACGAAAAAGGTCATAGGTGGTGGTATTGTTCCGCTTTATACCCAGGCGCCGATGGATGGCAATTATCGTGCCATTCCAATCTATGATGTTGTATACGATGATGCATTGCGTGCGACGTTGACCACGGATGACTATAAGCGTGCTGCTGAGGCGAACCAGATCATTACGACCGTAGCCATGAATACGACGATACTGATTGAGGATGTTAAGGAGAGATATCTCTTTGATGCGCATGGATATCTTCGTCCACCGACGACTGGATTGATACTGACGGATGAGATGCGAAGTGGGACGCTGTGGCCGCTTCTTGAACAAAGTAGCAGTATCTCTTTCTTGGGCGATTCGGTTACAGAAGGAACCAGTAATGGTGGATGCCCATGGTATGAACCGATGCTCGAGTATTTACCGGATAAGGAGATTTCGAATCTTTCCAAGGGTGGATGTACGGTGAGTTATCTGATCGAACATAGCGATCAGATTCCTTCTTCGGATGTATATGTGATCGCGATTGGCACGAATGATGTACGACATCTGGATCGCAGCGATGCTGCATCGACACCGGAGGAATATGTGGCGCGCATTCGTGAGTTAACGGAGATACTTCTTCAGAAGAACGGCCAGGCTAAGCTTGCATTCATCGCGCCTTGGTATTCCATGGACGGTGATCCCGTCACCATCCTATCGTATCCTGAGAAACTGGAGATGAATCAGGCCTACTCCACTGCACTTCAGGAGTATTGCGAGATGAATCAATATGCATTTATCAATATCAATGCGGAATTGCAATACATCATGGAGACGGAGCTTTGCAGCACGTACATGATCGATCATATCCATCCGAATTCAACAGATGGTGTCTTGCTCTATTCGAGACTGGTGTTGGAATCTTCCGACTCTCCTGAAGAGGAGAATTAACCAAGTCGCGATGGGTCGATCGTGTTACATCTGATTGAGAATGTACGTGGCGATATCCTGCATGGTGCTCTGCTTCCAAGCTTCTTTCTCTGCTTCTTCAGCCAATGGACGAAGGATAAAGAAATCGAGGGTCTCGCCCGGCACGCGTCCGGTGCGCTTCTCTTCCGAGAAATGTGCATCCCATTCTTCTTCCGTCGCGTGGGCGAAGCGGTCAGGGTTTAGGAAGGCCATCTGGCGTCGCGTTGCGGCAATGTGCATCTTGGCCGACAGTGGAGAGAGAAGTCTATACTGGTCCTCGGGTACATCCTGGAAAATCACCGGCAATTTGCCGAGGTCGATATGCTCATTCGCATCACTTGGCTGATGGGGGTCGATCTCTCGTTTATCTTCGCCTGTGTGGGCACGATAGATGTCTACACCGTATGGGGTGAACGTAAACTTCTCTGAAGTAAGATCCAGCCGCAGGAGCAGTCCTTTTGCCGTATTGTATTGCGAACGCTGATAGGGTGTATCGAAGATGAAGTTACCCAGTGAATAGAAGATGGCTTTGTCACCGACCATCTCATAGTTCATGGGGACGTGCGGGTGATGCCCCACGACGATGTCGGCGCCCATCTCGAGATACAGGTGATAGCGGTCACGGGTATAAGGGGAGGGCAGGGATGTGAATTCTTCCCCGGCATGAGAAACGACAATACACCAACGGCAAGTCTTCTTAATCTCTGTAATCGTGGCCTGGATGGCGTCGAGGTCACTCCAACTGAAACATCCCGGCGTGGTCTCATCAGCCTTCCTGCACGCACGCTGGTAACCGACACCGAACATGCCGATACCGCCTGCTTCCGGAAGATATTTGACGGCTTTCGCCTCTTCTATATTCATACCGGCACCAATGGTGGAGATATTACGTTTCTTCGCTTCGTCAAGTGTAGAAGCAATACCTGCTTCACCTGCATCTTTAATGTGGTTATTACAGATGTTCCAGATGTCGCAGTGGTTGGCGGCCAAGAAATCCGCGACAGCCGGCTCCATGAAATGAAGAAGCTGCTGGGCGCCATCGTTGACATCGTTACTTGGACGGTCCATGATGGGACCTTCCACATTGGCGATAACATGGTCTGCATACGCGAGGACATCTTTTACACGCTTGGTCAGGAATTGTGGGTCTTCCCACTTGTGGTCCATATAGCGGTCGAATCCGATATCACCGGTGAACAGCAGGGAAGTCTCTCCGCGAACGATCTGACCGAACTTCTCTCCACGTGCTTCAAAGTCTTTGAAGTGGGTGTACGAGGCGGCGGCAGGGGAGAGGATACATGCCTTGCCCTGCGGCGTGATGCGCTTTCCTAACTCAACAGAAGCGCGTAGATCGTCAACCAGATGACAGTATGGGAGTTCTTCTGCCTTGGCTTCTTCGAAGATCCTTCGGCCTGACTCGTAAGAGAAGATGTACTGATACTCGCTATGCGCCTGAATGAAGGCGACAAGGGTGCTGTAATCGATACCACGGTCCATGCCACCAATGAGGAGCGTGCCGGCGTTAGCAATGCTGGTCGCGGCCTGAATCGTGGCCTGTGGGATAGTGGAAATCGAGTCGTTATAGAAATCAATGCCGTCGTAGTTGCCGATGAATTCGAGGCGGTGATGAAGACCGTCAAAAGTCTCGATACTGTGACGTACTTTCTGTTCATCGAGGCCGAATACTTCAGTGCAGATCCGATAGACGAACGTAGCATTGAACTGGTTATGCGCACCACGAAGCTTCATGTCGAAGTTCATGGATTCGTCGAAGTTCAGGAGCGTCTGCTGGGCAGAAGTCTCGATCGGCGGGACGTCGTTGCCGTGAAAGAGGAAGTCCTGTGGTCCCTGGTGGATCGTGATGTTCTTCTTCGCGGCAAAGTAGTTCTCCATGGTGATATAGCGGTCCAGATGATCTTGATACAGATTCAGGAAAACCGCTACATGTGGGGAAGTATCTAAGTCGGAGAGTTGGTGGCAGCTCAGTTCATATACGATGATCGTATCTTCATCGATCTTATCGTAGTAGTCAAAACACGGAAGACCGATGTTGCCGCAGAGTACGGCGTTTCCATTCTTGCAGTCCGACAGCACGTGATAGAGTAACGAAGAGGTGGTGCTTTTACCTTTCGTACCGGTAATACCGACGACCTGTGAGCCAAACTGCTCCATGAAGAGTCTGGTCTGTGAAATATATTTATCGTTATCTATGTGTGTGACAATACCCGGACTCTTGATGATGAAATCGTAGTCTTCGGACTTGGCTTGAATGTCTTCTTCTTTACCCTCGAAAATATCGCAGGAGGCAACTTCGCAATGTTCTTTCAGGAACTGCTCGGTAGATCTACCTTCTCTTCCGTATCCCCAGATCAGGATGCGTCTGTGGTTCAGTTTATCAATGATTCTCATGTTGTTTCCAGCCTCCTGTTACACACGGTGCAATTCTATCACAATGGTGTGGGAATGGCAAAAGAAGGGAGGCGCGATAGACATTAGAAATCAGGCGGGTTCTGAGGTTTTGGCCGCGTGGATCATCTTGCGCCAGATGACAAAGTACATGGTGAGGAAACAGATGCTTGCGCCGGTGAACTGACTGATCGCTTCGGCCCAGAAAACACCGTCTACTCCGAACCCAATATTCGGGAGAAGGATCGTCAGCGGCGTAACAAGGATGATCTTACGAAGCATGGAGAAAAACAGTGCATGCTTCGGATAGTTGAGGGCGACGAAAGTGGTCTGACCGGCCATCTGCAATGCCATAAATGGGAACGCGAGGAAGTAGATGCGGGCACAGTGTACAGCAAGGTCGATGAGCTCCGGGTCATCGGAGAAGATGCGCATCAGCGGTTCCGGTACGAAGAGGACCAGAAGCCAGATGGCGAAGTTGACGAGAAGTCCGCTCAAGAAGATGAAGCGGATGCTCTTGGAGACGCGCTTCGGCTTCTGCGCGCCGTAGTTGTAGCTCATGACGTTCTGACCGGCACTAGTTAGACCGTTGTTCGGAAGGCTCATCACTTCACGTACGGAGTTGGTCAGACTCATGGCACCGACATAGAGGGTGCTTAGCGGTCCGCCGAAGGACTTCAGCATCACGTTTACGACTGCCTGTGTCACGCTGGAGGTGACGCGGAAGGTAAAACCTGTTGCGCCAAGCTTCAACATGCTACCGATCTGCGTTCGGTCTATGGAGAGCTTCTCCAGACGGAGCGGTGGGTACTTGCTTCGTAAGAAGAGAAGGACCCATATGGCACTGATGCTTTGTGAAAGTACGGTGGCCAGTGCGGCGCCTCGGATCCCCATGTTGAAAACGAAGATAAACAGTGGGTCCAATGCAATATTGAGGATGGCGCCGATGATGACGGTCAACATGCCGATCTTCGGGAAACCCTGTGCGTTGATATACGGATTCATGCCGAGACTCAGTAGGACTGGAATCGTACCGAGAACGTAGATGCGGAAATAGTCGACCGCATAAGAAAGAGAGTGCTCGTCGCCGCCTAGAAGCTCAAGAAGCCAGGGTGCAAGTATAAATAGAATGACGGTTAAGCATGCGCCAACGAGTACCAGAAAGGTGAAAGAAGTTTCCATCATGCGCTGGGCTTTCGGGTCGTTCTTCTCACCGCGTGCGATGGTGGCTAGTGTGGTTCCGCCTGTACTGCCGAGGTTGGCAAAAGCACTGATGAGTGTGATGAGTGGGAAGCACACGCCAAGTCCGGTAATGGCGTAGGTACTGTTCGCGCCCATATGACCGATATATGCGCGGTCAACGAGATTGTAGAGTACGACGACTAATTCGGCTAACATAAGTGGGAGGCCGAGCTTAAGAATGAGAAGCGAGACGCTACCCTTACCAAAATTTCCCTTGGATGAGGATCGTGACGAAACATCGGAGGTTTCTGGAATAGGGGATGAATCTGTGCGCATTCGATCAGTCTGCCTTCTTTCCTTACACGTACGAACGGTCAATCTTGATGACACAGTTGTGTTGCGGATGCTTCTGCTGAACACGACGTGAAATACTGTGAATCAGTTCTTTCTCCGACATCTTCACATCGTGGGGAACCACAACGTCGAAGATGAGGTTGGTGTGTGTCTCACCGGGAACCATGCGGAAGTCGTGCATCGTGATACGCGCATCGATGGTCTGAATGATTTCTTTGATTTCTTCAGAGAGGACCATGAGATCCTTGTTCTTCGTATCGATAGGATCCATGTGAATGACGGCTTCACAGTCCAGCTCTTGTGCCAGATCGTACTCGATGTTATCGATGCAGTCATGGATATAGAACATGTCCTGGAACGCGGAAACCTCTGCATGGAGAGAGATCATCTTACGTCCCGGACCGTAGTCGTGGACGATGACGTCATGGATGCCGCTGACGGCTTCATGAGAAAGAACGATCTCCGAAATTCGATCTAGGAACTCTTTAGACGGTGGCGTACCAAGAAGCGGTTCGACCGTCTCACGCGCGGCTTTGATACCGGAGTAGAGGATGAAGAGCGCCAGTAGGACACCGATATAGGCATCGACCGGAAGGTCTGTAAAACGTGTAGCGATGACGGCAAGAAGAACGACTGTCGTGGAGATCATGTCGTTGCGGCTATCGATGCCGGTCGCACGCATCGCGGCGGAATCGATTCTCTTCGCCCATTTCAGGTTGTAGAACATCATGTAGAGCTTCACGACCAGTGAGGCCAGCAAGATGACGATGGCAGGGAGTGTACAGTCGACCGGCGACGGATGAATGATTCCCTCGACGGAGGACTTTCCAAGCTCAAAGCCCATGAGGATGATTAACATGGAGACGACAAGACCGGAGATATATTCGATACGACCATGACCGAAGGGGTGATCGGCATCCGGTGCTTTGCCCGCCAGACGGAAACCGAACAGGGTAATAATGGAAGAACCTGCATCGGACAAGTTATTCAACGCATCACCGACGATTGCGATGGAGTGCGTGAGAATACCCATAATGAGTTTGCCGATAAATAATAAGATATTGAAAAAGATGCCACAGGCACCGCAGATGCTGCCGATCCTACGGCGCACTTCCGGCTGTTTCGCATCTTGATAGTTATGAACTCTTTTGCGAATGATCCATGAGACCATATGTATTGACTCCTAATATGTGTATTCTACCCCACTACATAGGCTATTTTACTACAGATTCGGATGCATTTCATCGGTTGCCCAGTTTTCCAACTGTAACCCTGACACCCTTTCGAATTCTCGTGTATTGTTTGTGACAACAGTATAGTTGAGTGATCGGGCATGTCCGGCAATCATGGTATCGAGTGGTCCGATTGGCGTGCCGGCCTTCTCCAGTTCAGCGCGGACTTTGCCGTAACTTTCTGCGGCCAAAGAATCGAACGGTAGGACTTCTATGTTGGACAGTAATACAGTCAGTGCGATGCGATTTCTCATTATGGCATTGCTTCGTTCGACGCCGTATATCAGCTCTGCATAGGTGACGGATGAAATACAGATCTCGGATGGATCATGTTCTTGCAGTCGTTGGAATACCTGCTCTGGTTTGTGCTTGATGGCATAGATGCAGATGTTCGTATCGAGCATATATCTCACAGCGATTCACGCTCCTGACCGATATGCTGCGCACGTCCATCAGCCATAAAGTCTTCAGAAAACATTTCTGTTGCTTGAATAAAAGGAACCCATTTATTTGTCTTGGGTACTAATATAACGAGATCGCCAATCTTATTGACGGCTACTTCATCGGTGTCGAATCTACATTCCTTCGGAAGACGAACAGCTTGGCTTCTTCCGTTTTCAAATACTTTGGCAGTCATCATAGTCATCCACTCCCTCTTGCTACAAGCACATATTGTACTAATAGTATATATCGTGATATATACCAATGTCAAAAGCGAATGGCCATTCTTTGCAATCATTTGATTGCGTGAAGTACGTGCTCAATCTAGTATCCCGAGATAGAACGATATGATGTAAAATAGTTGTAGTTAATTTTGGAGTGGAAACAATGAACGAGGATATCCTATCACGTATTGCAAGGCTTTCCGGGCTTTCTCTTTCTGAGGAGGAGAAGGTGATCCTGGCATCGGACATGGCACGGATCGTGCCCTATATGGAGCGCATCACGACGCTTGAAGCATGTTCGGAATCTTCCGGCGATGCGGAATCATCCTGCGAATCCAAGACTTCTGTACCCGAAGCACATCCACTTCGTGAAGATGTAGCGGTGGCATCCGGACGGACTTCTTCCATCCTCCAACAGGCGCCGATGCGTGAGAACGATATGTTTGTCGTGCCGCAAGCGGTCGAGTGAGGGATGAATATGGTAGAAGAGATCCTGAACATGACGGCACTTGAACTAGCCGAAGCCATCCGCACACAGAAGGTAACATCCGAACAAGCCGTACGGGCTGTATTGGGAAACATAGACGAGCATGAATGTGAATTACATGCCTATCTCTCAGTATGGAAAGGAGAAGCACTCGTGAAGGCGCGTGAATGTGATGAACGGATTCGAAAGACATATTCGAACCTCGAAGACGGCTCAGGAAGAAACGGGACGACAGCAGAATCTGGGAAGATCGAGGAACTCCCACCTTTACTTGGTGTACCGGTTGCGGTGAAAGATAACCTCGTGACGGAAGGCCACAGAACCACCTGCGGTTCTAAGATGTTGGCGGAATATATACCAAGCTTCTCCGCGACTTGCGTCGAGAAACTTCAGAAGTCTGGTGCGATTCTTCTTGGTAAGACGAACATGGATGAGTTTGGCATGGGTGTATCGACGGAGACGTCCTATTTCGGTGGGACTATGCATCCACTTGATCCTTCTCGTGTGCCGGGTGGATCATCCGGTGGTTCGGCCGCGGCCGTACGAAGTGGTGAGGCTTGGGCGGCCCTTGGCACGGATACTGGCGGTTCCGTACGTCAGCCGGCTGCGTATTGTGGCCTCGTAGGTCTTCGTCCGACCTATGGCGCGGTGTCCCGACACGGCCTGGTGGCCTTCTCCTCTTCGATGGATACCGTTGCACCGCTTACACGCGCAACCCGCGATGCGGCAGCGCTATTTAACATTGTTACAGGGGCGGATGAACGGGATCAGACGTCTTTCGATGCTCCGAAAATCGATCTAGATGAGATGGAACGCTACGAACTTCGTGGGAAGAAGGTCGGCATCCCGAGCCAACTCGTGTCAGATCTTTCCCCAGAGGTTCAGGAAGCCATGAACCGTGCCAGAACTTGGCTAGCGGAAGAAGGCGCGGTGGTGGAGGAAGTAGACATGCCGATCCTCGAATATGCGGTAGCCATGTACTATATCCTATCTTCTGCTGAAGCTTCCTCCAATCTCTCGCGTTACGACGGCATCCGCTACGGATACCGAGCTTCTGATGCGACGAACGTAGGCGAGTTATTCACCAAGACGAGAAGTGAAGGCTTCGGACTCGAGGTCAAGCGAAGGATCCTTCTTGGCAACTATGTGCTCTCTTCCGAGCATTTCGAAGACTGCTATAGGAAAGCGGAGAAGGCTCGCGAGAAGCTCTCTATGAATCTGGCAGAAGCACTTACGCACTACGATCTTCTGCTTTGCCCGACATCGCCCATGGTGGCGCCGAAGCGAGGCACTGTTTCGGAAGATCCGCTGACGACTTATATTTCTGACCTTTGCACGGTACCCGCAAGTCTTGCGGGGATTCCGGCCATCAGTATCCCTGCATCCTGGATGGATCCGAAGAAGAAGAACGATATAGCAGAAGGAGATGCTTCGATGTGGCCGCGTCTGCCTGTGGGTCTTCAGTTGATGGGAAGAAGATGGGGTGAACAGGAGATCCTCGGCGCAGCACGATATATCGAGAAATGCTCCCTGGGTGTGAATGGAAGAATCTCTGTGACGCATAGATCAGCGAAGAAAACGGAGAAGGAGGATCTGTCATGAGTGACTACGAGACCGTAGTGGGACTTGAAGTTCATGTGGAATTGAAGACCGAGTCGAAGATCTTCTGTAGCTGCCCGACTAAGTTCGGCGGTGCGCCGAATGCACAGATCTGTGAGGTTTGCGCAGGTCTTCCCGGTGCTTTGCCACGCCTCAATCAGAAGGTGGTCGACTATGCGATACGAACCGCGCTGGCGCTCCATTGCGAAGTGACGCGTGAGAGCCGCTTCGACCGCAAGAATTACTTCTACCCGGATCTTCCGAAAGGGTATCAGATCTCCCAACTCTATGCACCGATTGGTCGAGATGGATTCATGGACATCGATCTTTCTTCGCCGGATGAAGGTTCAATCACGAAGCGTATCCGCATTCATGAACTTCATATGGAAGACGATGCGGGGAAGCTGACTCACGATGAGGCGAGCCGGAAGACCTTCATTGACCTCTCCCGTTGCGGTGTACCGCTTCTGGAGATTGTGACCGAGCCGGATTTCCGTTCCGCTGAAGAGGTGGTCGCTTTCTTAGAAACACTTCGCACGATGCTGAAATTCATCGGCGTATCTGACTGCAAGATGCAGGAAGGCTCGCTTCGTGCAGACGTGAATCTCTCGGTCCGTCAAGTCGGCGCGGATGAACTAGGTACTAGAACGGAGATGAAGAATCTATCGTCATTCCGAGCGGTATCGAAGGCCATCTCGTATGAGGCCGACAGGCAGTGGAAAGTCATCTCGGAGGGCGGAACGATTGAGCGCGAGACCCGACGTTGGGACGAGGAGAAAGAAGTATCGCTTGCCATGCGTAAGAAAGAAGACGCGGCGGAGTATAAGTACTTCCCGGAACCAGACTTACCGATGCTTCACATTACTTCCCAGAAACTTGCGACCGCACGCGCGGAACTTCCGGAATTGCCACAGGAGCGGAAGAACCGCTATGTGACGCAGATGGGGCTTCCAAAATACGATGCCGGACTTCTAAGTGCCGAGAGAAAGATTGCTGAGTTATTTGAGAAGACGGCGAGAATTTGTGGCGATCCGAAGGAAGCGTCGAATTGGATGATGGGCGACTTCATGAAGCTTCTCAATGACACGTCGACTGCGCCGGAGGAGATCGAGATCCGAGAAGAATCCTTGGGCGAGATTATCCTCATGGTGAAAGAAGGAAGGATCTCACGGGCCTCCGCCAAAGAAGTGTTGAGAAGTGCTTTTGCCGAAGAAACGGTGCCGGAGGAATATGCGACGGCCCACGACTTGTGGCTGATCCGGGATGAGGCGGTACTGATGCCGGTCGTGCAGCAAGTCCTCGATGCGAATGAGAAGGCTGTGAACGAGTACCGGGCCGGCAAGACGAAGAATCTTCAGTTCCTGCTGGGACAGAGCATGCGTGCCACGAAGGGGAAGGCGGATCCCAGTGTGTTGGCGATGTTGGTGACGCAGGCGCTTCAGAATGATATGACGTAGAGGCAGACGATTTTTCGCCGAAGCCTATGATAAAATACTGGTAGAAGAAAAGGAAAGATTGACTCAATACCGACATGGACGAGAATAGGAGAAGTTTTTACGACCGATTCAAAGACACCGTGAATGCATACGTGTTCCATGACCCGAACGCGCAAGCGAACGCGGCGTGGGATCGTGTGCGCAAGGCGCAGGATGTCGACGAGAAGTCTTTCCAGATGTTTCAGGAGTCGGCAGAGGCTGGGCATCCATTTGCCTGCTATAGCGTCGGCCGTTGTTATGAGAATGGCACCGGCGGGGTGGAGAAAGATCTCGCGAAGGCGTACGAGTGGTTCCGCAAGGCCGCGATAGCCGGCGATGCGAACGCATGGGTCGCATTGGCGCGTATGTTCGATAAGGGCATCTATGTCGACCGCGATCCGAAAGAAGCGGCCATGTGGCTGGAGCGCGCCGCGGCGAAGGGACATACCCTTGCGCTGATTGGCATGGGAGAGAAATGCAGTGTCGGAGACGGTGTGGAGAAGGACCCGGCCCGCGCGCTGGAATACTTCCAAGAAGCGCACAAGAAGGATCAGCGGATCGCAAGTTACCTGCTGGGTGAGGCCATCGGCGACGGCATCGGATGTGAGAAGAACTATGAGCAGGCTTTCGAATATTTCCAGGAAGCACACAAGAATCATTTCCCGCCGGCTACTTTTAACGTGGGCATGATGCTCGAGATGGGACTTGGCTGTGAGAAGGACGAGAAGCGAGGCTTCGAGCTGATCAAGCAGGCCGCAGACGAAGATTTCCCGGATGCCATGTACCGAGTGGCTTTCCATTATTGGGAGGGCACGGCGCCTACGGGAAAATCACTCGAACTGGCGTTCTCGTATTTCAAGAAGGCGGCCGATCTTGATTTCGCACCGGCGTGCGTGGAGACTGGTATCTGCTATGAGAACGGTTCCGGTACGGAGAAATCACCGGAAAAAGCATTCGAATACTATGAGAAGGGTACGAATCTCGGCTTCCATGCGGCGATCGTGTGTCTGGCTGTGTGCTATGTTTCGGGTATCGGGTGTGAGCCGAACGAAACGAAGGCGAGAGCGCTCCTAGAGATGGGTGTGAAGCTTGGCAATTCGCGGGCTTATCACATGCTGGCGCTGATGCTTCTCAACGATGATCCCTACGATGAGCGGGCCATCAATCTGGAGATGGTGGCGGCGAATAATCACTTCGCGCGCGCAGCGCTTCTTCTAGGTGGGTATTTCATGCGAAACCATGATTATGGCCCCGACCTGAAACGTGCGGAACATTACTATCGACTGGCGGATCAGGAGAATAACTATGAGGCGACCTTCGAGCTTGCGAGTCTTCTGGATACGGAAGAGAACCGCGAGAATGAGGAAGTCCAGAAAGAGATCCGTGAGTTATATGAGCGGAGTGCGAATCAGGGCAATCACCCCTTGGCGGCCTATCGTCTAGCCTTGTCATATGCGGAGAACAGCGATAAGGAAGAAGAATATACGTCGATTCACTATATGGTGGTCGCTGCCAACGGGGGGATTCCGGAAGCCGCTAAGGAGATTGCCGAGCGGATGTTCTGGGGAGATCAGATGCGGGTGAATCTTCGCATGGCTTGTGGGTTCTACGGCTTCAGCGGGGATGAACTTGCTTCGGATGATCTGACGGCCAAGGCGGCTTATACCCGAGTATTGATAGGATGTCAGAAACGATTCCAGCGGATCGGTTGTTACGATCGACGTGGCCGACAGATTAAGCTGATTGAATCGGACGAAGAAGTGATTGAGCCGGAGAAGACGAAGGAAGCTTTCGACAAGCTCTCCGCATTGGTTACGGCCAAGAATCAGACTGCTATGCTCTATTTTCCATTGGCCAAGGTGATGTTCGAAGGATCGGATCTGTCTTCCGATGAAGACCAGATGTTGATCTCGGACATTGATGACCAGCCGGTCTCACGGGATGCGAATTATGTTGCGGGTATCCTAGGTGCCTATCTCTATCCGGAGAAGGCCAAAGACACAATCGAGACACTTCTTGCTGCGCAGAAGGATTTCCATGCGGACAATGTGAACGTGATCCTAGGAAACATCTACTACTCCCTGGCCCACGGCGGCCGTAAAGCGAGAAGACAGAATGTCCCGCTGAAGGAGGGGACAAGATTTCTACACCCGACAGATGGTATCGACAAGCTCCCAGCGAAGGAATATATGCAAGGCAAGACAAGAAAATATGCCTCTGCGCCGGAACTGAGTAATCTGAAGAAAGCCCGCAAGGAAGATTATCTGGAGACAGCAGAATGCTTCTATGGACATGCTTATACCGTGAATGAATTAGATAGCCCGGCACGAGTAAAGAAATGTATGCGGGGCACTCTTCTGAAGAACTTGCTTCTTGCGACGCTTCTACTTTGTGTCCTGCTGTTCTTCTTCGCGGGACTATACTATGGCACAACACATCAGGATTTTTCATTTTCACATGCAACTTGGGCGGAATGGCAGAAGTGTCTCCGTTATGCATTTGTTGGTATGCTGAAGTTACTTGCCGTGTGCGTAGGCATCATCGTAATTGCAGTCATTGCTCGCTTGACCTTCTCTCGAAGACGCAAGAAACCGAAAAATAGATGACGGTCTATCTATCAAAAATTGTAAACATTCTTTCTCTTGAAAAGCACTTCCTGCCCTTGTATAATGCAATTGTGATAATAAGTTTATAGAGAAAACTAGGGTGCGGGTGGTCCCGCAGAGTATGGAAAAGGAAGATAATTGAATATGACTTACGAGAACGTGTTACTATTCTTCGGAGCATTAGCGCTGTTTCTCTACGGAATGAAGATGATGAGTTCCGGATTAGAGGCAGCAGCAGGTAATCAGCTCAAAGGTATATTGGAGAAACTTACGACCAATCGCTTCTTAGGTATCGCAGTGGGTGCCGCCATTACGGCATTGATACAATCTTCCACTACGACGACCGTAATGGTGGTTGGTTTTGTTAATTCTGGCATCATGACGCTGACCCAAGCACTGTGGATCATCATGGGTGCCAACATCGGTACCAACATTACTTCCCAGTTGGTCGCTTTAGACTTCGCACAGGTCGCGCCGGTCTTTATCTTCATCGGTGTGATTCTGATCGTCTTTGTACACAACAAGAAAGCTTACTACATCGGTGAGATCATTGCAGGTCTTGGTATCCTGCTCTTCAGCATGAGTCAGATGCAACAGTCTTTGCAGCCTCTCCAGTCTGAGCCGAAGTTCTTGGATCTTCTGACAACGTTCAAGAACCCAATTCTTGGTCTGTTGGTAGGACTTGTCTTCACAGCGATCCTTCACTCTTCTGCAGCTTCCATTGGTATCCTGCAGGCCTTGGCGGTGGCAGGATCTCTGACACTCGAGAACAGCGTATTTATCCTCTATGGTATCAACATCGGTACCTGCGTGACATCTGTGCTCTCTTCTCTGGGTTCGAATCGTAATGCGAAGCGTACTGCACTGATGCACCTGCTCTTTAATATCATTGGTGCGGTACTGTTCTCATTCGTGACCATCTTTACACCGTTCGTTCCTTGGCTGGCCGACTTGTGGCCGAACAGCCCGGCGGTACAAATTGCAAACCTCCACTTGATCTTCAACTTGTCTACGACGATCGTGCTCATTCCTTTCGGCAAGTACATCGTGAAGCTGGCCGAGAAGATCCTACCGGACCGTCCGGAAGACATGTTGTCCGAACAGCACCTCCGTTACTTGGAGCCTTCTTTCCTGAAGACGGAATACCACAAGGTCGGTTCGATTGCGATCTTCGTTACATCGCTTCAACATGAGACGGAGCGCATGCTCTCCATGGCCCGTACCAACATCGATCGAAGCTTCTCCGTGGTAAGAGATAACACAGAGAAGACGCAGGAACAGATCAATCAGACCGAGGACTACATCGACTATCTGAACAAAGAGATTTCCTACTATATCTCTCACGTTCTTTCTGTCGAGATGGTTGAAGAGGACTCTGTAACAATCAACGCTTTCTTCAAGATCACCGGTAATATTGAACGTCTTGGTGACCATGCGACGAACATTGCAGGTTATGCGAACATGATGGATTCGAAGGGTCTTCGCTTCTCAGAGACTGCGCTTGCTGAGGTGGACATCATGAAGAAGGAGAGCCTCGAAGCATTGAATCTGATCTATCAGTACAAAGATGAAGGTTTATCGGATGTGCTTCTGGCAAAGATGAGAGATTCTGAACAGCGCATCGACGATCTTACACGCGAGTTCCGTAAGAATCAGATGAGTCGTCTGGTCTCCGGTTCTTGCTCTGGTGAGTCCTGCGTAATCTATTCCGAATTGCTGACAGACTTCGAGCGTATCGGCGATCACTTGCTGAACATCGCAGAAGCGATCGATGCAGGAAAAATCAATAATTTCAAAGAAGCAGAAGAACAGGTGAAAGTTGAGCCTCAGTTGGCATAAAGGATGTTTAGATGGCTGTACATGTAGTACTTTTTGAACCGGAAATTCCTCAGAATACAGGTAATATTCTGCGCACCTGCGTGGCGACGAACACGAAGGTACACATCATTAAGCCGATCGGATTTGAGCTGACGCGTGAGAGTCTCAAGCGCTCTGCAACCAATCATCTGGATTATGCGGAGTATGTCATGTACGAGGATTTCGAAGATTTCGAATCGAAGAATCCTGGCACTTATTTCTATATGACTCGTTACGGGAAGAAACCGCACAGCGGTTTCGATTTTACGAAGGTGGAAGGTGAGATCTACCTGATCTTCGGTAAAGAGAGTACCGGTATTCCATACGATCGTCTGCGTGACAATCTGGACTACTGCTTCCGGATCCCAATGTCTGAACACTGTCGCAGTCTGAATCTCAGCAACGCCGTAGCCATTGCGCTATACGAAGTAATGCGTCAGCTGGATTATCCGGAACTGTCGTTCCATGAAGTACAGAAAGGTGAAGATTTTCTCGAATCATTCGATATTCTGCCACGAAAGTGAGGAACCCACATATGCAAGAAGAGGATCTGACGGCTACGAAGATTGAATCAGAACCGACCGTTTCTCTAAGTCAGAAGCAGTATCGAAAGTGGATATCGGCCCTTACAACAATGCTCTGGTTGCCGGCAGTGATGCTACTGAGCGAAGGTTGTTTCGCCCTTCTGATCGATAACCCTTTCTCCCTCTATTCTGTGCTTCTTTCCCTGAGCGCAGCGACATTTGTGTCGCTACTGATCCTTTTTGTGCCGAAGCCGAAATTCCGTGTAATCAGCTTGGGCGTGGTCACACACATATTGACAATTGTCTATCTATCACAGTACATCTACTACCGGATCTTCGGTACGATCTTTGTATGGGCTTCGCTTACTTCCGGCGGAGCTGGAGCGGTCGTAGAGTATAACAAGGTCGTACGAGATGCCATGGTCTCCGGGTGGTGGGGCGTGCTTCTCCTACTTCTTCCTACGGTGCTCTACTGGCCCTTGATCCGCAAACAGGTCCGTCAGTTCAAAGCATCATGGAAGATGGCTGTCATTCCAATGTTGGCTGCTTTCGTAATCGTTACACTTCTGGGCCGTGTGCTGATCCTTCGGGACAGACGAGGTGCCGCAAGCCCGAGAAGACTCTATCTGACTGAGTTCTCCCAGGAAGCTTCTCTTCGTAAGTTTGGACTTCTTCCGACGATGGGATTGGATTTCCGCTTCAACATTCTCCACTTGTCGAAAGATGAAGCGAATGAGGTCGATGTAGACGGTCTCGTCATTGAATCGGGCCCGAATGGCGAAGCACCAACCGTAACGCCGACATCAACGCCGACACCTACACCCACACCTATTCCGGATGCGACCCCCACGCCGACACCTACACCTACGCCCACGCCGACTCCTTATCCGAAGAATGTGCTGGACATCGAATTCAATCTTGAAGAATCAGATAGCACTTACTGTAAGATGAATGAATTCTTCTCTCAGCGTGAGCCGACGACTATGAATGAATATACCGGAATGTTCAAGGGGAAGAATCTTATTCTCATCACCGCGGAAGCTTTTTCCGGATTTGTGATCGACCCGGAGCTTACCCCTACACTCTACAAACTCTCCACGGAGGGATTCGTATTCAACCATTTCTACACACCGGTGTGGTACGTGAGTACTTCTGACGGAGAATTCGTGGAGACTACCGGACTGATTCCGAAATCCGGTGTATGGAGCTATACCAAGATCGCTAACAACTATATGCCTTTCGCTTTCGGTAATCAGTTCGCGGCGCTTGGCTACCAGTCGAAGGCTTATCACAACAACACCTATACTTACTATCATCGTGATCGCTCGTATCCAACGATGGGATACGATTATAAGGGTCTGGGAAATGGACTGGATGTGAAGAAGACTTGGCCGGAATCGGATGTGGAGATGATTGAGAAGTCTACACCGGAATATCTAAATGGCGAACCTTTTCACGTGTATTATATGACGGTAAGCGGCCATCTGGCCTATTCGTACGGTGACAACATGATGTGTACGAAACATAAGGATGAGGTCGAGGGGCTGCCATATAGCAAATCTGTGCGCTGCTACATTGCCTGCCAGATGGAATTGGATCAGGCACTGGAGAAGCTGTTGGCCGATCTTGAGGCGGCCGGCGAACTGGATAACACGGTGATTGCCCTTGGCGCCGACCACTATCCGTACGGACTAGAGAACAGTGCTTATGAAGAATTAGCCGGCAAAGATCTCTCTACCCCGTTCAGTCTCTACGAGAACACATTCATCCTCTGGAGCGGCGATATGGAAGAGCCAATCGTAGTAGATAAATACTGCAGTAGTTTGGACATTGCGCCGACGCTCGCAAATCTATTCGGTCTGCCATATGATTCACGTCTCTATATCGGACGGGATATTCTCGCGCCGGAAGAGAATTACGTCATCTTCGACGACCACAGCTTCATTAACGATAAGATCATGTACGATGCTTCGCATAATCGTGTGACCCCGCTTGTGGACGAGGAGATTACGGAAGAATATGTGAAGCAATGCATCGAGTATGTGAATGACCTGTTCTGGAACTCCGCGCACATCATTGACAAGGATTACTATGGTTATCTCTTCCCGGACGGCGTACCGTGGGAGGAAGATAACTAAACCCGCCACTTCCGAAGAAGCCACGGGTATTTGTTAGTCTTCATATCAATCTCGGAAGCGTCGAAAGACCGACATCACTTGCGATTGATCTTCGCATCGAAGAGGCTCTGGTCTGCGGCAACGATGAGTTCTGATGCATCAAGCTGGTCTTCGTAAACGGCAAAACCGAAGCAAAGTGTGAAGAATACTTCCTTCTCTTCATTGACGATCAGTGGCTTGCGGGCCAGTGTTGAAGTGATTCGTGAAGCGAGGATCTGTGCGCCTTCGAGGGTGGTGTCCGGTAGGATCAGTGCGAATTCATCGTTTCCAACACGGAAAATGTCATCAGCTGAACGGGAACAGGATCTCAGGATCTCAGCAATATACTGGAGTGCGATGTCTCCGGTCTGCGTGCCGTAGGTCGCGATGAACTTGGTAAAATGATCGATGTCCATCAATACAATACTGAAACCTGCGCAGTATCCTCTTCCACGTACACGTGAGAAGAGACGCATATTACGGCGGATGATCTCCTCGAAACTCTTGCGGTTATATAGCCCTGTTACTTCATCCACAGTAGCCATCATATGCATCCGAGAAGAAAGCTCGTCATACTGACGATTCTTCTGTACGAGTTTCTGTGCCATGTTCTTCTCTTCAGAGATGTCACGTGCAAATCCCCATGTGCCACGGATGGCGCCGTTCTGATCGAAGAGCGGATAGATCGAGATGGATATCCATAGACTATCTACGGTAGCCTTGGAACCAATCAACTTCAGGTGAAGCTCTTCGTTGAGTAGTGGCGTGCGGGTATCCATCACACGATTCTCATAGTTGATCAACTGGTCCGCTTCGTCCTGCGAAGTGAAGTCGTGAAGCGTATGGGAATATAGCTCATTCGGCGTCTGATAGCCGAGCAATCGTGCAAAGGATGCGGAACAAAGCACATAGTTGTGACTTGCATCTTTGAAGAACACGTTAAGTTCAACCTGATTCAGGAATGTCTGAAATAGTGATCCCTTCGGAAGTTCTTCGAAGAAGTCCGAGGTGTTGTCGGGCGTTTGTGTCATAATGATGCCCCCTTTTAAACGGGTGCTGATCTTAGAAGATCAGCGCAAGAACTGCGATGATGACTAGAACGGAGACGATCACGCCTAGTCCTACGGTCGTAAAAGTCTTGACATTGCGTTCTTCCAGAAGATGCGGGAAATGCCGCTTCATGAACAGAACATACTTGTCTACGAGATCGGAGAACCAGACCGCTACCTTACGGAATGTAACGGCCATTCTCTCGGAGAACTTCATGCCCGGTCGGTATTCGAGTTGGTCATCTGTGTAGGAGAAGTGCTCTTTCACTTCTTTCTCAGTCAGAATGGTCGCATTGGTCGGCGCAATCGGGCGGTGGTTCGTGTCGGATAATTCATCGTCGATCGAGACGAACATATTATCCTGGGCAAAAGGACTGTGTGCTTGAGTGGTATCGTCACTTGGAATCTGCCAAGCTGGGGCAGAAGAGGTCGATACAGCATGAAGCTCTTCCATAAGCGGGTTCTCAATGGTCGAGACCGGAGCTGAATACGAAGAAGGATCATCCTGCTGGACGGAAGTTCTGTCTTCCCGAACACTATGACGCATGCACACACCTCTTTTCTATAATTAGAATCCACTTTATTAGTGTAAGTATATCATGAATACGATGAAGTGAAAGTAGTAGAATGAATTTGCACAAAAAACAGTAAAACAATTTGGCAAATTGTGGCAACATTGTGGTATAATGTTAAAGAAGTGTAAATTTGTGGGAGAATTTATCATGAAACGCATATATTTTGACCTGGGTGTCTTCACGTATTGGTCGGAAGATTCCTTGGACAACAGACGACTGATTTCGAAATCGGGTATTATTATATCCGATGAGTCTGCTGTGAACGAGGTCAAAGAGCATGAAGAAGTGGATCAGGATATTGTCGAGATCCTACAGTCACTTCACGAGCAAGGATTCAATCTGAATATATGCGATAGTGCATCGGTAGATGAGATCAAGCAGGTCATCAAGCATTACGAGATCTCGGGGTATTTCGACCAGATCGTAAGTACGACGAAAGTCTCTGCGATGGCGAAGACCTTGACCAAACTCCGTGCCAAGGATGATTTCTTCATTTTCGTCGGAACGAATGAAGTATGTGTGGATGCGATGGCAATGTGCCAGATCCCTGTCGTTGCGTATGGCGAGAAAATGCCGGAGATCCTGCCCAAAGCATTCTGCAAGGCCACGTATCCGCTCGAGATTGAGGATCAGGTGCTGACCTGCCACGTAATACACTCCCTTGCCAAGAAAGCAATCGAGACGAAAGCCAAGATCATGGGCATCGACGGTATCGATTTTGCAGGCAAGAAAGTATTTGCCAGCAAGCTCGGTCAGTATTTAGAGATGCTTGGTAAAGAATATCAGATCGTTCATCTTGAGGACTACCATCGTGCGGTGGAAGAGTCCTACAAGGGTGAAGATCCTGTAGAAGCCTTCTATTTCAATGGTTTTAACAATGATAAATTGATCGATGAAGTCCTGAATCCGTATAAGAAGAACGGATCCATCGACAAGATCGTATATTGCCTGGATAATTCCGGCGAGGCTTTCGTGAACGAGCGACACTATCAGTTGTCACAAGATGGGTTGATGATCATTATCGGTTGCATGATGTACCGTGAGCCATTGATCCGCTTCTTCGATATGACTGTCTTCATGAAGGTGGACTACCGTGAATCTGAGCATCGTGCGTCCCTTGTTGAGGCGCCGATCTATGGCATCGATCCGGTGGAACTCTACCGAACCAAGAATATTCCGGCGCAGAAGATGTATGTTCAGCGTCATGATCCATACGAGAATCGTGACTTCGTAGTCGATAATTCGAATTTCCACCGTCCGTTACTGGTGGAGTGATTTATTCGGCACGAAACAAGTCAAAAAATCTTCCTTTTCCGCTCACATTTTTACAAAATAGTGGAGAATTTTGTCCCAAAATGTGGTTTAATCTTATAGAGTGAAAGACTAACTATTAAAAGTCAATAGGAAAAATGTAGCGTAAACGCTAGATGCATAGAACCTTGATAATTGCATAACGAAACAAGCACCACGAGGTGCTTTGGAAAACAAGTGATATGGATTAGCTGTGGTTTATACTTGTGGAACGAACTCCTTGTTTGTTTTTACGAGATGGAACATAACCCTGGTCAGCTTCTTGGCGGCATGAGATACGGCTACGTTGTAAGGTTTACCTTCAGCCCGTTTCTTAGCAAGATAGGCATTAAATGTCGGATCCCAATGGCATACATACTTTGTAGCATTGAAGATGGCATAGCGAAGATATTTTGAACCGCGTTTGACCATCTTGGAATGTGTTGAAGTAAGTTGACCTGACTGATAGACAGAAGGTTCCAATCCGGCGAATGCGAGGACTTGTTCCGCGCGTTCAAAGTCTTGGAAGTTATTTGTCTCAGCAAGGATTACAGCAGCCATTCGATTGGCAATGCCGGGAACGGAAGTGATTGGGCTATCAATTTCATCCATGAGATTATTAATCTGTTCCTCAACAACCTCGATCTGTTGCTGGTAGATCTGAATAAGCTCGATGGTCTGTTGAAGTTCCAGTTCTTTCACAGCACTCTTAATACCAATAGATTTCCTAGCTTGTTCTCTTATCTCGATAGCTTTATCTCGACCGTAGTGTCCCTTGGAAGCTGAAGAGAGCAAGGCTGTGAGGTGTGTAAGGTTACACTT
>JAGHVD010000022.1 GCA_018064475.1 Candidatus Scatonaster coprocaballi
AACGCCTGTCTGATTCTAATTCGATGTTAAGATGAATTTATAAGAACTGTCTCGAAATAGAGCAATCTATTTTGAGACAGTTTTTCTATTATATTTCTATCGATTTTGCTATAATTATCTCAAATTTTATTGTGCGAGGTAGAGATATGGGTCTGTTCGATAAGAAGTTCTGCGATTTTTGCGGTGGGAAAATTGGTTTCCTCGGAAATCGTAAAGTAGAGGACGGTAATATGTGTACCGATTGTGCGAAGAAGATCTCGCCTTTTATGACGGATCGTCGCCAAACTTCGGTCGCGGAGATGAAAGAACATCTTCAATATAGAGAAGACAATCGAAATAGTCTGGGTTTGTTGCAAGATGCCCAGACGTTCGGTCAGGATTCGGTCAAACTTCTGGTTAGTAGAAGTAATCATGTTTTCGCTGTAACGAAGGCAGATGTCGGAAATCTTGGCACTTACAATCCTGATGTGATCAATATTCTTGATGTACAGGATGTAAATGTTGACATGAAGGAGTACAAGATCGAAGAGTTCTATCGGGATAGCCAGGGCAATCGTAAAAGCTTCAATCCGCGCAGATATAAGATCAGCTATGACTATATCGTAACCATCCATGTTCGAAACAAATGGTTCGACGAGATGAGCTTCAAGTTGAACCAGAACCGCGTGGAGAGTACGAATGTTGCTGTCAATATGAAGTACAACACGATGTCGGCCGAGGTGAGGACGGCGCTTTCTGCGTCGGCAGGTGCTAATCCTGGTGAAACGGCAGCTGAACGTGAACGCCGAGAGATGTTAGAGAGAGCTCAGCGCTTTACGGATCCGAACTATGCCGCACAGGAAATGATGAGAGCTCGCAATGAAGCGCTCAAGGTGGCTACAAGCAGCAACAATCCAGTCGAGGGCTTGATGAAGATCGGATTTTCCGTAAATCATCCTTCCGTGCAACCAGGAAAAGATTTTATTAGCGTGTCGGCTAGATTATATGACGCAGGGATTCCTTTGCCGGCCATGTTAAAAGTGATCGATACGGAACAAGTACCTAACAATATTCCGATGATTGATGAATTCGCTGATTGTTACCATCAAGCAATCGCTCTGGGAGTCAATCGGGAAGCGATGAGATTAATTGTTCAGGAAGCCGGTTTTCTTGAACCACAGTTGAAGCAGGATCATATAAATCCGTTTGTTCACATCGTACTACAGCGTCCGGAAGTGCGAAATCTTTATCGAACCCAAGCGGGTACAGCATCTGCACCTGTGATGATGATGGCTTCTGCGACGAACGCTGCGTGGAATTGCCCGACCTGCGGTCAAGCTGGAATCGTTGGCAATTTCTGTTCTACATGTGGTACGAGAAAACCTCAGTAATCGCATTCATTGACAGAACTCACGAAGGACTTTCTCCAATTTCAAATGGTTGGAGAAAGTCTTTCTTGATTGAAATTTGATACTAGACATTCACGAATTGGTGTAGTATTATATCTAAGCAAGTTTTGAAAGACTGTGCGCTGAAGACTTGCGGGTGTAGTTCAATGGTAGAACTTCAGCCTTCCAAGCTGACCACGTGGGTTCGATTCCCATCACCCGCTCCATGAATGACGACCATATGGTCGTCATTCTTACACCGTGGGTCTATAGCTCAGTTGGATAGAGCAACAGCCTTCTAAGCTGTGGGCCGGAGGTTCGAGTCCCCCTAGGCTCACCACGATGAATGAGACCATCTTTCCGAATAGATCGGAAGGATGGTTTTTTCTTACTAAGATTCTCTTCGGGCACGCTAAACTTTGTGTAAAATTAGTCGTAGCACCACATTATGTTGTGGTATAATTGCATGGATTATACATTTGCGAGGTTGAGGATATGCCAGGTAAGTCGAATTATGGTAACGATACCATTACTTCCCTTAAAGGTGCGGATCGTGTTAGAAAACGTCCGGGCGTTATTTTTGGTTCAGATGGTCTGGAAGGATGTGAGCATTCATTCTTTGAGATTCTGAGTAACTCCATCGATGAAGCCCGAGAGGGTTATGGAGATCGTATTGAAGTCGTGCGTTATAAGGACGGCTCGATCTCTGTTGAAGACTTCGGTCGTGGCATTCCGCTTGACTATAATACGAAAGAGGAGCGCTTCAACTGGGAACTGGTCTATTGCGAATTGTACGCAGGTGGTAAGTATAACAACGACACCGGCGAGAACTATGAATTTAGTTTGGGTCTTAATGGCCTTGGCGCTTGCGCGACGCAGTATTCTTCTGAGTTCTTCGACGTGACGGTTTTCCGTGACGGATTCAAGTATAGTCTTCATTTTGAGAAGGGCGAGAATGTCGGTGGACTTCTTAAGGAGCCTACTCGCTTCAAGCGTACCGGTACGATCCAAAGATGGAAGCCGGATCGCGAAGTATTTACAGATACCAATATCCCGCTGGCTTCTTTCCAGGAGATCATGAAGCGTCAGGCGGTCGTAAATAGCGGCGTGACCTTCATTCTGAAAGATGAAGAGAGTGGGGAAGAGTTTACCTTCTGTTATCCTTCCGGTATCGAAGGTTATGTCGCTGAATTCAGCGGGGAGAAGGGTCTTTCTGCCCCGTCTTCCTTCGATGGTATGGGTCGTGGTAAGGACCGTCCGGATAAACCGGAGTATAAGGTAAAGTGTCAGGTATCCTTCTGCTTCAATAATGAGGTGAACGTCCTAGAGTATTACCATAACTCCAGTTTCCTCGAACACGGCGGCGCACCGGATAAGGCCGT
Organism: Candidatus Scatonaster coprocaballi; assembly: GCA_018064475.1. Taxonomy (GTDB): domain Bacteria; phylum Bacillota; class Clostridia; order Saccharofermentanales; family Saccharofermentanaceae; genus Scatonaster; species Scatonaster coprocaballi. Next base: position 2,750 of record JAGHVD010000022.1, read on the forward strand.
GAGAAGTGCTTTTACCGCAGAAATCGATAAGCAGATCCGTGCAAGAGACAAGTATAAGGCGAATGAGAGCAAGATCGTCTTCCAGGACATCGCAGATAGCTTGATCCTGGTCACCAGTTCTTTCTCTACACAGACGAGTTACGAGAACCAGACGAAGAAGGCCATCACGAATAAGTTCATCCAGGACTTCATGGCGGACCTGATCCGTCAGAAACTGGAGATCTGGTTCATCGAGAATAAGCCGGAAGGCGATCGTGTCGTGGAGCAGATCCTGATCAACAAGCGTAGCCGTGAGAACGCAGAGAAGACGCGTCTCAATGTGAAGAAGAAGCTCATGGGCAGCATCGATATCAACAATCGTATCAAGAAGTTTGTCGATTGTCGTACAAGAGATGTGGAGCAGCGTGAACTCTATATCGTAGAGGGTGATTCTGCTTTGGGTTCCTGTAAGATGGGACGTGACGCGGAATTCCAGGCAATCATGCCGGTCCGTGGTAAGATCCTCAACTGCCTGAAGGCCGACTATGGCGTTATCTTCAAGAGTGAGATCATCACCGACCTGATCAAAGTTCTGGGATGTGGCGTAGAGATTCAGACGAAGCATAACAAGGACCTTTCCTCCTTTGATCTGTCACTGCTTCGTTGGAACAAGATCATTATCTGTACCGATGCCGATGTCGACGGATTCCATATCCGTACCCTGATCCTGGCCATGATCTTCCGCCTGATGCCGTCTTTGATCCGTGAAGGTAAGGTCTATATTGCTGAATCACCGCTGTTTGAGATCACTTATCGAAACAAGGGTGAAGAGAAGACGTTGTTTGCTTATAACGAGAAGGAGAAAGCCGATATCCTTCAGAAGTATCCGGCTGAGAAGTGTTCCATCCAGCGTTCCAAAGGTCTTGGTGAGAACGAACCTGAGATGATGTGGGAGACTACGATGAATCCGGTAACGAGACGACTCATCAAGGTCGTTCCGGGTGATGAGCAGGCCACGATGGAGACATTTGAGCTCCTTCTGGGTGATAATCTGGCAGGACGTAAGGAGCATATTGAGCGGGACGGACATCTCTATCTCGAGATGCTCGATGTAGATTGATATCTACAGTAAGTGAAGAATTTGTAAGTACGAAAGTAATGTGAAGGATAGATAACATGGCCAAGAAGAGTTCGAAGAATATTGATTCTGATTCGATGGAGAAGAATTCCCTCAAGACGCAGTCTCAGGGTCTCCCACCGGCGGATCCGGTCTTGCAGGATATTAACGATACCCTGGAGACGAATTTCATGCCTTATGCGATGAGTATCATCGTTTCCCGTGCGATTCCGGAGATCGACGGATTCAAGCCGTCTCACCGTAAGCTTCTCTATACGATGTACAAGATGGGCCTTCTGACCGGTAACCGTACGAAGTCTTCTAACGTTGTCGGACAGACGATGAAACTCAATCCGCATGGTGATATGGCTATCTACGAGACGATGGTAAGATTGGCCCGTGGTAATGGTTCGTTACTGCATCCTTATGTGGATTCGAAGGGTAACTTCGGTAAGCAGTATTCTCGTGATATGCAATGCGCGGCACCTAGATATACCGAAGTTCGTCTGGAGAAGCTCTGTGAAGAATTGTTCCGCGGACTGGATAAGAATGCGGTTGATTTTACCGATAACTACGACGGTACCATGAAGGAGCCTGTGTTGCTCCCGGCGACCTATCCGTCTATTCTTGTCAACAGCAACCAAGGTATTGCGGCCGGTATGGCTTCCAATATCTGTTCATTCAATATCCAGGAAGTCTGTGAGGCGACGATTGCCTATATGAAAGATCCGTCTACGGATCTGCTTGCATCTATGCCCGCACCTGATTTCCCAGGCGGCGGATTGATCCTCTACGATGAGAATGCGATGCGCGGAATCTATGAGACAGGACGTGGTCCGATCCGTATTCGCTCGAAATATATGGCGGATAAGGCGCACAACCTGATTGAAATAACGGAGATTCCTTATACGACGACAGCGGAAGCTGTTATTGACGAAATTACTGAACTTGTGAAGTCCGGTAAGGTGAAAGAAATCAACGATGTTCGTGATGAGACCGACCTGGATGGCCTGAAGATCTGTATCGAGTGTAAGCGTGGTACGGACTTGGATGCACTGATGACAAAGCTCTTCCGTTTTACAAAACTGGAGGACGTGTTCTCTTGTAATTTCAATGTACTGATCAATGGTACACCGAGAGTCTTGGGTGTCTCCGCTTTGATCGCCGAGTGGATCGTGTGGAGAAGATCCTGTCAGAAACGAGAAGTGGTCTATGAGATGGATAAGAAGAAGGATAAACTCCATCTTCTCAATGGTTTGGCACGGATCCTTCTGGATATTGATAAAGCCATCTCCATCATCCGTAACACAGAACTGGAAGCCGATGTTGTACCGAACCTCATGAAGGGATTCGATATCGACAGTCTGCAGGCTGAGTATGTTGCGGAGATCAAACTTCGTAATATCAACCGCCAGTACATCCTGAACCGTACGGCAGATCGTGAGAATCTGGAGAAGGATATCAAGGATCTGGAAGATATCCTGAAGAAGCCGGAACGCCTGGATGCGTTGATCATGAAAGCGTTGGAGAACGTAGCAAAGAAGTATGGACAGCCACGTCGTTCTGAACTTCTGAAAGCGGAAGAGGCTGTGACCTTCAATGATTCCAACATGATTGAAGACTATAACCTGAAGCTTTTCCTGTCGGATCACGGTTATATTAAGAAGATTGCCTTGACGAGTCTTCGTAGTGCCGGTGATCTGAAGATCAAGGAAGACGATACGATCGTGATGGAATTGGATGCGACCAATAAGTCCGAGGTGCTGTTCTTCTCCGATAAGTGCAATTGTTATAAGATGCGTGCGCATGAGTTGCCGGATACTAAGCCGTCTGAATACGGTGGATACTTGCCGAATCTGCTTTCTATGGAGGAGGGTGAGCGAATCATCTTCATGCATGTGGCCGGTGATTATACGGGTAATGCACTGTTCTCCTTTGCAAATGGTAAGATTGCGAAGATCCCGATGGTTTCCTATGAGACGAAGCAGAATCGTAAGAAGCTCATCAAGGCCTATAGTGATCTGTCACCGATCGTATCGATCCATTATTTGACAGAAGATGTTACAATGGCAGCATATTCGAATCTGCGTAAAGCAATCGTCTTCGATACTTCATTGATTCCTTTGAAGACGACACGTTCCACACAAGGTGTACAGGTTCTGACTGCCAAGCGCGGAAGCCTGATGACAGAGGTCAAACCGCTTGAACAGACGGGCTTTACAGATCCGGAATACTATCGTGTCAGAAGATTGCCTGCGATCGGATACTATCTGAAGGAAGAGACGATCGAGAGCAGACAACTGACGTTGGGAGATTTGTAACGTATGATGGAGTTTGGCGGAAATCGGGTATCGATGGATCGCCCTCGTTCCATAGGAATGTGGGCTCTGATCGTCCTGTCTTTTGTCAGCCTGATAGCCATGCTCTCCATTATGATCTATGTAAGAAATGACAACGAACGTCTCGCCGGCGTGATGCCTGAATTTGAACAGGCGTTGGAAGAGAAGGATTATGCCAAAGCACTATCCATGTATCGTAAGATGAATGACATCATCATTAACCGCGATCCGGGCGATGACAGTGATATTACCGGTGAGTACGAGATCCTGAGCCAAATGGAAGCCGTCGTAAATGAGCGTGTCGTGCAGATCGAGCAGAAGATCCGTGACGAACGTTATACCCCGACCGTCGATGACATCGCTTTTCTAGAAGGCTTAAGCGAATTGACCGGTGCCCGTATGACGGTATGGTTGACGGGGCTTTGCGAAGAATTCCTTCTTGGAACCATTGAGAAACCTACATTAGTCTTTATCTTCGAACAACTTGGAGGTCTTTCCAATCTCCAGGCAGCGACGCATCCGCTTCGTACGGAAATCGATGAGATCGAGCTCTCGAGAGGTGATGTGCAGACTGCCGAACAGATGTTCGCAAATGGTGAATACATCGAGGCGGTCGATTACTATGAGTATGTTCTGGAGAATTCATCCGGATTTGTTCATAACTTCGTCAGCGAACGATTAGAGAATTGTAAGAGCGAGATGTATCGTCCGATGATGGAGAAGGCGGATCACATGCTGTCCAATTTCCAGTATTATTCGGCCGAAGAACTTCTGTCTGATCTTGCGAGAATCTTCCCGGATGATCAGATCATTCAGTCGAATTTGTTCGTTGCGACTTCCAATACTTCGCCGGTCGTCAATTATCAGGGCGTCGTGGAAGTGGTATGTGTGAAGCCACTGATTGCAGATACAGAGGTGGCCTTTGAGATCAATTACGTAGCTTCCACAGATTCATACTATCTGACAACTTCGGAATTTCGTGCGGTGCTGGATAGCCTTTATGAGAAGAATTATTGCCTGATCGATCCGGCGTCTATGGTCGATATGGAGAATCCGGATTTCTTGAATATTCGAGATGTTGTGATTCCGAAGGGGAAGAAGCCACTGGTCATTGTTCTGGAGGATTTTTCTTACACACCTGCACAGAGCCAAGTCGGCGTCTGCCAGCGTCTGGTATTGAATGATATGGGTCAGGTTTGTGGCGAGTACGTCGGCGCGTCCGGTCAGGTCGTTGTCAGCCGTAACAGTGAAGCCATCGGCATTTTGGACGCTTTTATCGAGGAACATCCGGATTTCTCCTATAACGGCGTGAAAGGTGTTATCTCCTTGACCGGTTATCAGTCGGTGTTTGGGTATATCACTGACCAGGACCAGGTCGATGACCGAAATGCAGCTTTGACGTCAGTTGGCCTTCCTGAGATTGCACCGACCGATGCGGAGATTGAGAAGAATCGTGAGAGTGTGATTGAAATTGTTGATAAGTTGAAGAGCTCCGGGTGGATACTGGCTTCTTCTACGTATGGATTCATCAACTGTAAACACTGTGAGTGGGAGGTCATTCGTAGTGATACGGAGAAGTGGCTGGATCAAGTTGGTTCACTGACCGGCCCTGTCTGCATGTTGGTATATCCGAATGGTGATTTCGTTCCAGGCTCCGATTCACGCTGCATATATTTGAAAGAACATGGTTTCCGAATTTTCTTCGGTGTAGGCCCGAGCGCCTATAACACCTATGGTGACAACTATCTCTATTTCGACCGTTGCATGTTGAATGGCGATACGTTGAGAAATGTTGATTATTCACGACTGTTTCAGGTAGAAGAGGTATATGATGGAAAACGTAAAAAAGGTCTGTGAGTACATTCTGTTCATTATGCTTATTGTTATGATTACTGCAATGGTAGTCATGTTGCGCCTCCAATCGAAGCGACAGGATCATGATTATGTCACCATTCACAGTGCCCAGGATCTGTACGATGAATTCTATCGTTGTGTCTATTCTTTTGAACCTTGCATGTATGTGAAGACTGATTCTTACGAGGAATTCAATGATTATTGGCAACAGCTCTCTGACAGTTACACCATTCACTCGGTTTTCCGCGAGGGAAATGGTCAGTATCGTTACCGTGAGACTAACAAAGGGTGCTATGTTGATTTTACGATCTATTACAATGCCTGTGGTCAAGCGATGCAGTATCTCTATGCGAAGAATGTAGACGAATATCCATCTGGTAAAGCACAGAATGTAGGTGAACAACTGCTTTCCATCAAGGAATCATTGATTACTGATGACATGGATGATGTGGAGAAAGTAAAGAAGATCCATGATTATATTGTTTCTTCTTATCGCTATAACGTTCGAGGAGAAGGATATGAGTGTTGGACGGCTGAAACGCTTCTGAATACAGGGGCTGCAACATGTCAGGGATATTCAGAGGCGTTCACTGCATTGTGTCTTCTTTCGGGTGTGGAGTGTCGAGTCGTTACTGGTACCTCCACCTCAGGTTCTTCATCAGAAGGTCACGCTTGGACACAGGTAAAGATATCTTCAAACTGGTATCACGTAGATGTAACATGGGACGATCCGATACCGGATACGCCTGGAATGGTCCGATACGATTACTTCATGAAGAGTGATTTGGCCCTGGAGTATACGCACACTTGGAGTGAGTATTTCGAGAAGTGCTACATGGATTACGCATCGTAACTTTGAACAATATATTACTAAATTGTGTTTTTTAACGATTTTGTGTAGACTTAAAAATTGTATAACACTATAATGACAATAGGCTTATTTTGGAGGTAGAGTATGGCTAAGGTCGATAAGTTAAGTGATTTTATCGTAGAGGAAAAGATTATTTGGCAGGATAAGAAGAGAGTCCTCGGTTTACCGCTTACTTTTACCAAGTATTCTTTCAGTGAGAATCGTCTGTTTGTTGAGAAAGGATTTATCAAGTCCACGAAAGACGAGTTGCTGATGTATCGAATTCTTGATGTAAAATTGAGTAAGTCATTCTGGCAGAGAATCTTCCGTGTAGGCACGATTCAACTCTCTACCGCAGATAAGACAACTCCAATTGTTCTTCTTGAGAATATTAAGAATCCGGATCGTACGCGTGATGCATTGAGCGCGATTGCTGAGAAAGAGCGTGACGAGAAACGCGTACTTGGTAAAGAAATGTTCGGCGCAGCGGCCAACGATGGTGCTGTGGCATCGGATGTATTTCTCGATTAATAATTAGAAAATTACTTCTTGGATGATCGTGGATTATTCGAGATAGGATAAAGGGGCTCATAGTGGAAACCAGACTAGATCGATATGAGGGAGCACGCGAGAATAAGATCGCTCAACTTCGGAAGTTGATCAAGGAATCCGAGAATATCGTATTCCTTGGTGGTGCTGGTGTGTCTACGGAAAGCGGTATTCCTGACTTCCGTAGCGGCGAAGGTATATTCAATCAGGAGAGCGGACTCTCGTACCGTCCTGTCGATATTATCAGCCATTCTTTCTTTGAGGCGCATCCGGAAGAATTCTTCGATTTCTATAAGCGTAAGCTTTGCTATCCGAAAGCTAGACCGAACAAGGCACATCGTGCGTTGGTCCGTCTGGAGAAACAGGGTAAGCTGAAAGCTACGATTACGCAGAATATTGATAATCTCCATCAGATGGCCGGAAGTACGACGACTGTTGAACTTCATGGCTCTGTATTCCGCAACTATTGTCTGGAATGTGGAGAGAAGTATCCGTTGGAATATGTCCTTAAGAGCAAGGGGGTTCCACATTGTGAGAAGTGTGGTGCAATCGTACGACCGGATGTTGTGCTGTACGAAGAGCATCTTGAACATGAGAACATCGACCGTGCTGTGAAATCCATCAAGAAAGCAGATCTTCTGATTATCGGTGGAACTTCGCTTACGGTGTATCCTGCGGCTACATTCGCACAGTTCCTGAAGAGTGACCGCGTTGTCATTATCAATAAGAGTTCTACATATTTGGACTTGCAGGCCATGCTAACGATTCACGATAGTATCGGTGCTGTCTTGGATGAAGCAATTTCTAAGTATATTCCGAGAAAAAAGCCTGCTACCAAGAAGACTACTTCGAAGAAGACAACTTCCAAGAAGACGACCACCCAGAGCGCTTCAACGAAGAAGGCCTCTTCCAAGTCTTCTGCGAAAACTTCGGCGAAGTCTGCTTCAAAGTCCAAGTCAGAGAAGAAAGATTAATCCTTCATGAGAAATAGCATTGAGAACAGGGATCAGGTCCTTGAGGCGCGCGAAGCTGCTTTGGCGCAAGAACTTCAGAATGTTGATCAACAAATGGATCATTTGGCGTCACTTCGTGGCGTCTGTTTCTTGTTTTTTGTGATTTGTTTTGCCGTGTTTTTCTGGAAGAATTACCTTGCTTTCCTTGTACTAGGTATACTCGGTGTTCTTATTTTCACGATACTTGTCGTGCTTCATAATCGAAAGAAACAGGTATATAAGCGTATCTTGGCGCTCAAAGAGGTTCACGATGCGTATATTGCCCGTACCCGCCATGATTTTACAAAGCTTTCGGATGATGGTTCTGACCTGATGGTGAAGTCTCATGCTTATGCAGGTGACTTGGATCTGTTCGGACCGAAGTCTTTGTTCGCGCTGATTAATGTTGCACATACTGCCTATGGCCGTAAGCAATTGCAGAACTGGTTGCTCTGCGCTTCGGAAGAGAGAATCGATCGAGAAGAGATCCTTGCAAGACAACAGGCGGTTTCCGAACTTGCGCAACAGTATGAGAAAGTAGAGGAACTTGAAGCAACAACGAAGATGAATGTGAAGAAGAAGGGTTCTCCGTCTGCACTTCTTGCATTCATTAAGATCGGGCTTCAGGAATCCGGCCGAGGCATGATTGTTGCCCGTATCCTGACAACATTGGGATTATGGATCAGTGTCATTCTTGGTATCCTAATAAGTAGCAGGATCCACATTGCTTCCGGAGTTCTCCTTCTCGTTCAGTTCGGACTCATGACCATTTCCTATAAGCAACATGCAATATCGTTCCAAGTAGTGGAGAAGTTCTATCCTGAATTACGTGCGTATGCCAAGATCTTCACTGAATTGGAGAGTGTGGAAGTTCAGTCCGCTTATTTACAATCTTTGCGTAAACGTCTTTATGGTGAGAAAGAGGGTCAGGCTGAGAATCAGAGTGCTTCGAATCAACTGTATTCGCTCTATCGCATCAGTCTGATGGTTCAGGCTCGTATGCAACCGTTACTTTATTTTCTTCTAAATATCGTATTTCTCTACGATGAGCTTTGCCTACATCGTCTGAATCAGTGGCGTGAGGTCTCGGGAAATGAGATTCCGGATAAGCTTCTGGCGATCGGTGAGTGGGAAGCGCTTATGAGTCTTTCAGTACTCGATACGATCTATCCGGATGGATGCAAGCCGGAGATCGTGGAGTCAGCGGAACCATTCTTCCATGGTGTGAAAATTGGTCATCCTTTGATTCCGACCAACAAGCTTGTGCGTAATGATTTCTCGCTTGATCGAGGTTGTGCGGTCATCACCGGCTCCAATATGTCCGGTAAAACGACTCTCCTTCGTACAGTTGGCATCAACACGGTCCTTGCTATGGCCGGTGCGACGTGTCCTTCTGCTTCGCTCTCGTTATCGGTTATGAGACTTGCCGCTTCGATGCGTATCGAGGATGATCTGGGTGAGGGCGTGTCCACGTTCTACGCGGAACTGTTGAAGATCGAACGAATCGTTCGTGCTTCGAAGTCAGATGTACCGCTTCTTTACTTGATTGATGAGATCTTCCGCGGCACGAATTCAAAAGACCGAACAGATGGTGCCTGGACCGTATTGAAGAAACTCCATCGTCCGCAGATCATCGGCATGATGTCTACGCATGACTATGAGCTTTGTAAGATGGCGGACAAAGGTGAAGTGGATCTTAGCTTCTACCATTTCTCAGAGTTCTTCGATGATGAAGGCATGCATTTCGACTATCTTCTGAAGGACGGTATGTCTACCGAGACGAATGCGAAATACCTGATGAGAATGGTCGGCATCGATGATTCAGAAGATTTGTGAGAAATTATACCTATAAGTAATTTGCATCGTACGTTGAAAATGTTACAATAGGTGCAATAATTTGGAATTGAGGTGTTTGTATGGAATCCTATACACAACAGATGAATTTTTTTGGAAAGACAAATCCCGAGGAACTTCTTGCCAAGTATGGCTCTCCGCTTTATGTCTATAACGAAGACATCCTTCGTAGACAGATGAGAAGAGTTGCAGGTATTCTTGTAAATCATCGGTTCACATCCAATTTCTCTATCAAGACCAATTCCAATTTATCGATCCTTCGCATGGCCAATGAGGAAGGTCTTAATGCCGATGCGATGAGCCCTGGAGAGATCTATGTCCTCAAGAAGGCAGGATTTCCGAGCGAGCGGATCTTCTATGTTCCGAATAATGTTTCCGAAGAGGAAATGCAGTATGCCATCGATGAAGGGGTCATGTTAAGTGTTGATAGTCTTTCTCAACTTGAGATGTTCGGCCGTCTGTGCCCAGGTGGTCGTCTGTCCGTACGTCTGAATCCAGGCGTCGGCGCGGGTCATCACGAGAAGGTGGTTACTGCCGGTGAGAAGACGAAGTTTGGCGTGGCCGCACAGGATATCGAGAAGATCAACGACGTTGCGAAGAAGTACGACCTTCACGTAGTTGGACTGAATCAACATATTGGCTCCTTGTTTATGGACTATCAACCATATTTGGATGCAGTGACCAATTTCCTCCATTATGCAGAAGACTTTCCTGAACTTGAATTTGTTGATTTCGGTGGTGGATTCGGCGTTCCGTACCACAAGCTGGAAGGTGAATCCGAGTTCGACTTGGAAGCCTTCAAGAAGGCATTGGATCAGCTTCTGACTGAATGGAAGAATCGGACCGGCCGTGATCTTCTCTTTAAGATGGAACCCGGTCGTTATACTGTTGCGGAAGGTGGCGTGCTTCTCGGATGTGTACATGCGGTAAAGGAGAACTATGGTCATAAGTATGTTGGCACGGATATCGGCATGAACGTATTGATTCGTCCGGAGTTGTATGATTCCTATCACGATGTAGAGATCTACCGTGACGGAAAGCCGGTTCTGGATGGCACAAAGGAGATCTATTCAGTGGTCGGCAATATCTGCGAAACCGGTGACATCGTTGCCAAGGATCGTGAACTTCCGATTACCCAAGAAGGCGATGTTGCAGTGGTTCTCGATGCGGGCGCATATGGCTTCTCCATGAGTTCAAACTACAACAACCGTCTACGTCCTGCAGAGGTGCTTATCGATCATGATGGAAACGATCGTCTCATTCGAAGAAGAGATACTTTCGAAGATCTTGTACGAGGTTTTGATATCTAAAAGAAATTTTACAAAAATACTCACCTTTTAGGTTGTTAGAAAATTTGTGTTGTTCTATAATGTTACCTATATAGAAGGTGGGGGTATTTATGGCTGATTTTGCAGAGATTCTACAAGATTACCGTTCGCTTGTAGTTGATTATTCAGCTTTGCTTGAATTGAACGATCCTGCGATGCAGGAAGCACTGATTCAATCTGTTGTTGAGATGAATAAGACGGTCTATATCAGTGGTTCGTTCAAAGCTTTCCACGAATCAGTTCTGCTTGCCTCCAATCCCAGTGAACAGGACATTGTGACACAGATCAAATCCTCCATGAAGCAACTGGTGGATGCGCGTCTGCTTCGTGCGAACCGTCGCGCTTCGATGGTCAATCTCTTTCTTGAACATATGGGCAATGAAGATGAGTGTTTCTTCATCGGCCGTAACAGTAATGCCTTCTCTCGCTTGAGAAATATCAATGCACAAGGCAGAAGTGCGATCTTTGTGATCGATCACGGTAAACTAAGATTCTATCCGAGTATCGATGACTGTATGGAAGCAGAGAAACCGTACAGCGTGAATCCGATTGCGGGTAACAGTGATTTTATCGCATTAGACTATTATTTCAGTGTGGGTGATAGTCTGATCACGGATGACAAGGAGACAGTGACGCTTACTTCGCTCATTAGTACGGGCGCGGAAGGTCTTGTATTCTGCACCAATGATGAGGACTATGTGGCGAAAGTATACCATCGTGGCGGAATTACACCGCTTCGTTGGTACAAGTTGATGAAGATGCGTGCACTTGGCCTTGATGCACAGAATATCTGTTGGCCGGTGAAACTCCTATATTCTAAAGATAAGACGCCTGTCGGTTACTTGATGAGAAAGGCTTCCGGTCATACGATCAGCCGAGCATTTGACGGCCCGGATGCTATGGAGAAGTATTTCCCGAACTGGACACGACTGGATGTCGTAGAGTCTGCATTGAGTTTCCTTCGAATCATGGATTATCTACACCTGCATGGTGTACTGGCCGGCGATATTCAGTTGAAGAATGCCATGATCGATGATAGTGGCGTACATCTGATCGATAACGATAGTGTGCAATATCAGGATCTACCTTGCCCGGTTGGAACAGAAGAATTCACTCGTCCTGAACTGTGGGATAAGTCCTTCGTCTCGTTCCTTCGCCGTCCTCAGGATGAGGATTATTCGATATCCATCCTTGTATTCTCCATGCTATTCTGCGGACAACATCCATATGCGCAACGCAATGGATTAGAGACTTTGCGTGATGAGATGGATGCGATGTCTTTCCCTTATACGGTGGACAATAGTGAGGATGAACGTATTCCGGTAGGTGGATACGACAAGATTTGGAATGCTTTGACTCCTGAGTTGAAAGATATGTTTGTGCGTGCTTTTGCCAAGGGAGAGATCTTCGAGTGTGCAGAGTGGACATTCGCGATCGAAGCATATCGGGACCAGTTGAAGAATCGTGCCTTCGAAGATGAAGAAGTCTATCGCGTGTTCCCATATCGCGTGGAGGAGAAGAAAGAAGTTTCGAAGCGCAGCATGGCCAAGACGGTCATTCACGATGCAGTCGTTCAGTCTGGAAACAGTTCTGTAGGAATGTCTAATCGATACACGTCCCCGGCGGTCCCCAGTTCTTCGAGGGTTCAGACATCATCTTCGAAGATGCAGACCACTTCATCCACGACATCAAGTTCGCCTGCGAAGCGCGCAAATGGTGGGTCTGGTTATACAAAGTCAAATGAATCGAGTAGTGGCTTCATGGCACTGCTCTCACAGTATAAATGGTTGTTGTTCTTCTTCCTGGTATTCATCGTGGTGATTATCATATTCACGTTGAAGCTGGCTTAAGGAAGGACAAGTAAAGGAGCAAATTATGGCAAATGAAGAATTAGGTGGTTTTTCAAAATCTGATTTCGGGAGTAGTACACGTCGTCGTCTGCCGATCTGTTTCTGCTTGGATGTCAGTGGTTCAATGGCGGGTTACCCGATTGAACAGCTTAATGATGGACTTCAGAGCTTCTTCGCCTCTATTCGTGAGAATGAAGAGACACGTTCTTCTGCAGATATTGCAATCATCACATTCGGTGGTTCGGTAGACATTTTCCTGCCTTTCGGCAAGGCGGCGAAGGAGAAGACGATTCCGCGTATTCAAGCTACAACGAGCCTAACACCGATCGGTGAGGGTATCCTGACGGCACTTGAGCTTCTCAATGCCCGTAAAGAGGGATATAAGCAGATGGGTATTAAGTACTATCAGCCATGGTTGGTGGTCATTACGGATGGTGCGCCGCAAGGCGATCAGGCCGTCGAGAATATGGAGAAAGCAATTGAAGCGGTTCGTGAACTGGAAGATAACGATAAGCTTGTAGTATTTAATATCGGCGTAGGCAACAGCGCTGACTTCCCGATGCTTAAGCGCCTTTCGGGAAAACGTGAACAGCCGATCTCAATTAGCACGACACAGTTCGGCAAACTCTTCGCTTTCCTGGGTTCCAGTAGTTCTTCTGTTGTATCCAATAATGCCGGTACGGATGCGCTATATAACTTGAATACTGAGCCGGAAGGTGATGCCATTGCTATGGATGATTTCTTCAAGGCAATTGAGGAGAACAGCTGATCGATGACGAAACTGCCTACGCTCGTTAATGTTTCATTAATCGGAAACAAACATATCCAACGCGGTACCCCATGTGAAGATGCTTCCATCTCGAAGACATCCAATGGGGTTTCTGTTGTATGTGTGGCAGATGGCGCAGGCGGCGCCAAGTATACGCATGCGAGATTTGGTGCGAAATGCGCAGTTGAGACCGTTGCGGATCTTCTTTGCAAGCATTTCGATGCATTCTATTTCGAGAATCGTGAGAGTGTCTCCAGAAGTCTTCTTGTTACGGCGATTCATTCGAATATGGCGGATCTTCTGGTGGAACACGAATTAGATGGTCTGGAACGACTGTCCTGCACACTTCTTTTTGTCGCGGTGAAAGGGGATCTGGTTCTAGCAGGTCACATTGGTGATGGATTGATCTGTCGTGTATCCTCTCATGGTATTTCTCCGCTGACACTTCCTCAGAATGGAGAGAATGCTTCCTCGACTTACTTCGTGACATTCCCGAATGCGCAAGAGTATCTCCGATTCTTCCGAACGACGACGGATGATACACATGCCTATGTTCTCATGACTGATGGTGTGGAGGATATGGTATTTGATTCCTCCTCGCAATTGGTTCGACCGGTTGTTGCCCGAATCGCTGAACTTGCTTCAGAAGGCAGAAGCACCGCGGAAGAGAAACTCACCAATATTCTTCAGGAGTTTGTCGTGGGGGCTGGTCAGAATACAGATGATGCTTCTGTAGGTATCGTGTATTTGAATGATACGCAGTCTCCGGAAATCTCTTCGCTTCCGGACAGTAAGGCGAAACTCGAGCGGGATTTCAATGATACGATCAAATCTGTACAGATGGAAATGCTTCCTACAGTGAAGCATGCCCAAGAGATTCTGACTTCCATTCGTTGCAAGAATGAAGCAGAAAGTGATAAAGTGGATAGTAATAAAGAACAGACCGATTCGTCGTCCGCGTCTGATCATAGTGAGGATTCGGAAATACCTAAGAAAATCTCGAAGCCGGACGAAGAAACAGTAGAACAGGATGTGAAGGATAGTCATCCTGTTGAGGAGACGAAAGTTCAGAAGGTTGTTCCGTTGTGGGCATTTCTGCTGGTCGCATGTGGTTTTATCGCGATGGCAGTAGCATGGATTCTGACGTTATTGTGATGGGAGAAGAAGATGAGCGAAGTTGAGAAACAAAAGAAATATCAATTTACATCCAATGTCCGTTTGCCGAATATGAGCGAAATCGAGGAGGCGGCGTCGGATTTCTCGGCTCCAGATACGAAAAATCTGAACGTCAGTAAGACCCTTACGCAATCTGGTGCGGAGATCCTCAAGTCCATGTCGAATGAACAGCAGGAACTTCAGAAACTCGGTAAGCAGGTTGCGGATGTTGTGGAAGAACAGAAGCGACTTCGTAAAGCGAAGGAAGAGGCCAGAGCAGCTGAATTGCGTCGTCTGCGCGAGGAACGTGACGAGATTGCAAAGAAACAGGCCGAAGAGGCACAGGCTAAATCTGATGAAGAGAAGAAGCAGTCGATCCAGGAGGCGAAAGATCGCGCGGCGGCCCGTAAAGAAGCGGAACGTGCAGAGCAAGAACGTCTTAATCTGGCGCGTCAACAGGAAGAAGAAGCCCAGGCTGAATTGCTTGAAGCTGAGGCTGAGATGCTGGGACAGACTTTCTTTGAGGAAGATCCTTTCGCTCCGAGTGGCGTGACGAAACGTGAACCGAAAGCGAAAGAGGAGTTCAAGGAGACCGTCCTGAAAGAAGACTATCAGGAAGAGATGGAGTTCCGAGAAGATTCTTCCGAAACCGTGGATTCAGATTATTGGGATTTCTAAATAAGAAGCGCCAAACCTTCTGGTTTGGCGCTTTATTCAGTATGACGGGCATGCCCCGAACCTCGGGTGAAAGTCCTGAGGGGCGTAGTTGCCGACGAACCTTAAAGCGACTTGTAAGGTTTGTACCGTGAGGTACAGGCGAGAAGAAGCAATAGCGAAACCGTGGCTCGACGGACAGAAACCTGATATTAAGGCGTATTGAGCGGATGAGATGGCTGGAAGCATCAAAGTCCAAAAGGCAACCGTAACCTCAATGCGTAAATCAGACGAGTAAACGGGGAAAGGTTCGGGGCTTATCCCGTGAGGTCTCGCAGACGGAG
>JAGHVD010000097.1 GCA_018064475.1 Candidatus Scatonaster coprocaballi
AAATCCGATTAATTCCATTAGCTAGCTGCACTTCGTGCAGTTTGAAGCGGAACGGCATGCAGTTCTACTGGAATCAGCATGCCGTTTTTCCGGAATTTGCAGTTTCTTGTTTGTTATGTCTATATTCTAGGAAAAATGTTGTCCCAATATACGTACTTTTGCATGCGGTGCACGCGTTCGTGCTCGAGTTTTCACATGAAATTTCCAGTTGAATGGGGTGGATATCACATGGAAGACAAAGACAGGACATTTTCTTCACCACCTTGGAGTTATTTGTAATGTTGTGATACTATGATTCTGAGGTAGCTCTTTGTTATAATCTGCTATAGAAATCATGCTAAAGGAGAATGCGATGTATTTACTGAAACAGTACGACACGATTCTTATAGAGTTTGATATTGCGGTTGATTCTTTGGAGGGTCAGTCCTGCAATATTGTTAGCGTGAATGAGCAGTGTATGCACTTGTTGCCGATTGGCTTGAGGACAACCAATGATGGCCTGATGTCGTGGCTTCGTTCGAGAGTCATTCCAAAGAACAGAGAATTTGTGGATGCGTTTCTTGCCAAGAATGGCTTGTCACACAACGATACCAAGGGAATCATCGATATCTGTAAGGGATTGTCTCTGAACGATAGCTATTGGATCGTTGATCAGGGTTTTGAAGGGAAGTTCAAAGACTATAACCTCTACGAGAATGATTTTGTTAGAGCACTCTCACTGATTGCGTATACTGGATATGGTTCTTCTCGGGCGAGTGGTTTTACATCATCTCCTGAATTTACTACGAATGGCAACTTGCGTAAGGGCTGGAGACGGCTGAATCAAGTCGTGATGTTATTCAAAGGCGGAACAAGCGGTGGGGCCAACACTGGTAATGAACCATATTCTGAGTTCTTCGCATCTCAGATTGCTGAACAAATGGGAATCAACCATGTGCCCTATGGACTATCTATGTGGAAACACAGCCTTTGTTCCACGTGCGAGTTGTTCTCCGATATCGATCACTCATACGTTCCTATGTATCGATTCTTAGAAAAGCCTACACTTCGTAGTACTGCAGAATTCTTAAGAAACATCAATGAAGAATGCTATCTCGAATACATTGATATGCTGATCTTCGACTCGCTGATCTATAACGAAGACAGACATTACGGAAATTTTGGTTTGATGGTTGATAACAAATCGAATCAGCCATATGCTTTAGCTCCCCTGTTTGATCACGGAATCTCCCTGTTTAATCAGGCGATGCCCAGTGATCTTGATCATTTGGATGACTATGCAAAGACCAGAACTTCCCATTCCGGCGCCTCCTTTGATGCCATCGCAGAAGAGTTTATCACGAACCGACAGAAGGAGAAGTTAAGAAAACTCATCGGGTTTAAGCTCGCTAATCATAAGACATATCCCATGCCAGCCGAACGCAAGAAGGCCATAGAGAATCTCATTCAGAGAAGAGTCCAATATTTGCTAAGCCTTGAAGTGAAGCACGATGAAACCAGTAGATAGAACTCATGTGTTTCGAAGAAAGATATAGAATTGATGTGATGCAAAGTCCGCTTACCGTGAGAAGGTTAAGCGGACTTTCCCTTTCGGCCAACTTTTGTAGAGTGAAAACTAATACTGAACGTTGACAACAGAATATGACATATATTTGTTTTACCTGACGGGAAAATGTCAAAGAAAAATCTGCTCAAATCTGACTACGAACGAATAACAGTGATTTTGAAGGATTCTAGAAGCGATTTTTGCCGTTTTTTTCTCTTGCCATAAAGAAAATGCTGATTTATGATGTCTATAGGTATTATTCCTATTAACCCCGTTAGGGGACGAAAACTCGGTGAAGTAGTTCCAACCCATCTCATTTTGCATTAGTCCTATTAACCCCGTTAGGGGACGAAAACTCAGAAATAAAAATCGTTTTTGCAAATGTAGCATTAGTCCTATTAACCCCGTTAGGGGACATACGATGAGGGATTGCATTGTGGATCATCCACATGCAATCCTTTTTCAATTTCTGGAAACGAGTTCGAACTATTCTCCTTCCTGATCTCATTCTGTTTCTTCCTTGTTCTGGGTAGAATAAGGCCAAGATGAACACGAAATGGTCTGAAGGGGGGAACAATCATGAAGAACATTATTATGAGAAATTGTGTGGCTAGAACTTGTTTAGTAGTATCAATTTGTCTGTGGATGTTAAGCGCTGATCTGGCTTCTGTTGTTTCTGCAACTTGTAGGGCCGATGAGCGGATGAATCAATACTTTTTCAGTGAGACACTGAATACTGGCCATGATAATGGATATTCTGAAGGAGAGAGAATGACACATTCTGATCCGCACTATGGCTGGGAAATTGGTCAATTCTGTGTGGAAGGTTTTACAGATCAGACAACTGATTCAGATGGGAATGTTGTTTTCTTAAAGAATGTAGGAGATACAGTCTCATTATCTTTCGAGCTTACAGAAGATATCGATGAATTGGATGGGGATAGCGATCTGTCAGTTAGTGAGGATACGAATGGATACGATGAATACTTCGGTACAGAGAAGACGAATTGTGGTCATGGAATGTTGATCATACGCAAGATCAATCCGGATAACAGTATTGGTGAACCACAGATCTACACAGATTATCTGAGTGGCATTGAGGAGTTTGCATGTACAGAAATCGATCTGTTCGAAGAAGGCGACTATGAGGTTGCACTTGACTATCTGATTCAGACTCAAAAGTCATAATATTGACACAATTTGCGAGCAAAATAGAATTATATCAATGCGAAGGCAAGCGTAAGGAGGCAACAAAATGAAGAGAACAATAGCAAGTTTACTTATCGTTTCGGCAGTTGTTTTTGCAGGTTGCAGTTCAACCGAGAAAAAGGATACAACCAATGCACCCAGTACAACAACAACTGAAGCCACCACTGAAATCAGTTCCGAGGACGAAGAAACCACCACGCAAGAAGAATCTGTTACAGAAGAGAAATCTCTTCAGGGATTATGTGAATACATGGAGAGCCAGTCTGCCGTCTCGGGTGAAACAACCGTGATGATGGCCGGTCTCATTGGTGCGGAAGAAGGCATCAAATACAATGATTATCGCGTCGAGTTATACAGATACGATCCCGAATCTCAAGCCTACAAAGACCTGCTGGCAAACGGTTATGTAATAATCGAGGGCATGGATGTGAAAATTACTCCTGTTTCCATGATCGATGGATACATTCTAATCGTTAATGAAAAAACGCCTGATCCAGAACTCGAGAAAGCAACATTTAACGCGTACTTCAATGCATAACTCACTAGATATATATCAGTTTAATAAATAACCGCCTAGACAATAAAGACGGGTTTTAGTATTCGGACAATCATTGGTAAACAAAGACAACGGTAAGATGAACGTTAACACTTTTGAAATAGTATGTTATATGGTACTTGATAACATATAAGCATATGAACTTGAAGCGTAATATTGATTCTTTTGAATGTGGAAGTCAAGACAAGTATAGATAGACACTACGCAAAGGAGACAGTAAGAAGGTAAATCGTATGAATAGAAGGCTAGTAAAAACCAGTGTTCTGACGTTGGCATTAAGCATTATGTTTACGTGTGGGTGTGGTTCGAAAGATAAGAAAGATCAGGACTCGAAGGAGGTCACGCAGACTTCTGAATTATCAGAGGAAGATATTAACAGGCGCCTTCACACGGCTGGCAATAATGCCACTGATTACTGGAATGAAGTCGTGTGCGAAGTGAGTCACTACTCTGAAAATGGAAAAAGTGCCACAGGACAGACGCTGGACATTGAGTTTGTCATTGCAAACATGGATGAGTACTTCAGTAAACTCGGCGAGGACAAGACTTTTGTAGACGGTTTAGGCGACGAATATGCAACCGGTGATTCAGCAAAGTAACGATGGTATATCGAATCAGCAATTGATTAGAATGAGTATTTCTAGTAGTGAATATGTAAATGAAATGCCCAGTATAGCAGAGAATATAGTGGATTACTTAGCAGAAGAAAACTCCATGAATGTTTCAATTGATGATGTAGTTGGTGAGAATTTTCGAACAGATTTTTCTCGATTGATTGGCTTTGTGAAGGACATAAAATGGAATAGGAAAAAGTATGTCAAAAAAAAAGGTTGCTACGGAATCATGATTGCATATGATGCAAATAAAACAAAGAAGTACTTCTCCTACAGTGGTAAAACAGATTATATGGGTGGCGTTAATAATAGTAAGCTCACTTGCGATCCCAATTTTGTGGCATTGGCAACAGAAACACGCAATTATTTGGGAAAAGAGTACACATGGGCACAATTATCTGATGAAACACGGCGTTATCTTTCAGTCTATTCAACAAAAGATAATCAAGTTTGCAACGAGAGCAGTCTGAAAGACGATGCTAGTACAAATTATACAGAGGATGAATTGGGGTCGGCATATGGTTGTTGTGAAAGGAAAATGCAGGCTGCAAATTATAACAATTTTAATTCCGCAAAAGAGTTCTATGCAAGGTGGGCACCTTGTTATAAGTGTATTCCCGCATTAATACTGGAAAAAGGTGGTATTCGAATCTTTGCATTGGCTCTGGATCACGAGGCATGGCTAGCTAATCCCGATGATAGTACCATCAAGGAATATAAATTAGGTGCTGGTTTTATCGAAGCCTAATCGTCGTAATACATGCATTAACTAGGAAATACACGACAGATTCACTATCTATGTCTGGTTCTGCAGTAGAATTTCATCTTTGATTTCACATCTTTTGTTTAGTGATTTCGTTTACAAATTGTTTGTAGAATATTTGTCTCAAACTAATCTATATCTTCTTGCTATGAAGTATGATTGAGATGGGTGAAGTCCATCTTCAAGCGTTAAGTAGGACTTCTATGAAGTGTCAATAACTCTACTATGAAGAGGTGTGAAATATGGAAAACAAAGACATGGGCTGGTCTTTTTTGAATTTCTCTGGCAGCGGCTCGTACCATGGAGCTGATGGTAGTTGGGGATATAGAAGTTCAGATGGAAGTGGTTCATATCACGGAGCTGATGGCAGTTGGGGATATACTAGTTCAGATGGAAGTGGCTCATATCATGGCGCTGATGGCAGTTGGGGGTATAAAGATTCGGATGGCCATAGTTCATATTTTGGAGCGGATGGGAGCTACAGAGATCTTAGTTCGAGTAACAACGAACTTAGTTCATCGAGCAGTGAATCGAGTACAGATTTAGCTGATGGTTTGTTTGGATTAGCACTGGTTTTGGGGGCGTGGGGATTAGTAAAACTATTCGAAAAAACAGAGGGTATTCGTGGAGAAATAGCAGAACAACAGCGGGAAAATGAACGTATAGAAATGGAAAAGCGTGCTGAGGAGGAACGTGTTCGACAAGCAAAGATTGCTGAGAGAAAACATCAACACTATGTTTGGAAAAAGCGGGCAAAGGCTCTTATTACTAATGGGAGTAAGGTGAAAACAGAATTCTCGACAAACGACTTATTAGGTAAGAAATTGGATTATGTTCTTTCTGCACTTTATGATACTGGATTTTGCAGATGTAAAGCTATTCCCATTCGGGATATATGTTCCAGTAGTATTGCGTATGAAGGACAAGTACAGCAGGTTGTTATTGGGCAACAATCGTGGATTGATACTGGAAGTGAAATCCCTTTTAACACAGAGGTAATAGTAACATATCATGCAAAAATCGAATATGCATTTCCTTATTCTTCACGAGAAGTATCAAAAATGAAGTGTACAGACCTTTCCCAGAAACTTGCATTCTCTGGATTTACCAATGTACAAACGCGTCCAATCGAAGACTTGTTGCTTGGCTGGCTATCAAAAGAAGACAAGGTTATCAGGGTTACTGTCCGAGAAGGTCAAGTTGTTAGCAAGGGGGAATTGTTGGAATTTGACACTCCGATATTGATAGAACATCATTCTTATATCCATGGAACTTGATATAGGCGAGAGTCAATTCGACTGCGTGATTCTGTAACTGGAGAGCAAAATGGGGATATTTGATTACTATTTGATTACTGTAAACATTATTGGTTTTCTTCTTTTTCTTATTAACCTTTGGCTTGGTGGAGGAGATGGGGGCACTATCGTAGATAAAATGATTACGGTGGTGTCAATATTGGGCGGATCTTTTGGAATAATAGTTGCAATACTTATCTTTGCTCGAAAACCGGAAAAGTATAATATGATGTCTCGTGTATTTGTTTCATGCGTATTTGTAATTCAAATTGTACTGCTTTTGGTGATTAAGGGACACATTGCGGATTCTATTACATTTGCATTCTGGGAATTCTTTCAGGAAAACAAGGTGCTTATTGTGTATCTTATTGTAATAAATGTTGTTACTTTTGCCGTATATGCAATAGATAAAGCAAATGCTGTTGAGCATAGAGGCCGAGTTCGAATAGTCACATTGCTAGCACTAGCTTTTTTTGGTGGTTCTATCGGTGCTATAGTGGCAATGTACCTGTTGCGACATAAAACCTCGAAAGACTATTTTACGATAGGTGTTCCGTTGATTATGGTCATGCAGGTTATTGTCTTGTTTTATTCTATGAATGCAGCTTGGTAACTTGAAATGGTGCAAGATTCGTTTCGAGTAGTATAGAAGTGTCTTCATCACACCTTGTTTACAAAAAAGTGAGGAAAAGTCTTTCTTCTGAATCGTATACTTGGGTTGTAAATCATTCTTGTGATGGAGAGGAGAGATGAATATGGATAAAGATGAGGCGAAGATGTTGGAAGAAAGCTTACTTGAATTGGTAAATGGTGGGTCGATGGGACCGACTTCTTCGGAGAAGATCGAGCAGGGCATCATCCAGAACTTCTCTAAACGGTTTGGTGTTCCGGTCGATGCGATCAATTCGAACACGAAGTTGGGAGATCTTGGCGCTGATTCACTGGATGTTGTGGACATCGTATCCTGCGTGGAAGAAGAATTCGGTATCAAAATCCCGATTATCTCTCCAGTCAGTACAGTTGGCGATGTGATTAATCTGATTCCATGAATCGACCGGTCATCCAGAGGTTGTAAGACGAGGATTCAATTTCTATTCCTTAACTCTTTCTTTAGATTTGCCCGCTATACTTGCGGAGTAAAAGAATGGAGAAGGAAAGCGCATGGACATTGTTTTAGATGTGATTTTTGAGGCGATATTGGAATTGGTGATCGAAGGGAGTATCGAGGGAAGTAAAAGTTCGAAGATTCCTAAACCGATCCGTTACCTGCTTTTCGGTTTAGTGCTGGCCCTGTATCTGGGACTGGTAGGCCTGATCATTGCAGTAGGCGTGATAACATTGGGTGACAGTGTTCTCTTCGGCATCCTGTTGTTTGCGCTAGCGGCCTTCATCCTGATGGCAGGCGTGATCAAGTTCCGAAAGACATATCTGTTCAGAAGAAGGTAGGCGAATGCTACGTCTCTTTCCTTCGAAGTGATGAAACTCAGTGATTATTCTGGAAAGCAAAATCCTGTTTGAAGACGGGGACGACCATCACGACGGAGACGGTGACACCGATGGAGAGGACTGCATCGAGGGCTAATGCGAGGAGCCCTGCGTAGAGAAGTGGGTGAAAGAAGATACCTCCGAGAAGTAATACTGCGGCGATGGCCAGCAGGTAACGGAAATATGCGAAAAACGACAATATAAAACAAGCAAGAGCACTTCTCAAACGATCCTTCATAACACCCTCCTAATATTTATTTCACAGTGTGAGCATCGTTAAAATGTTTCTCCTATACCATCTTAACACTCTTTTCTTGATTTTATGCAATAGAGAAACGAAATTTTTCGAGGTTTTTTGTAGAAATTTGCCAAGAGACGGAAGTTGATATCCCGGATGCCAAACCGGATAGATAAATAGGGTGGAAAAGTAAAACTTTTCATAACGTATCAGTGACGGTTTAGAGGTTTGCGAAGACGTGAAATTACCCGAATATTACGCAACAGTTAAATTTCTTTGGCAAAGATAGAAATTGTATATAACGGGACAGAATATTGACATTTCTTGATTGAATATACTTCGGAATTACGTTATAAACATAATAGAATCGTTTTCCTATTTATAGGGTATGGAGGTATATATGAGAGAAAGAAAACAAAAACGTTTCCTCGCCCATGCGGCGGCTTTTCTCATTGCTGTGTTATTGATGAACTTGGTGTTGCCGAATTACCGTGTGGTTCACGCGGCGGGTACGACACCGATCGGAGATAGCGATATTACGAATGTGAGTATCAAGCAGAATGGTAATTCACTTACGGGTGAGCTGGACTATATTATTCCAGACACCATCACTGAGGATACAGCCATTCTTACGTATGACTTCAGCAAAGTCTATGCGTATAAGAACAATAAGACGAAGGGTGTGCCGGCGTTGGACTTTAGTAAGTATGACTTCTCCGGCCCGATTCTTGTTGAGAATTCTTACTACTATAAGCTCCATAAGGATCTGATCGATGCCAAGGATTACACTGCGTTGAAGGCAGCCGGCTATCCGTACTGGTATACATTCAGTAAGGACGGTGTGGTCGAGCTGGACTACCGTGCGATCTTTACGTATAACGACGATGGTAGTGGAAACCAGGTACGAGACTACGACAGCCTTGTTACCGGACATGCCGATTCTTTCGTAGCGTTCACATGCGATCTGAATGACGATGCTTTTGACGAGGCGGGCGGTGAATTCATCCTGTCTTTTGTTACGGATCTTCAGAGTATGCTCAATCCGAAGGTGAAGCGCGATGAGCCGAAGACGCTGAAGCGAGACATTGAAGTGACGAAGGAATGCGCGAGCTTCGACTTCAACGGACGTACGGTCCAGTACACCATCAGTGTCAAGAACTATGGTGCTGAGGCGATCAGTGCGCCGATTGTGTTCACGGATACACTGGATGAAGGTCTTACATGGAAACAGATCGATTCCATCGATAACACCTATCTTACGTATAGCGCAACGGGCGAGCCTCAGGTGCATCAATTCACGCTGAATAACCTGCCGGCCGGTGCGACGACTACGGTGACCTATACCTGCGAACTGAATAAGACTTTCTATCGTTATAATCAGAATCATCTCCAGACCAATGGTGGTAACACGGTCACAGCGACGGCCATTCCGGATGGCGGCGATCCGACCAAGCCGGTTACAGTCGAACTGAATCCTGCTGGCGATACTTCTATCCGTGCGATTCCAACTGATCTTAAGAATTACAAAGAGTATGTGGACCTCGATAAGGTCGGTACGTATACAAATGGTGTGTATGAATATACGATTGCCATTAACAAAGGTTCGCTGAAGCTTGATCTTGCGGATGCGGTGTTGAAAGATAATCACGACAGCAGGTGTGCGAAGAATCTTCAGCTCGTAGATGGTAGTGTCACGATTACCAATGCAAAAGATCCGTCACTTAGCCATACGGTGACCGGTGTGACGCTTGCGTCGTTCTTGAATCCGGGTGTGAAATTCGATGCATCCTGGTTCACCGGAGCCGGCGCAATCGGCGCATCTACGGATGAATACATCGTATCCTATGCGGTGTCCTGTGAAGATAATTTCACGAATAATACGGATGACCAGGAACTCATGAATACGGCTTCGTTGTTCGATAAGAACGGTAAAGAGATCGGTGAAGATTATGAGCGGACGAAGGGCCCTGTGAATCCTGCTTCCATCGTCGTAAAGAAAGAGGTGGAGAAGGACAAGGTCATCTATGACGAGTCCAAGGATAAAGTCGTTGTGACGATCCCGTGGTTGGTATCGATCGATGTTCCGGCGACTTTTGACGGAAATATCACGTTCGTCGATGAATTACAGAGCCACGGTCAGGTCTTCGTGACGTCCATGATGTCAGAAGAGTCACCGGAAGTGTTCTATATTGACGCAACCGGTAAAGAAGTGCCTGTCAAGGCGACTTTCGCCGGTGCGACGAATCCGGATGGCAGTGACCCGGAAATCAAGAAACTGACATACTCTGTCAAGGTGGATAAGACAGAAGTGGCAAAATATCTCGGGCAGACACTCTATTGGAGAGTCTATACTCGTGCGACCGTGACGACCGAAGAATTGGAAAAAGGAGTTACGTTCAATAACAGTGCGAAAGTGAACTCGAAGTACGACGATGCTGCGCTGGATACGAAGGGTGCTGTTCATCTGATGAATAAGCACAATATCGACAAGGACCATAAGCTCGATACCAGCACGAATATTGCAAACTGGGAACTCTGCATCAATGCGGATAATCTCGGAAATGAGATCGAGGCCCATAACTGGAAGAGTATCCATATCACGGACTATCTCAACGGTATGGAGTTCAGAGAATATTCATACATGAATTTCGCAGAGAGAAAACCGGGTGCCGGAAATTATGTGTGGGTCTCCATCAATAACGACGATGGCAACTTCTACTATGCACCGGTCACGCTCGGTACGGATACTTTCACGATCGATATCGATGATGCGCATCCGCTGATCGACCAGAAGGGAAACACGCATCTGCTTTCTGACCTGATCACGAACAAAGAACGCATCTGCATCCGATACAGCACGTACGTACCAACGAGTGCTTTTCCCAATACTAGTCCGGGAAAAGTATATAACGACGCCAGCATCGAAGGTTCGGACGGCAATCCGCTGAACCAGCCGCATGCGCCGGCCGGTGTGATCGTGGAATACCCCATTATTGAGAAGAAGCCTGTCAGCGATATTCACGACTACAATCTGGTTGACTACAACATCACCGTCAACCCGTATGGCTTGAAGCTCAGCCGCGATGGTTCCGGTTCGTACTATGTGGTCGATACGCTGGGTAGCAATATTGACTACGTCATGGAAAGCTTGAAGATCACGGATGAGAAGGGTACGGCGTATACCTTGGATACCGTGAACGATAACCATGTCGCGGCGGGGACATATGAGTTCTCCATCAAGGGCAAAGACCTGATCATCCGCGTGCCGGATGGCGTGAAACTGAATATTTTCTACACGATCCGTCTGAACTTCTCGACGAAAGATACCGTCGAGAATACCGCTTACCTCCCCTTGACGTACCCTGGCAATCAGGATGAGATCGGCGGTAAGATCAAGGATTCTTCCGAATTCGATATTGCAACCTCCAGTGCAGGTTCTCGTCCGGCATTCGCGTTGTTCTACATCGATAAGGTCGGTGCCAACGATCCGGACCAGAACTTGGGCGGCATTAAGTTCATCGTCGAGGAGTATACCCTTGAAGGTGTTGCAACGAATAACAAGTTCTACGGTACGACTACATCGACGGGCTCGTTGCCGGCCAATGAACTGGAGCCGGCTGCCGGTCAGACGACCAAGAAACTGAGCATGAATCTGGTATATGTGCTCTATGAGGATCCGAACCAGGTTGCGCCGGAAGGTTATACGCTCAGCACGGAGAAGATTGCATTCTATGTACCTTCCAACTCGAACTACGTGGTCGATCAGGCGAAGTGCGATCAGACGATCGGCCTGACGGTCGAAGCGGTGGAAACCGGCAAGCACTTCTTGTACGTCAACGATGTGAACAGCCTGACGATCGAGAAATACTTCGAGACGAGCGGCGCAGATATCTCTTCGGTGACTTTTACCATCAAGGGAACCGGCACTACAACGTACGATGAGACGAGTATCGAGCGGACTGGGAACAAGTTCCTGATCAGTAATCTCCCTGTGGGTACCTATGAGATTGCGGAGAAGACGGGCGCTTCCGGATTCGATAAGTTGAAGGGTACGATCGCTGTCGAAGTCAAGGACGATAAGTCAATCACGGTGTCTACACCGGACGGCGTGACGGTCCTCAATAAGTCGAATAGTACGCCGAAGGTTTCGATCCGAGTGATGAATAAGAAGACGGAACTTCCGAAGAATAGCCTGACTATCAGTAAGTCTCTTGCAACGGGTACGACCGGTGATCTATCGAAGGTGGAGTTCACGCTTACGGGTGTGACCGATCCGAACTTCAGCGCGAAGCTTAACCAGGCGAATTCGTTCAAGGTGGAGTATCTCCCGGCTGGTGGATACACGCTCACGGAGACCGCGACCGATACGGAGAATGGCTATCAGCTGATGACTGGTACTATCTCGATTACGGTTACAGAAGAAGGTAAGATCACTGCCAATGCGGCTTCTGTCCCTGAAGTGGGCACGATTACGGATAACGGCACATTAGCCATTACGATCCCTGTGGTGAATAACGTGAAGCCAGTCGACAACGAACTGTCCATCACGAAGACATTTGCGGATGGCACGACGGGTGATCTGTCGAAGGTTGAGTTTACGCTTGTGGGTGTGACGGATCTGACGTTCAGTGCGAAGCTTAACCAGACGAACTCTTTCAAAGTGGAAGATTTGGCAAAGGGTGAGTACACCATCGCCGAGACTGCAACAGATACTGAGAACGGTTATAAGTTGATGAACGGTACAATCTCTGTGACCGTTGCACAAAATGGTAAGATCACTGTTGATGTGGGTTCTAATTCTGAAGTAGGAACGATTACGGATAACGGCACAGTGAAGGTTGTGGTGCCAATCGTGAACAACGTGAATCCTGTAGACAATGAGTTGTCCATCACGAAGACATTCGCGGATGGTACGACGGGTGATCTTTCAAAGGTCGAATTCACCATTACGGGTGTGACCGATCCGAACTTCAGTGCGAAGCTGAACCAGACGAACTCCTTCAAGGTGGAAGACCTGGCGAAGGGCGAGTACACT
>JAGHVD010000062.1 GCA_018064475.1 Candidatus Scatonaster coprocaballi
TCTGAATCTGATTGAAAATGACTCGATTCTCTTGATACATATCCTGTTTAGCCATCTCTTCGGTCAGGAGCTTGACCACATAGCTTGTACGCTTCACATGACCGCCCGTGCTTCCATCTCGTCCTTCAATAATATCTGACATGGCTACGAGTACCCGATTCTGGATCTCGATAATATGTGCCGTCTTACTGTCCACCAGCCGCGAAAGTTCCTCCTGATAATGCTCCATATAGTTGACTTTCTCAACGTGGGACGTCGCATCCTTGAACCAGATGACCTTACCGGCTAGTCGGTTCTCCTTCGTGATGTTCCGGATCTCCGTCTCATACACTCGACCGTGATAGAAGTACTCATTACGATGACCACTTAAAATCTCATGGATCACTCGGAATTCCTCGCAATCCAGTTTCTCATGATAAGCAAGTTTACAAAGTCCCGGGAACATCTCTTGTGCCAATGGATTACAGTTCTGGTAAGGTGGCCACTTGTTTTGGATTACTTGGCAACAAAAAAGAAGCCGTCTCGTTGGAGACGGCTTCCGAGGGTAAATGGTATATTAGATGAGATTACGGGACATATCTAATATATACAAGGCTCAAAACATCTCTGGTGAACTCAAAGCTGAATGTTTTGTAACCGTAGTAACGTTCTGCTTCTAGCTTATAATCGTATGTATCCATGCAGAAATCAGAATCATCCGCCTGATAATGACTGTAATACTCTGTCTCACCGGCATTAGCTACCAGTTCTTCCTTGGTCATCGTCAACGGGAAATCAAAAGAAACCACATCCTGTTCGCGATCGGCCTTATAAGGGAGATATACCTCGCTGATGAAGCACTCGGTCATCGGCTTCTCCGTATCTGTATCATTCATTACATAGATCAGAACGTCATAGTAGTCTCCAAGAACGATCTTCAAACTTCTGGATTCAGAGTTTGGTTCCAGTTTATTGCCCAGTTCCGTCACGTCACCATCTTCGAAAGTCACATTCATATCGATGATTTCCTGAAGTGTGGTCTGTCCAAGCGTAACCTTGTTGCCATAAATATAGAAGTGCATGTCATTAAAGTCTACCCATGCCGCATTCCCTGTTACCGAAGGCGCTGTGGTAGAAGAAGCAGCAGGATCGACCGGAGTGGTCTCTGTGGATGCTTCAGTAGTGGTCTCGATTGTCGTCTCTGTAGTTGGTGCAGGAGTTGTCTCCGTTACCGTAGTCGGGACTTCTACCGGCACTTCTTCTGTAGTCTCAGTTGTCTCTGTCTTCTTTGACTTCTTCGATTTCTTCGACTTCTTTTTGTCCTCATCGTCCTCATCGTCATCATCGTCATCGTCGTCATCGTCGTCTTCATCATCTTCATCGTCGTCGATTTCTTCGATGTCCTCGTCGTTCTTGCTCTTCTTGCTCTTCTTCTTTGTCTCTTCCTTGCTGCATGCAGTGGAAAGCATACCCGCTACCAGTAACATCGCAACAACATTTAGCAACTTTGACTTCTTCATTTATTACCTCTCCTAAATATCTAACATAACCTTCTCGCAAGGAAGATCTTAAGAATCCAGCACAAGCCAAATTCGTTTCTGTCTCCCTCGCGCCAAAGAAAAGACGAGTCAAGAATTGGAAGCGTTGCATTTTCTGAAAAATTCTTTAGAAGCAGTCAAATATTGTACGTTCCGACCGCTTAGGGTAAGATGAGGGAAAGGAGTACGAACCATGACACAGGCAAAGAAAACACTTCATCTCTCAAACAAGAACCTAGACGTTTTCCTTGGGAAAATGACTCTCGCCGATCAGGCTAGGCTCCTCTGCGGCACGCATTTCTGTACATTCGGCGGTTTTGATACCGAAGCTGGATACATACCGGAGATCCGAATTCAGGATGGCGGCACAGGCATCAACTATAGCCATCTACTTAATCACCCGCTCTTCTATACTGAGGAGATTCAGAAGGAATATCGCGAGGAAGAACTTGACCGAGTCTGTCACCACTTCTATGAGAAAGAGGTACTGACCGAACACGAGCAGATACTCCAACAGAAACTGAATCAGATGCTACGGGAGCTTCGAGAAGGCATCTCTTGTGCACCGGGGTGCTACCCACCCGGCATTCTCCTAGGGGCCACATGGAATCCGAAAGTCGTCTATGACACAGGTGTCGCCCTGGGCATGGAATCTTCTGTATTTCACATCGGCGTGTTACTCGGCACACCGAACGTCAACATTCTGCGCGAGCCGGTAAACGGAAGGTTTTTCGAAGGATATTCTGAAGATCCTTTCCTTGCCAGAAGTCTGGCCCCCGAGATGTGTAAAGGGGTCGAATCCATGGGAATCGCCGCGAATGTGAAGCATTTTGCCTGCAATAATCTAGAGATCAATCGTAGTCTGATGAATGAGATCATCAGCATTCGCGCACTACGCGAAGTATATCTTCCAGCTTTTGAAGCTTGCAGTCACGTCGTCTCCACCTTGATGTCCGCGTACGTATCCATCAACGGGAAACACTGTCATGAGAATCAATGGCTACTTCATGACGTACTGCGGAAAGAGTGGGGCTTCCAAGGTATGACCGTAACCGACTGGGGTGCATGCCAGCAAAAAGCCGGCGATGCAGTCTCCTGCGGTCAGGATCTCTTCATGCCGGGACCTTACGATCCATCCGACATCGTCCAAGCTGTGGAAGAAGGGAGACTATCCCGTCAGGACTTAAGTACTGCTGCCAAGCGGGTACTCGAAATGATTTCCCGATGCCAGGATGTCAGAAAGCCCGAAGCGCTTACCACCTCCACATATCGGAAGCGTGGAGATCGGGCTGCCTACCAGGCGGCGGCCGAGGGAATCGTGATGCTCAAGAACGACGGGCATCTTCCCCTATCCACTACGGCGGATATCGTCTTCTTCGGTCGAGACGATCTGCAAGATTATGGCAAAGGAAGTGCCCAAGTCTGCACAGACCGTCACGAACACATCTCTTCCACGTTAAGTAGAATACTTGGCAGTGCCCATATTCATGCAAATGATTTCGAGTTCTTCCGAGAAGGGGCCACGGCAATCGTGATTGAGACGATCGATTCCAGTGAAGGCTCGGATCGACCCAACCTCAAGATGAATCCGAAGACTGTCGCTACGATTCAAGAACTGGCCGCGAACCGTGGACACGGCAAGATCTGCCTGATCCTCAATGTTCCAGGGCCGGTTGAACTTGATGGTTTAGAGAATCTGGTCGATTCCATATTCGTCGTATTCTACCCTGGCATGATGGGCGCGAAGGTCATGGCCGATATGCTTACCGGCAGACTGAATCCATCGGGTGCTCTACCCTGCACTTTCCCAGTCAGATACCAGGATTCCCCTTCATATCTCTGCTACCCGGACAACCTCACCTGCCTATACGGTGAAGGGATCTATGTGGGGTACAAAGGCTATCAGAAGCGTGGCATCAAGCCCCTCTTCCCCTTCGGCTTCGGTCTTTCGTATTCTCGTTTTGAGATAGGATCGCCCCATACGTCCTATCGATCTGGGAGGATCACCGTGACTTGCCATGTGAAGAACCAGAGTGCAATTCATGGAAAAACCATTCTTCAAGTATATGTTTCGAAAGTAGTCCCTAGAACAGCTCGTGCAAAACTCGAACTGGTGGGCTTCAAGAAGTCTCTGATCAAAGCAGGTCTGACAACGAAGATCGCGATTACCTTCGACAAACAGGATCTAGCCTATTTCGATGAAGAATATAACAAGTTTCTCGTGGAGAATGGAAAGTATGAAGTATTTCTCAGTACCCAGGGCTGTGAAGACCTTGTCCCTGCAGGAAGCATCTATATTTCCGACGGTTCAGAAGAATTACGATGCGGTCCAAACTGGAACCTGCGACAGATCAGTGCTTTTCCCGTATTGAAAGAAGCCATCCGCAAAGACTGCGAAACACTCGGGCTATCTTTCCTCGCATTCGAAGACAATGCCATCTATGTCCCCTCGATGAAACTTCACGAACTATATCCGGACGATGTCGCCGCGTTCAAGCACTTCCAGCGCGCGGCCAATGCTTTCAGGGAAGATTGACGAACGCTTCGATACGGTCAAGGAAGTCCGGCGCCTCATCGTATACGGCATGACCATAGCCATCGTAAAGATAGATCTGACTATTCGGGATCCGAGTAAGGGATAAGGAACCTTCTTCGCCCAACACGCGATCTTGCTTCGAGCCAAGGATCAATGTCGGGCAGTGGATCTCTGAAAGACGATCCTTCACATCGAATGACACACAAGCTCGAAGCAATGTCGCAAAACGGCGACACTGTTCCGGGGTGCCATCGTTCTCATGTTCATGGAAGTATTCCCCGAACTTCGACTTGGTCACTTCACTATATACATATTCGACGAACATCTGATTCAAAGTGCGCACATCATCAGATTCCGCCGCATCCAACCATCGACTCATCAGTGCAAGGGACTGCTCATTCGGTGAAGAATGGCTGGAACACAGAATCAGTTTATCCACAAAGTCAGGCTGATCAAGTGCAATCTGTTGCGCAATCATGCCACCCTGGGACATCCCCGTAATGACCGCATGCTCCACACCGTCCGTCTTCAGGCAGGCCACCGTATCACGTGCAAAATCAGCAACCGTCGCATCAGAAGGGATCGTCATGCTGCGGTCAAAAAGATACAGTGTGTACTCGTCCAGGAATCGTCCGTATAGACTACCAACCGCTTCCGCACTTCCCAAGACACTCGTCATTCCTATACCCGATAGCAGGACAAATGTCTTCTTTCCCTGTCCCATTTTCACATATTCCATCGTTGAATTAGTAATATCGGCATGCAGCATTGATCAATCTTCTCCTCTTCTTCATGAAGTTATCGCTTCAAACGCTTGTTGGTCCCAACAAGACTATAAGGTTGAATGTACCCCCAATCCCTATTCAAGTCAAGCAACTCGAACTATCTTCACGATTATCGAGCAAATGATCTGATATAATGAAACAGAAATACATCTTATGTCGTCATATACATGTGTGCCGATACGAAATATAATAATTTACGTATACGGATACACATCAAAAAAACACATGATAAGTTGAGGTAAGGGTTATGAAGAAAGTATTCGCAAGTGTATTGGCAATTGGAATGATCTTAAGCATGACAGGATGCGCCAAGGGTGGTAAATATAGTAAAACATCCAAGAAGCTCATCAAGGCTGCTGAGTCTACCATGGACGCAGAAGAAGGAAGTAAGAAAGTGAGAAAAGCGTTTCAAAAAGATACAGTAAAGCCGACAGATGAGATGTTCAACGATGGTTTTTACTGCACATATTCCGGCGACGAGACGGAAGACTTCACAATGGACGATTGCATGGATGAAGGAGATGCAAAGAATCTGACTGTCATCTGCAAATCCGAAGATAGAAGTTGTGTATATTCCTATATCGTAGAACTTCAGGACAAAGACATCGCAGAAGACGTGTATGATAACCTTCTCGAGAATTTAAGTTCCAACTTCCCTTCAGAAAAAGAGATGAAGAAGAAGTCCAAAGAGGCGAACTTCGAATATGCGCTGAACGATGAAAGTGAAACGGAATATGCATTCATCATGGTAAATGAGGACAATGGTCAAGCAGTCAGTTACTATTTGAATATCGATGGAAGCGTGATTACATTCGTTGCTTGTGCTTGCTATACGGATGCAGATCTGTACGAAGAGTACTACGACTTCACCAAGGAAGCAGGACTTGCTGACTTCGAAGAAATGCTGGAAGATGCTTGATTACTAGGCAGTGCTTTTGCCACAGCTGACGAAGTGTGTTAAGGTATAAGCATATCGGGTGAATCGCTTCGAAATACTTGTACACGAAGCACGTTACGAAAGACGAGGGTTGGTTATGAAGAAACTACTATCAAGTGTACTGGCCATGACGCTGATTCTAGGTGTGACAGGATGCGCCAAGAAGAGCAATTACAATAAGATCTCAAAGAAGATCATTGAGGCCGCCGAATCCGAATTGGATGCAGAAGAAGCGAGCAAGAAACAGAAGAAATCGTATCTGGACGATTCAGGTGACCCGACGAGCGGAGATCCTATTTATGCTTCTTACACTCAGGATGAATTGGAAGAATTTACGATGGATGGTATGCTCGACGAAGAGAGCCTGAAGAACATGACGCTCGTAGGTGCCAGTGAAAACGAGGAGAAATACATGTGCATCCTACTCGAATTTATCGACAAGGACGACGCTGAAGATTTCTTCGAGGAAATCTCGGAAAATAATTCAGACATGTATAGTGCCAAAGAGATTAAGAGCTTGAAAAAATTGGGTGATGTCGAATACGCAGTAGACGATGAAGATGATGACGAATATTCATATATCATGACCCTCGATGTCAAGGACTACGAAGGCGAATCGATCTCTACGGCTCTCCATATGAAGATTGATGGAAATGTCGTAATCTATATGGGTTACTTCTCAAGAACTACATCAGATATGCTCGATGAATTCATCGACTTCAGTAAAGAAGCTGGTCTGGTCGACTTCGAGAAAATGCTGGAAGACGCTTGATTTACAAGAACTTGGAGGGATTTACCTATGAAGAAACTACTATCAAGTGTAATGGCAATGGCACTGATTCTGAGCATGACTGGATGTGCGAAGAAGAGTAATTTCAACAAGCTTTCGAAGAAATGCGCCGAGGCCGCCGAGTCTGTACTGGATGCGGAAGAAGCAGACAAGAAAACACGGAAAGCCTTACTCAAAGATGACTTCGAACCGGAGGAATCCGAAGCGGTATATTTCATTTTTTCAGAAGATGAATTGGAAGATTTTACGATAGATGGTGCGTTCGAAGAAGGAAGCCTGAAGGATTTGTTTATTCTTGGTGAATCGGAAGGTGATGCTACAATTATCGCTTATGTAATGGATTTCAAGGATAAAGAGGAGGCTGAATCAGTATTTGAAGATCTATATGATGAGGCCTCTGCAGGGTTCAGCAAGAAGTACATCAAGAGTTTGAAAGAAAGAATGGAAGATCTCGAATACGCCTATAATGACGATCGTGACGATGAATTCGCGGGCATCTTCTTAAGTGAAGAATCCGGATACATCATGTGCCTCTACTACAGACTTGAAGGTTCAACTATTATCGCCTCCAATTTTAAAAGTTCGAAAATCGATGACTTCGATTTCTACGAAGAATATGTAGAGTTTTGTAATGAAGCAGGTTTCGTTGACTTCGAAGCGTTGATGGATGATTGATAGGAAGTCTCCTTTGATTCCACTTGAAAACAAATATACCAAATAGAAGAAGCGCTGACTTCGGGATATTTCCGAGTCAGCGCTTCTTCTTCCTATTCATTTCTTATTCCGAAGTTACCTCTGCCGCTTCGAGCTCGCCAGGTTCCAGCACCTGATGCCGTTGGTCCACGACGGACTTACCCATCCACTTCTTCTTATACCAGTAATACATGACGATCAAGCCTCGGATGCACTCATCGGTCGCGGTTCCGGCATAAATACCTGCCACGCCGACGCCCAGCGCTACACCGACCGTATATCCGGTCGACAGACCTAGGCCCCAGTTGCAGAGAATACCCACGATCAGTGGGAAGAAATATGCACCCGCAGCCTTGAGACTGTTCACGAAGGTCATATTGAGGCATCGTCCCATCTCGATAAAGAGGTCTACGATCATGATCATCTGCCCGAGTTCAATGATGTGCTGATTACTGGTAAAAATCTGCAAAGTATACCTGCAGAGCGCCGCATTGATTCCGGCCAAAGCCAACGTGATCGGCATAGAAGTTCGAAGCGTTCGGAATACACGCTTATATGCCGCCTCCGGCTTCCCTGCACCAACAAGGTGTCCCGTGATGATCTGCGTCGCCATCGCGCTGGCATTCGAGAAGATCATGGCAAACGAGATCAAGGTATTACAATAAGCTCTTGCGTTGACCGCGTCGTTTCCCATACCGTTAACGAAAGAAAGAAGCGTCGTCTGGTAGAGATTGTAGGTCAGATTCTCACCAGCCGTTGGAAGACCGATCTTAATCATCTGGCCGAGAAGTTTTCTCGGGAAAGGTCGAAGTTCTCGAAGTGAGATCTTACCGGTCTTGGTCAGTGTAAAAAACAGGATGACCGCAATGACTGCAATCAGACGGGCGACCACAGTAGAG
This sequence comes from Candidatus Scatonaster coprocaballi, assembly GCA_018064475.1. Lineage (GTDB taxonomy): Bacteria > Bacillota > Clostridia > Saccharofermentanales > Saccharofermentanaceae > Scatonaster > Scatonaster coprocaballi. The sequence continues at coordinate 8,158 of JAGHVD010000062.1, forward strand.
ATCGCAACACCTGCAACACCGATTTCCAAGGATTTCAGCGGTCCATAGAGGAACAGGTAGTTGCCACCGATGTTGATGACATTGATGGATAGGGAGACCCACATACCGATCTTCGTATAGCCATTGCATCGTAGGATCTGTACAAATACATTGAAAACCGCCAGCAAGAAGCCACCGCCACCGACGATATAGATATAGGTCATGGAATAGGTACGCATCTCCGGTGATACGCGCAGGAGCATCATGATGAGTGGATTGGCCGCGCAGAACAAGCCACTGATCGCAATACCCACAACGAAGTTCACCACGACAGCCAGCGTATAGATCATGTTCATCTTCTTATAAAGCTTCGCACCGAGATATTGCGCAACGACCACACTGGTTGCCGTCGCAATGACATTGAAGAGAATGTTCATCATGAACATAACAGTGTTCGCATTACCGACCGCACCTACAGCGAATTCGTCGTAATGACTCAACATGATCGTATCTACATTGTTGAGCATGGTATTGAGAAAAAGTTCAACAAACATTGGTCCTGCAAGAACCAGTAATGGTGTCTTCTCATCTATGATAGTTGTCTTCCTTCTACCCATCGACTCACCCTCAGTAATTCATCATCTCATTAGAACTCAATCATAGTACACTTTCCGCGCTACAACAATATAAAATATGTAGCCGAAAAGTATAAATCTTTTGCGTCGAACAGCTGGGTTTTCAAGCAGATTAACACTTACCGAGTTTGGGTTGAAGGACATCCAAGTCGAGTGATTTTCAAAGCGATTTCAGAATAATACTCGTCTTATTCAAGCCGATCACATGGCTATATTCCATCTTGTCGGAGAAGGACATCAGATCCGCATACTGCGCAGATCCCCCTTCTTCCTCAGGATGGTTCTCTCGAAATTTCAGTGGGTTGTTGGCGATGCCATCATCGTAGAATGTGATCAGCAAACCATTCTCCTTCTTACGTAGTGTCACGTCAATATGCGGTCTTCGTTTGGGATTATGGTCCGAGATGAAGCCGGTCATTGCTTCCAAGACGATGCCCGCTTGTTGCGCAACCTCGCCGTCAAATCCAGATCTGCAAATATTCTCCTTCACAGACTGAAGCGCTTGCGCGAGCTCCCCTTGTTTCAACGTGATTTCCTGGAGAAATTCTTCGTATTCCATATCGAGTAAGACATCCACGCTTCCTCTGCACTGGATGGCCAGCACAACCAGAGGAATCAGACTGGAAACAGGGAAAGCGACCCAAATACCGGTCAGTCCGAAGTAATATGCAAGCGGGAAAATCACCGGCAATATGGCCAGGATTCCTTGAAGTACGGAGAAGAACGTGGCCTTGGCACGTTTCGTCGTAGAAGTATAGTAGACGATAATGAGCATGATCAAGGCTTCCAGAAGAAGGAAAGGCGCGAAGATCCGCATACCCTTCTCTGCTTCAGACAGTAGTTCTTCTCCTCGAAGTCCAAAGAGATAGGGCAGTGCACGTGGGAAAATCTCCAGAAACGCGACTAATGCGAGAACACCTGTTACAAGCACACGTAACGCATGCTCAAAGACGGTGCGTACACCATGATAATCGCCATCCGCATAGTAGTATGAGATCATGGGCATCATCGTCATCTTGACGCCCCCTACGATGAGCGACTGAAGCGCCCACGCAACCATAATCACAGAGAGGACCGCAGCCCCTACTGTTCCGCCATAATGCTCGACAAGTCGATTGACGATCACAAGCTTAATGGCAATCAGTCCCATGTTGACCGCAGGCGGTGCACCGGTGAGGCCGATGATGGATATTCCTCGGAAGAAATTCTTGAAGTCGAACTTGAAGCTTCTGCGAGCAATCATGTAGTAGGCAGCTAGGATGAACCCGATCGCATATCCCAGAACTGTTGCCGTCGCAGCGCCGCGAAGTCCCCAGTCGAATACACCGACAAACACCGCATCAAATACTGCATTCAGAATATGTGGCAGCAGAAGAACGATGCCCGACATGATCGGAAACCCGTCGGTGCGCATTGTCGCAGCAATCGGTTCACTGATTAAGACGAAGAACGTGCTGAAGAGGAAGATTCGATAGTATTCCAGCGCCAGTGGATAGATGGTCTCATCTGTGACCAGGAGGTGGCAGACCGGTCCGGAGAAGAGAAATTGAAGGAGTGTCAGAACCGTAGCCACCATACACGCGGTGGTCACACCAGAAGTAAAGAAACGATTGACGCGTTCTTTCTCCCCTCGGCTTCCCGCCATCGCAATACAGCTTACGACTCCGGAAGCCAGTATCTCTGAAAGGAAAGCATAGACCTGCATCGCCGGTCGACAGAAGTTGACCGCTGACAAAGCATCACTTCCTATCATGTTGCCTACGATCAACCCATCGATCATACCCGCAAGATTGGCCGAAGCGCCTGCAATCATCGCGGGTAGGAAGAAACGCAAGAATACAGATTTCATTAGCCGCTTATCTCTTAACTCAACAGACGTCATCTGAATCTCCCCCTCCTTCATTCAATGCTATTTCCTACTCTAATTGTTAGTCATTCGAGGTGTTTTTGCAAGGTTATGAATAGATTAATTAAAAAGTTGCCTCGCAGTGAGATTCACTGCAAGGCAACCCCTAATTTTTACCAGTTTAGTATCGCTATCGATTATTTACTGTTTGCAGACTCACGCACAGCTTCCATGAATGCATCAAAACTACCGTATTCTGAATAAATACCGATAGAAAGAACGAGAACGCCCAATGCTAAGAAGATGATGGACAGTACCAGCATAATGATTGCAACATTTCTGCAGTGCCTCTCCTCCGCAAGGCTCGTAGCATGTCGGATCTTATTACTGTAAACGACACCAACAATAGAAAGTGCAACAGAAACCAGTGGAATAATCATGCAGAAACAGCAAGCGCTGATTACGAGAAGTATAATATTTCCGACCAGAAGACCGGTATTGCTACCTGGTGTATACATCTGTTGCGGTTGATAATACTGAGGGTACGGCTGACCCATCGGTGGCTGCTGATAAGGCATCTGCTGATTCATCGTCGGAATCGGGGATGGAGCAACCGGCTCGGCTTCCACTTTCGCGCCACAAGTCTGACAGAACTGTGCACCGCCTGTTTCCTGACCACAATATTTACAAGTTGGCATATTCATAACCTCCTAATGTTAATCGCTTTACGCGTCTAAAACATAAGTTAATGATAATATTTATTTCACCTTTTGGCAATGATGAAGCGTAATCATCACGCCTCAAAACGGCACTTCTTGTTGAGGATGACCACCACCAACAACGCAATGATCAACGGTGTTCCCAGAATCATCGTCATGCGCGCTGACTCTTCCCAGAGATTCGCCCCACAAAGGAAAATCGTAATCGGCAGCACCGCCAACGAATCGATGACGAGTGTGACCAAGTTCGCGATCCTTCGACTCTTCGAAACATTCTTCTTTCCAATCACAGTTAGATGCAGTCCCAAAGTCACAATCTGCAAACAGGTTGCCGCAAACAGGAAGAATCCAAAGAAAACCTGTCCGAAAGAATCGTGAAGTCCGGATACTACATTCCAGCCAAACACACACATACACGTCTGTGCAATCAGAATCGCGGCTGTAAGTGTTTTTCTAGACCATGAAATCATTTATACATCTCCCTCGCGTAGAATTCTCTTCAGTTTCTCATCGCTCGTCAGTAAGGCCTTGGCCATCTCACGATACTTCTCCTCGTGTAGATAGGTATGGCGGTATGGCTTGATCTGAGGAGCCATATCGATTGCATCACGATAGTCCTTGACCTTGAGGTCGAGCGTCGCGCAGTAATCCCAGAAACCCGTCTTCGTAAAGATGGTATCTACGCGTTGCCAACGGTGGTCACAGATCTTACACATGATGTAGGTCGCAATACCAACCTGAACACCGTGCAGCTGCGGGTTCTCCAGAAGCTGGTCCAATGCATGAGAGATCAAGTGTTCACTACCACTTGTCGGCGCGCTGGAACCTGCAATCTCATTCGCGATACCGCTCATGGCCAGAGAATCCAGAAGTTCCTTGAGGAACAACTCGTCTTCAATCGACTCAAAAGGCGTACGCACGAAGGAATTGACTGCTTTCTTCGCAATCATGAATGCAAAATCATTCACCTCTTCATATCCCTGATCCTCTTCATGCTGCCAATCATAGGTCGATGAAATCTTAGAGACCATATCGCCCACACCGGAATGGATGAAGCGTACCGGAGCCGTACGGATCACATCGGTATCGACGAGAATACCGTACGCCAACTTCGCAGGAAGTGATTTTCTATGACCATGCACAGTTAGGGATGCCGAAGCACTGGAAAAACCATCCGAAGAGGAGCTGGTCGGGACACTAATGAACGGAATGTTCAGGATGTAGCCGATATACTTCGCTGCATCAATGACCTTGCCACCGCCCATGCCGATGATCGCCTGTGTCTTATTCGGCAGCTGGAACGCAAGATCCGTAATATCGTCGAAGTCGACCGTGTCCATCTCTTGAGAATGAAGGACCGCGACACCCGCATCTTCGAAAGACTTGAAAACAGTCTTCCCAAACATATCGATCAGGCCGTTGCCGAACAGAATCGTAATCTGAGTAAATCCAGCGTCCTTCATGAAGTCGCCGATATGTGCCGTCACACCCTTCTCGATCTTCAGAAGCATGGGAATCGAAATCTCATCTTTAGGCATTATACTTTCCTCGCTTTCTTCTTTATCCAATGACTTCCGGAACCACTTTCAGAAGTTCCGAGAAATGATCAATGCAGGGCACCTCCGCATGGATGGTGCCAAACCCGTATCTCGCATGAATGAACGGCAGTCCTGCCGCCGTCGTCGCGTCATAATCACTCTGGATGTCACCCACATAACAAGACGATGTAAGCGCATTACGCGTTGCAATCAAGCGGATATTCTCATCTTTCTGCAGAAAATTGTTACCATAACATTCGATATCCTCGACCAGATCCTCTTCCGTTCCGTAGGATATTCCGTAATGTTCAAGGAACGCCTCGATGTAGCCGGCCTGACAATTGCTGACGATGTAGACGTGGTATCCCATCTTCTTCAGTTTCTCCCAGGTTTCGAACACGCCGTCATAGAGAATACCGCCATGTTCGCGCAGGTATTCGTTCTCATAATTCTCACAGGCTGCACGAAGTGCATCTCGTTCAGGTCCTTCAGTCGTATAGGTAAAAAGTGTGTTGGCAATCACATCCATCGGCTTGCCCATCACACCGGTAATATCGTCACGGGTTACGAAATGGTCTTGATAACCCGCCTTCTTAATCATCTCCGTCCAAGAGGCCGCCACGTTCTCTGAAGAGTCCCAGACCGTGCCGTCCATGTCAAAAATAACACCTTTTTTCTTTCTCATAGAATCTCCGTAATCCCCCTTCAATAGGGAATTTGTAACAATGTTAACCACTTCAATATCAGCAGGTAGCCAGTCCACCGAGCGGATCGAATCTTGGTCGAGCCATTTTGCCGCTTCATGTTCCAGAAGCTTCATGTTCGAATCCGGAAGTAACGCCGCCCAGAAGCAGTCCATGGAGAGATGAAACTGAGGATAATCGTATTCGACAGTGGTGATCTTCTCACCTACTCGTATGTCCGCAGCGAGTTCTTCACGAATCTCACGGACAAGTGCCGCTTGCGCAGTCTCACCTTCTTCTATCTTACCACCCGGGAATTCCCAGCCATCTTTGAAATCTCCATATCCGCGTTGCGTAGCGAAGATCCGTCCATCCTGGTGAATCACAGCAGCCACTACCCGCACAGTCTTTCTTTGCGGGATTTCTTCACCCATTTTCACCGTCAAATCGTGAAGGCTCTTGTTGTACTGTGCCTGAGAAATGGCATGTTTCATTAAGAAAGTGTCCAGCAGTTCCTTCTGTCGCAAATACAGCTCATGGTTCTTCTCTTTACTTGACACGTCCATTCTCTCCCATCGCTCATGTCTACCAAATTCAAATCCGCACTAATTATAACATTTTTGCGGTTTACATTTCCTATTTTGCTGAATCGAGTGAGTACGAATAAAGATAGTCTGATAAAATGTGTATAGGTGTGATTCTGTCGAAAAGATGATCACCAGCAGGAAAGGGACTAGATTCGAGGAGAAGAAACTATGGATGAGAAGACACAAGACAGCAGAATGATTCGTATATTCGGTCATTCGAAGCTATGTATGGACAAGGGAAAAATGTCCATTAATACGGCAGATGAGAAATGTATCATCTGTAACGGAAACTATATCGATGGCGAACGATACATCATCAATACAGGTGACCCCTATGCACAGATGATTGTCGGCAATCGCGTACGCCAGATGCCAGTTCTATTCCAGAATCCAGACGTCTATCTTAAATTATTCGAACTCGGAATTCTGATTGCCGTACCAGGACTGATCCTATGCGGCACCTATAACGATTATTCCCGCGTCGGAAGGTTACTGCCCGGCAACGGAAAATTACGTGTAGGTCTGGGACTGATTCTTCTCATCATTGGTGCAGTTCTATTCTTAGCAGGTATTTCGATTTTCTTCTTAATCAGCAAATACTATTCTCGTCAGATGCGTGAATGTGCATCTGAGATCTGCGCACACTACTATGAATTGCATCAACAGAAGTTACTTGAGAAGGACTTGGACAAGGACGAAGATAAGGAAGACGAAGAAGATACTCAATTTGAATTCTATGCCTCCTGCCCCGAATGCGGTGCCGTGCGTTTCGGAAATTACGATACCTGCAGGAAGTGCGGTCATTCGCTCCGTCGCGAATGATCCATCCAAGCACCACGTCGTCTCTCTTCACACACCACTCACCGTCTCGCTGTGGACGGACAATGCTAAAGAGATTGCCTCTTCCGTGATACCCATCACTTCCGAGGCAATCTCTTCTCCACATCATTAAGGTTTATCTTCTTGATTATTACAGAATGCCCAGAGCCTCCAGTGCCATAGCACCTGCGCCCACAGCAAGAATAATTGCAGAAATTCCTAGTGCAGCAACCATCTTGAATTCTCCTTTCAGTTTGTTTTCATCTGTTTATACGAGCGAGTTGAAAAAAGTGCTACAACAAAATTCATCTCATGTTTTTCCACAGATTTTCCATGGAATGCCAGATTCGTGGAAAATATATGGAAAACTCTCCCCAGAGAAGGACGAGCATGAACTGAGTATTGAACAAATAGATTGGGGCCGCCTCGTGAACCAATCACTTCTGAGGCAGCCCCTTCTTCGTTATGCATTCAAAATTTCGTCTCAACCCAACATACATTTTATCCCATAAACAAAGTTCTATTACTCTGGGAAAAGCAACGTCAGACACCCATGCGTGCCTGTTCGCGAAGTTTCTTCGTACGTTTGTCTCGCATGACCATTCCAACAATACCCGCCACCAAGAGTAACGCCGAACCAACAAATGTCAGATACATGCCAACCTCACCTTTCGGACTCACATCAAACAAATCGAAAAGATCTTTTCTATAGTTGAACAGCATGACCGCTTCCAAGGTCGAGAAAAGCAACGACACAATACCTGTAATCAAAGTACCTACGTCAATGCCAGGGAGCGAGAATCCGATTCCTGCAGCACATAGAATAAAGAAATACACACAATCTTTGGCATCGATCAGTGAGACTACACTTCTGTCGCGCAAGTATGTAATGGAAGCATAAGGTAAGAAAATGCTGATGAGAAGGATCAACGAAGCAATCAGTCCCAAGATATTCACCTTATGTTTCGCGACCGTAGACACCGTCGGTGTCTGATACGTGAGAGGATATGTTAGAGGCGGAAACATCTGCACCGGTGTATTGGGATAGACTGGCGCTGCGCCTTGGTAATTCATACCCATAACCGGGGCTTGTTGCGGAACTTGCTGCGGCACCGTTTGCTGCATCGGTTGTGGCATTGGTTGCGGAACTTGCTGCGGCACTACCTGCTGTGGCACCGTTTGCGGCACTTCCTGTTGTGGCGCTGGTTGAGGTGCGGGCTGAGAAACCGGTGTTACGACCGGACTTGGTGTCGGAACCGGAGGCAGTCCAAGGGTCTGGGCCTGAATCATTGGAAGGCCCGTCGTCTGACCCGAAGGAACATCCGCCACTGGAGAGGCAGAATTCTGCGACGAAGCCACCCCATTATTCATATCTTGACGTTCAATGGCATGCCCACACGTCATACAGAACGCTGCAGTGTCCGATACTTGATTCCCACAAAACTTACAGAACATGAATTGTTCCCTCCAAAATTGATATTAGTTCAAATCCATAATGTCAGTATAACTAAGACATCTGAAATCTTCAACGCACAGAATCCGCTTACTGTGGCTTATACTCATGAGGTGCTAGGAACAGATTCTCATTCTTGCCACGCTCACGCACGCACAGGGCAAAGTCGATCTTCTCAACTTTCGTTACTTTCATCTCTTGCATAGTCATCTCATAAAGTCTCATCGAAGTGAACACTTTTGTGTGTGCGGGCGCCGTATATACCCAGTAAGGGTCGGCGGGTCGGCCGTTGACAAGAACGTCCTGCAGTTCACAGCGCAAAGGTGCGTCTGTCTTATTCTCGATATACATATTCAAATCAAAATCACCAAAATCATTCATACCGGAGCTATAGATAATGACAGTGATCTGATCGTTATCCACCAAGACATCTTCTCCTGGGAATGTCGGTCTTTCCGGAATGACGATCTGCTCGGCCGTAAGTCCTGTCGGATAGACCGTGAATGTCTGTTCCAGAAGATCTTCCAGACTCGATTGACCCGCCTCCGATATTTCCAGAACGAAAGACAGCTGATCAATCGTCGTCAGAATGCCCATGTCGAATATTTCACCGTCAATTTCTAGACGCGAGATGGTCTTTCTCTGTGGACCGATTTTCTCGATGAAAATAGAATCTGCTTCATAACCGTTCACCACAGTGTCGTTGATTTCAAACCACATCGTCTTGTCCGGCGTCTTATTCTCACACTTCACATAAATGACGAATCTTTCTGCATATTCATGTGGAACGATAGAGAGGAATGTCACGCGATACATATCGTTGTCGACGATCACCTCGTTCTCCATGACAAATCCTTCTGCGGTCTTCGGCACTTCTGTATCCGGTGAATCGATCGGGTCGCCCAGATCTTCTTCGTAGTCGATGTCCAACGTCTCGGTCGGACTGGTCTCGTCCGTGGGCAAGAATGGATCGGTCTCATCTGAAGAAGTTGTACTCGTTTCCGTCGACGGGAACGGAATCGAAGCATCCGGTTCAGTCTCCGTCTCGCTCTCATCAGGGATGGTCATACTCTTCGCAAAAACATGTTCCACCGATTCTGTCTTTTCAGTTGCTTTCTTCTTTTTCTTCTTCGTCTCCTCCGTCTCTTTGGCACCACAAGCTGCTGCGCCCAGCGCCATAGTGAAAGCAAGGATCGCTGCGAGCGTCTTCTTGCAAGCACTTCTTTCTAGATCAATCTTCTTCATACCGATACCGCATTCCTTTCATTTTCGTGCGAATTCCACTTCGCTCACGTGTAATAGACGAAGTAGAAGCTTTTTTTGTCTCATCCACACGCGTGAGATTAAGGGACATACTCAAAATGCTGAATGATGAGCGCATCTACATCGCTTGTGTTACGCTCGCGAACGTCTAATGTGAAATCAAGTTTCTCCACTTTGGTAATATCGTTCGCATCCAAGTATATGTTGTAGATGCGAAGATTCGTGATTTTGTGCGTACCGCCAGGAATCGTGAACAACCAGAAAGGATCCAGTTCCAGACCATTGACATGGAAATCCTGGAATTCAACACGAAGGAGTCGATCAGTCTTATTCTCGACATATATCTGTGTCTCATATCCCCACATCTCATTCACGCCGGAAGAGTAGATGATCAGCGTAAACTGGTCGTTATCCACCAAGACCGTCTCGCCTTCGATCTTCGGTCTTTCGGGAACTTCGATCTTATCTTCGGCCAAGCTGGTGGGATAGATAATAAAATCCTGGTTCAGATACTGAGGCGCAAAGAAATCTTCGTCATCCGTCAGGCTTAAATTGAAAGACAGTTTATCTACGGAAGTCAGCACGCCCATCTCGAAAGCCGCGCCGGATAGGTGCAGGTCAGATAAGGTCTTACTTTGAGGATCGAGTAGTTCCAAGAACTGGGAATCAACGGAGTAACCATTTACCACGGCAGATTCGATAAAGAACCAGATGTGCTTATCCTGTGTCTTATTCTCGCATTTCACGCGCACAGCAAATCCAGTATACAAGCCCGTCTCCTCTGGAACGATAGAGATCAGCGTAACTCTACATATATCGTTATCGACGATCACCTGATTATCCAACACATATCCTTCTGCTGAAGTCGGCTGTTCAGGATCGGGGGAATCAATGGGATCTCCCCACTTTTCGGTATCTTCTGTACCCTCTGGGTCTTCTGTATCACCTGGAATATTCGTATCGCCTGGATCGAATTGGTTTTCTTCCTCCGATGTGCTCTCCTCCGGAATCGAGGTAGACTCTTCATCCGGATCGAGGCTCTCCCAATCATCTGCTTCTTTAGCATGTACTCTATCGTCAGAGTTCTCTTCATTCGGGAGAAGATCTGCGATATCTCTGAATTCACGATCGACCGACTCAGTCTTTGCGGACTTCTTACTCTTCTTTTTCTTCTTCGTCGCTTCTGCGTCACCGGAATTACAAGCAACCATACCAAGCGACATCGTCATGACCAGAAGTGCAGCCGTGATTCTTCTTCTGGCACTTTGCTTCCACACTTTACTTCCATCATTCTTCATTCCCCAAATACCTCCAAGCTCGCTCAATACAGTGTTTCCACGGGTTTTCTTACGTTTCTGTCCACTCGCATCGTGTTCGTCAACACATAATAGACGACACATATTTAAGTTTTGTTTCGGATTGTTGCGGTACCACGAAACATTTTCATCTTTCCAAAACAAGCAAGAAATCGCACCCGATCTATTACAACCGAAGTTCCTAGAATCTCTATGGTTTCAAGTGCTTTTACCGATGAGAAAAAAGTATGTCTTGCCGTACTAAATCGAACCGTGATCCACGAAAACTTCCTTTTACGCCGTATTTTTTCGGATATTTCCCAGCGTTATAGTGAAGGCACAAAGGAGGTGACAACAATGTTTAAGTTTTGTCAGACATGTGGAAATTTAGTTATGGAAATAGAAAAATCAGGTGTCTCCGAGGAATGCTGCGGAGAACCTATGGTACAACTCGTTCCTCGTTCCGAGGAGTCGCAATTCAGTGAGAAGCACATTCCGGTATGTGAACTGGACGGCAAGAAGCTCTACGTAAGTATCGGGAACGTCTTGCACCCGTCCAAGCCGGAACACTACATCAAGTGGGTATGTCTGGTTACCGATTCTGGATTCCAGATGAAATACTTCAAGCCCACCGAAGACCCGATTACATTCTTCCGCGTCAATATGACCGACAAGATTCTTCGTGTCTACGCATTTTGCAATATTCACGGCCTGTGGGTCTACGATTTCGCAGCGAATGAGCAACCGTTCTTCGAGCACGACATTGTAGAAATGGCCAAGTGAAAGGAGCCTTATGAATCATGGAAAAGCAAGTCGACAACATGTGTATCGCTTACAAACGACATAAGCTGAGATTACTTCTTCTGTTCATGATCACTCCTATAGCAGTCGGGATCATCTCCACACTGCTATCCAAAGATCGAATGTTTTCGTGGGGAGATATGGTCAAGCCGCCTCTGGCACCACCGGGCTGGCTCTTCCCCGTAGCCTGGACCATTCTGTATTTACTCATGGGTTACGCAGGCTATCTCATATATCAATCTGATTCTGACGACAAGGGTAGTACACTCTGTGTCTGGATCGCACAGCTCTTCTTGAATTTTACATGGAGCCCGCTGTTCTTCCGGTTCGACCTCAAGGTACTGGCTGCAATCGTTCTGATTGCACTACTGGTGCTGATCGGGTTACTGATCTCAATGTCCCGGAAAGCAGGAAAGCTACCAATGTTCCTACTCATTCCCTATTTTCTCTGGTGCAGTTTTGCACTTTATCTGAACATCAGTATTATCGTTCTCAACTAGAGAAGAGCCATCAATCCAACCCCGTTCCGATATACTTCGGCTTCTTGGCCAAGTGTGATCAGAACGCATCATCAACAGGTGTCGTCTCGCGATGAACATGTGCGACATAGCCCAGGATGATCTCTGCCTTATCCCCCTCTACGCAGAACTTCCCGTCGCGGATGGAATAATAATTCAGTTTTAACTTACCCTCTACATTTTCCATCTTCGCGTGCATGATCCACATGTTATCGCCGACACCGACAAAAACGTGTTCACCATCCTTCGGGGCTCGATCATTTGCAAGTAATGCAATATCGTTCTCAAAATAGTGTGGTGCATAGTGTGAACACGGGAAACGGATGCCCATGAAGATCTTCGGACGAATATCGTCACTTAGATCTGACACATCAAGAAGCTCCAGGTGGTTGGTCATTTTCAGATTACCATTATACGCACACTCCGCAGCCATGATTTCGATTGCTTTAGAAGTGATCTTCCGGCTGTGGAGTGTGTCGTAGTGGTAATGAATCAGCCATCTTACAAAATAAGTGAAAGACTCTGGAAGTTTTCTCACCACCTGTAGAGAATCACAGGTCTGTGGAGAGATCGTCCCGCATCCCACAAGTTCGTCCACGCTCACGCCGAAAACACGCGCAAGCTTCACCGCTGTAGATAGATTACAATCCTTGGAAGTACCATATACGAAAGACTTCAGTGTACTCTCCGGAATATCTGCCAGATCAGCGATCTCCGCCAACGTAATATCTTTATGGTCAATATACATATGCAGGTTCTCTCGGAAACTGTCCATGTAGTGTCCGGGATTGGCCTTCAGACGTGATGACAACTTACGTAATTCGCTTCTACTTAGCATATCGGTGAGTTACCTTTCGTATTCGATTTTTGCAATTATATGTATATCTTATAGATGATATTTCTGTCAATCAGAAAGTTTACCCTCAAAGTCGAACATCGGCGAAATAACCCAACAAAACTCGCGGATTCAAGTGTTTCTCACAACGAAGCGCGAATATGACAATAGTGCCACTTTGAAGTCACATAGAAGTCATTTGCGACACCGATAATGAACTCGTAAACCAAAGGAAAACATTGAAGAAATGAATATGCAAAAGGGTAAAAACAAGGAGGATATGAAAATGGTAGTCGTTACATCTTTACTTCTGATTGGCGCATGTTTTGTGGTTATCAGCGGACTTTGCGTACTACACGCAACATTCTGTGCATAATACCGTTTCCAGGAGTTTCTCGAATATTCTCTGACGTTCAATATTCAGTCGGTTACGTGCTGGTGTTTCCCTTCTCATTCTCGGCGATGTCTTCTTCTCCGAAGATGCTTTCTCTTTCTCGCAAGCTTCGAAGAACTTTGCCTCTGCTTCTTTTAGGTCTTCGCAGATAGGGATACTGCTTCCAAATGATTTATCGAACCGGAGAATGCGCCATGATGGCACTGTCCTCTTGAACCAGTGCCTGCACCATCGTCTGGCGAATCTGAAGCATCTGATCCCGAACCTGAATGGCCTGTTGCACTTGCACATTGAACGCATTCCATTGATTCAGTACGACACCGTATTGCTGAATATCCAACTTATGCTGCTTGATTATGGCAAATGGTTTGCGAAGTCCAAGAAGTGGCAGAAGCATGACGCCAGCTCCGATAATACCCAGAAGTATTTTGCCGATCACCGGAATTGTTGAATTATCCAGCGCACAAAGAATCACTATAAGAAAGATCCAACCGAAGAAGAAGAATACGGTGATCCACACAGTCTGAAGAATCGAAGAGAGTACCGTCGTGTTGCCATCGTCGGCATAGTGACATGGCTCTTGCATGATATTCTTCTCTGCAAGTACGCGCATGCGGTTAACTTCTTTTCCCATCTCATTACTTTGTTGCTGATACTGGTTCGCCGTATTGAGTGCTTGCACGTAATTACTATTGGCGCGGCGTACGTTCTCACAAGAGTTGAACAGCACGCGGCAACCTTCAGTCGCTTGGTTTGCATATTCGCTATAATCCAGTCTGAAGAACTTCGAGGAAATGTTATTCCCAAGTTCAGTAAAATCAGACATCTCGCTTTCGGCCAGCAACTTGCCACGAAGTGCGAAGATATTATGCGGATCTTTCTCAAGTAGACCCTCAAAATTGTGGGAAGCGGAAGTATACTCCTTCGCACGAAGTGAGAAGTACGCACGCTTCAGGAGGCTCTCACGCACCACCTGCTCTTTGTCGAAGAAACCACCGCAAGACTCGCATTTATATGTCAGCGTCGCTGAATCAAAATACAGCTTACTCGCACAGGTTGGACAATCTACATTTGAAATCTGCATAACAAATACCTCACACGCTTGGTCTCAGGTCCAAGTGCTTCGGCCGAATAAGGAGTCGGCCAAGCACCTCACATCTACTGTTTGATCCCGTTATCCTTTGGGAAAAGCACTCGGTCTTGGTTGATCATGTCATTGGTGAGAATCATTCGCTTCTGCACCACAATGCCCTCCGCGACGCGTTTGGCCTGAATCTGCGGGAGCAGCGCTTCCATGTTCTTCTTGCATTCCCGCATTTTGCGGGTGCCGGCCCGGCGAATCGTGATGAGCGCATAGGCGATCACGGCGAACAGAATAATCGAAGTAATGGTCATAGACGGATTCCGTGTCACAATCTTCGGGTTATTGATCAACGAAACGATAAAGAAAATCGGCGCGAACCAGATCGGTACCGTGTACATGGCAAGAATGAAGTAGAAAATACCACATCCGCTGTTCTGACCTCTGCGTCGGGCATATGAATTGTAGCTGCTCTGGTTCTGATTGTACTGCGACTGTAGCGCGCCGATCTCCGAACGAACGGTGGCCAGCTCTTTGTTCACATCGGCCAGCACATCGTACTTCTGAAAGTAAGGTTTATATTCATCCGGTGCAATACCCACGAACGGTCCCGGGTTAAATTCACGGAACGACAGCGATTGGTCATCCACCAGCGCCTGCAAAGTGGAATGTCCGGAACAAGCCAGCACCTTGCCGCGCAAAGCACGCGGGTTGGTCTCATCGGCGGTAAGCACTTGATTGAAGCTATAGATCGCGGTGGAGAAATCACCCGCATTCAGCGAGAAGAAAGCCTGCTCCAGCGCACGATCATCAAAGAAGTCGCTTGCTTCGTACATGCTGCCACAGAATGTACACTGGAACACCTGGTTCTCTTCATCCATTACCAGCGGTGCACCACAAGTTTTGCACAGATGCTTCTTAATTTCTGCCATTTATAAATCCTCTTTTCCCAATGTCATCTATATTTTAGATGAACCCGTTCATATTTTACACGTTCACCGCACCAAAATGAACACCTTTTTTTCCTCTTTCTGTTGCATATTCCCAGTCAATTCCCCAGCACTACGCCAGTCCCAAGCGCCGAATTGAACAAAAGTTGAATAAATCCGCCAGGTTGTTCAATTCCCAGCCAATTCCCCAGCACCCCCCCAGTCGCATGCGCCGAAATCAACAAAAGATGAATAAATCCGCTAATATGTTCAATTCCCAGTCAATTCCACAGCACCACGCCAGCCCC
>JAGHVD010000096.1 GCA_018064475.1 Candidatus Scatonaster coprocaballi
AAAGCATCTCGGATATTAGGTTAGAACTGAATAATGTCTTGTTTCTTATCGTAGTTGTAGGTATGGGCTTGAGATGGATCGATGAGCAGTTTCTGAAGATAGTTCGTCTTGTTTCTTTCTGTATCATCCATGAAGATACCGATCTTATATCGTTTCTGATCCGGCGAGACAAACTGGAAGACACCGCATGAATGGAGCCAGACCTCTCCTTCACTTGGAGAAAGCACTCGGAAATCCATCGATTGTCCTTGTTTCTTACGTGCAATGCCATTACTGTTCAAGACCGAGAGCAAAACCTCGTGGTCATCCGGATGAACCAGATTCATGACCTCCCTGGAAGCATGCGTTAACTCATGATTCGGAAGATCGACAAGTTGGGACAAGGAAG
The DNA here is from genome assembly GCA_018064475.1 of Candidatus Scatonaster coprocaballi. GTDB lineage: Bacteria > Bacillota > Clostridia > Saccharofermentanales > Saccharofermentanaceae > Scatonaster > Scatonaster coprocaballi. The sequence continues at coordinate 389 of JAGHVD010000096.1, forward strand.
AGTTGAAACGGCAATGGTCGTTATTCTCTTCGTAACAGAACAGATAACCATCTATGGAATCACTCAGCAACTTCTCGTATACAATTTCACCGAAACTAGAAGTATAGTCTTCCATCATGCCATAGATCAGAATATGGTTGTCTTTCTTGACCATCTGCATCGTCACTTTCAGATGATACATATTACCTTTATGGGAGAAGAGATTATGTTCAAATGAGACGACTTGCTGATTGGCCGCAATCAGATCGTAGAAAGCCTCTTCATAGTGTACACCGATCATACGGCGTTCTTCGCTATCTGTATACTCAAGGAAAGCCGCAAGAAGCATATCTTCCGATGCAACGGGACCAAGCACGTCTACCATGCCATGTGAGAAGAAGAATCGTTTCTCTTTCGGGAAAACAACAAACGTACAAAGTGAGACCTGTTCAATCAGGCCTTTCACTTGCGATAAGAGCAACGGATCTGAACTGATAGATACATCAAATAAAGCTGAACTGAAACCTGATTCATCAGCTACCATATATATCTCTCCCCACTTAAGTCTACGTTTACTATTTTACCATTTTCAGCACCTCATCGTATAGTGCTTTTTTGCTCTCTCCCCACTCTTCAGCCAGTTTTTTTGCAATTTCTTTCGTAGACAGACCTTCCCGGTTCAATTCGAGTATGCGTGACTGACGTTCTTCTTCCGTGAGAACCGTCTTCGTCGCTTGTGAACGGGTGCCTTCGAGTACGAGAACAAATTCCCCCTTCGGCGGCACCTCTTCAAAATGTTGGATCAGTTCATCGATCGTTCCTCGTACCACCTGTTCGAACTTCTTTGTCAGTTCACGTGCAGCTGCTGCGCGTCGATCTCCATTCCCTGCTTCAGACAGATCCGTCAGCGTGCGCATCAGTCGATGCGGCGCCTCGTAAAGGATCGTCGTTGTAGTCATAGAAGAGACAGCAGCAATTCGTTCTTTGCGTTCTTTCGACTCGACCGGAAGGAAGCCTTCGAAATAATAGTGGCGTGTATCCAGACCGGAAAGCACCAATGCCGTAATACCGGCCACAGGACCGGGGACTGCCGTCACAGGAATATCTTCCTCGATACAACGCTTGACCAAGTCTTCTCCCGGATCAGAAATGCTCGGCATCCCGGCATCCGAAACCAGCGCAATCTCCGCGCCTTCACGAAGTCTGGCAATCAGCTTTGTCCCGGCCGCCGCTTTGTTATGCTCATGATAACTCACAAGTTTAGCAGTGATGCCAAAGTGTGACAGAAGAAGTCCCGTTCTTCTGGTATCCTCGCAGGCAACCATTTCCACGCTCTGCAACACTTCGATTGCACGTGAAGAGAGATCCTGCATATTTCCAATTGGTGTACCGACTAAATAAAGCATATTCAATCCTCGAAATAAATCTTATGAAGTGCGGGAGTATATTCCCGATTCGCGTCGCGAACAATGAGTGGTGGCGTGATGACTGTTCCCGGCAGTTTCCCGCCTTTTCTGGCCTGAAGCAGATATACTGTGGCCTCACTTCCTTCATACGGATGTACGAAGGTGATCTTCTTAGGCGTCAGCTGATGCGCAAGGCAAGCCTTCATGACACTGGCAAAAGTCTGTGCCCGATTCACTAGGAAAAGATCTCCTGTTGAGGTCAACATGGACGATGCGCAAGAGACAAAGTCTTCTACCGATCCGTGCATGGCAAACCGGGCTTCCAACAGTTTCTCCGTATGTCGGGCCGTCGAAGTAATGGGCCCCGACTCTGCTTTCTGGTACGGGGGATTCATGAAGACTGCATCATACGTATTCTTCGGAATATCCGCCGTCGGAAGGTCACGCAGATCTAGGTGATATCCGCTCACACGATCTTCCAGATGATTCAGATGAATATTCTTCTGAAAAATCTCTGCTGCCCGTTCTTGACGCTCTACCCCATCAATTCGGATATCTTGCCTTCTCGCCGCAAGCAACACAGACGCTGCACCACAGTTCGTCCCAAGTTCCAGAACTCTCACGGGGCGAGCCTTACTGATTCGGAGATTGGAAGATGTAAACCAAGAAAGAAGCACCGTGTCTTCACCGAAGCAGAATCCTTCCGGATCCTGAATCAAGCGGAACCCGGCGCGTCCGAGTTCTTCACATGTTTCTCCAGTTGGAATATTTCCCTTCACATCTTTCTCCTTTATATGAAAAGAGATCTGTTCCCGTATACACGGGACCAGATCCCTCATTCCTTCACATCATGTAGCACAATCAGCCTTCGGAAATTGCACCAGCCGGGCAAGCAGCCTCACAAGAGCCGCATCCGAGACAAAGATCAGGATTGATCTCGTACTTTCCATCGCCCTGTGAAATAGCACCTACTGGGCACTCGCCTTCACAGCTTCCGCAAGAAAGACATGCATCAGAAATAACATATGCCATAAGAATGATCCTCCTTCTTTTAGTCTACGAAATCATTAAACACTATTTTCGTATATTTGTAAATATCAGAACTTCACCAATTATTCTCTCTTATCTTGCTGTGATTTCTTCTTTGGACTTTCCTGTTTTCCTTGAGGTTGCGGTGGATTCACAAGAGAAACCTCGGAGGCATCGAATATCTCAAGTTCTGTCTCTTCATCTTTCTCCAGACGGACCGTAACCTTCTCCTTCAGAAGATCCGAATAAATCACAACACCTACACCACTTGGTGTCTTTACTTTCTTACCAACTTTCGGTACACGCTTGTTCGCATCCTCGTAAGCCGCCTGTTCATAAGACAGACAGCACATCAGACGACCACAGGTACCGGTCAACTTGGTCGGATTCAAGGACAATCCCTGGTCCTTCGCCATACGAACAGTCACCGGCAGGAACTGATCCAGATAGGAACAGCAGCACAGTTCGCGTCCACAAATACCCAGACCGCCAACCATCTTCGCCTGTTCACGAGAGCCAATCTGGCGCAACTCAATACGAAGATGGAAGCAAGCAGTCAAGTCCTTCACCAACTCACGGAAGTCGACACGCTTCTCAGCCGTAAAGTAGAAGGTCAACTTCTTGCCATCGAATGCATAGACAGCCTCGACCAACGTCATCGGAAGCTGGTGTTTCTCAATGAGCGCCAGACATTTCTTGAAGGCTACTTCCTCGCGTTCACGCTTATCGTGATAGCGATCCATCTCTTTGTCTGTAGCAAAGCGCAAGACCGGAAGGATATTCTCATCAATTTTCTCGTCCGGGATATCGAACGGTTCATCCACGACGAAAGCGATGTCATATCCTAGTGCGGTATTGACCATGACTGCATCGCCGACCTTCAACTTCAGATCGCCGGTCAGGAAACGATACGGTTTACCAGCATCGTGGAATCGCAAATTCACTACTCTAGCCATTACTTAACTCCTTCTTCAGTGCCAGAAGCATCCGGCACACCATGATTTCGAAATCGCCATTGGCCTGGAAGGCTTTCGCCGCCTCCGTTAACACCACACTGCTTCGACCGATCTTGGCCAAGGTCAGCTTGTGTTTTCGAATCACGCTAATCATCTTATCTTTTTTGCCCGCATCATGCAAGCGTTCGGACTTCGGGTCTGCAATGGTAATCGCCATCTCATCCAGAATCATATTCATCAAGGCCAGAAGGTCCACAAAGTGTTCTTTCTCTGCTTCGAAGAAAGAATATGTGTCGGTAAGAAGCTCGGTCCTCGTCATCTCCGGCATACGCAGAATCAGATTTGTCAGTTCTTCCCAGTCTTCGACCAGCCAGGAAGATTGAGAAAGATTCATGGCATAACCGATCACGCCGCCCGAGAATCGCGCAAACAATGTCGCATCATCCGGTAGGATCTCCGGGTCCTTCTGCATCAATGCTCGCACCACTTCTTCTTCCGTATTCGGAATCAATCGGACAGAAACCGTACGAGAAAGGATCGTCGGCAGAAGTTTGGATTCGTCTGAGACAGTCAGAATAAATACAACATGGGCCGGTGGTTCCTCCAAAGTCTTCAGAAGTGCATTCTGTCCTTCTTCAGCAAGCCCATCTGCATCGATGAGATATACTTTGCGCGTGGCGATCTGCGCCATGATGCCAACATCTGACAGGATCTTCGAACGTACATCCGCTACCTTGATATTCTTCTCACCTGAAGCGAGCAATAACTCTCGATAATCTGGATGAGTATGCTCGCGCATATAGATACAATTCGGACAGGTGCCACATCCGCCATTCTCAGTCGGATGGGAACAGAGCAATCCCTTGGCAAACTCTCTTCCGAGGGTCTTTTTACCAATTCCGGAAGGACCAATTAATAGAAAAGCATGCCCCGGTTGCCCAACAAGTGGCACGCCGAGGCGCTTCTTCGCTTCATATTGTCCAATCAGTTCAGAAAAGCTCATAGATTACATCTTCTCAAACTGTTCTACCGGCACAACAAATACGGTTGCACCGCCAACTGTAACATCCACCGGATACGGCATGTAGGAAGTACCCATCGCGGAGGGCATCACATTCGTATTAATGGCAGACTGTCTGCTGGAAGAATACTTGCGGATCAGATCCAGAACCTCGGAACACTTCTCGTCTTCCACAACGATCATCAGTGTTGTGTTACCGGAACGGAGAAATCCGCCGGAAGAATTCAGTTTCGTCACACGGAATCCAGCCTTATTCAATTCAGCCATCAAGCGGGGTGTATCCTCATCATGTACAATTGCAAATACAAGTTTCATTTTCCCAATACCTCCCAGATCGCTTGCTTAATCTTCTCATAGATCAGCTCAGGTGTCTCTTCTGCATCGATCACGCGAATACGATCTTCTTTACTTCTTTCCAGATATCCTTCACGCACTTTCTTCATGAAGTTCAATCCTTCTGCTTCGAGCCGGTCTTCTTCACCACGTCCATGTCTTCGACCATATGCAGTTCTCTCATCCAAGTCGAAGAGGAACGTGATATCCGGTGTAAGTCCGGACGTACTCCATCGATTGAGGAAGTCGACAGCCTCCAGGCCAAGTCCCCGGGCATATCCCTGATATGCCACAGTCGAATCGAAGAAACGATCGCAGATGACCACTTTACCTTCTGCCAGAGCGGGTCGAATCTTCTCTTCTACAATTTGTGCACGAGCTGCTTCGTACAGAAGGAGTTCCGTGCGAGCATGCATCTTACTGTTGGCCTTATCCAGCAAAATCGTGCGGATCTTCTCGCCGATTTCCGTACCACCCGGTTCACGAATCAGTACGAAAGGTCTTCCGGCCTTCTCCAAGTCTGAAGAGAGCATCTCAATTTGCGTAGATTTGCCCGAACCATCTATGCCTTCGAAGGTAACAAACAAACCACTCATCTTCCTCTCTCCTTACCTGTTATGTGTATTATATCTCAAAATCAATCCAGTTTTACAGAATGGATGCTGGCAATCTCCAACCAGATATCCTTCTCAATTCGCTCGTTATCCTTACGAATATCTTCCAAAGTCTCCTCAGCTGGGCGACGGCGATTCCAATTGCGCTTCTCACGATTCTCTCGGTTGTCACGATTGTCGCGATTCTCACGATGTTCCTGCGTATTGCGGTCAGAATTCTTCTGATTCTGACGATGCTCGCGTTTCTCGAAGTTGCCGGAATTGTTACGTGACCGATTCTCCTTCGGTTTCTCATCTCTTTCTCTATTTCCAGCGTCTTTGTTTACTGCACCATCCGCATTGTTGCGGTTATTATTGCGGTTGAAGTTATTACGTTCGCGATTCTGATTTCCTTCGCGATTACCATTATTCTCGCGGTTTCCTTCGCGGTTTCCATTTCCACCGTGGTTACCGGGTCTTCTTCTTCGATTGCGGTTGTTATTATTTCGAGGAGCCTGATTACCGTTCGTATTGGCCGGTGCCGCAGCATTGGTATTGTTCGGCTTGTTGTTTTCCTGTTCGCTCATTTATGACCTCCGTTATCGTAAGAAAGAACTAAACATTTATATTATAGCGGTTTTCCCGATTCATTCAACATGGAACTTCGGAAGTGGACCGAAGTATCGGACTTCCTCGCGCCACTGCTCCGGTACTTCCGTCGCACCGTGAAGGTAGCTCAATGGCACCTGTACAAAACCGCGTTCCTCCATCCTGGGATGAGGAATCGTCAAGGTCTTCGTATCCATCGTCAGCGTGCCATAGGTAAGAATATCCACATCGATCGTTCTCGGTCCCCAGTGGATCACACGTTTCCGATGAAGCGTCTCTTCGATGTTCTGACAGAAATGAAGGAGGGCCATCGGTTCCAAAGTGGTCTCAATCTTTACACAGATATTGAGAAAATCATCTTGGTCAAGATATCCTACCGGGTCTGTCTCAAACACCGGTGAAACCGCACATACACGAACACCCTCTTCCGGATGATCGAGAAGTGCAACCGCTTGACTCAAGTTCCCGAGACGGTCATCCATATTACTGCCTAGTGATAAATATGCTTCTGTCTTCTCCATCAGAGCAAGTCCTCCATCTGGATTCGGCTTCGTGCAATCGTCACGTTCATCGAATCATACTGACCATCGATCGGCGGGGTCGGCTTCTTGATCTCGCAGGTCATGCAAGCAATCATCTCGAACTCTCTCATGACACGCAGGATGATCTCATGAGCCATGTACTCGATCAGGTCACAGGAAACATTCTCAACATAGTCCCGCGTGATCTCAAAAACCCGTGCATAGTTCACGGTATCATCCAGTTTGTCCGTCTTGCATGCCGGAATCTCCGGGATATCCAGATTCAGCGTCACCACGAAATTCTGTCCCTGCTCCTTCTCCTCCGGCAGAACACCGGAATGGCTTCGAAAACTCATATTCTGAAGTGTGATTCTATCCACGATTCTCTCCCTCCAGTTCTCCCACGATATGGAAAACACCAACTGTATCTTTTACATTATGCACGCGAATACAGGCTGCGTGCTGTTTTCTACAATAGAATGAGACACCCAGTGTCGCCGCATCACGTTCTTCGGTAGGTATTCCGCCCATCAGTTCCCCAATAAATCTCTTTCTGGAATGACCGATGAGAATAGGATAACCCGCCTCCTGCATCACCGGAATCGCTTTCAGAAGCGCCATCGCTTCTTTCGTATCTGTTCCGAATCCGATACCCGGATCGAAAATGAGCGAGGCCGGATCGATTCCTGCTTGTATAGCAAGCTCCGCACTTCCCTCGAAATATCGGAGGCAATCGTCAACGATTCCCTTCTCCGAGCGTGCAAAAATCTTAGGATCTGTGTAGTTGGCCATCAGGACCATGCCTGCGCCGCTTTCGGCGACCACTTCTGCCATCTGCGGATCTTTACGCAAACCCCATACATCGTTGATAATAGACGCGCCAAATCGCAACGCTTCGTGGGCAGTCTTACTCTTATATGTATCGACCGAAACAGGAATCTTTACCCGTTCCGTAATGATTTTCAATGCCGGAATCAATCGGGAAAGCTCCTGATCGGCTGAGATGCTCTCACTTCCGGGACGAGTGGACTCTGCACCGATGTCGATGATATCCGCGCCATCCCTCTCCATCTCCAAAGCACGACGCGACGCTTCTTCAGGTGTATAGAAGCATCCTCCGTCAGAGAAAGAATCCGGTGTAACGTTCAAGATGCCCATGACCAGCATCTTCTCCGCATAGGAGATCTCACGGTCTCTACACTTCCAAATTCCCATGTTTCCTTTGTCCCTTGAAGAGAATGCCATGTGTATCCACCTTCTCAGATAATATTTCTTGGACGGTTAATGAGCGCCAATGCCTCAGAACGTGTACGGGCATCCGAACGGCATCCACCGCGCATCGCCGATGTGACAGTCTTGGAACCTGGCTTACGAATTCCGCGCATGGTCATACACAGATGTTCTGCTTCGATTACGACGCACACAGACATCGCATCGACGGCTTTCTGAATCGTATCTGCAATCTCGGAAGTCAGTCTCTCCTGAAGCTGCGGCTTACGGGAAAGCGTATCCACAATTCGTGCAACCTTGGACAGTCCTAAGATCTTTCCATTTCTTGGTACATAGACCACATGGGCCTTACCATGGAAAGGCAGCAAGTGATGCTCGCACATGGAGTAGAACGGAATGTCACCGATGAGGATCATCTCATCGTTCCCCGTCTCTGTGAAGACCTTAATGTCCTTGCTGATATCACGATGCAGTCCTGAGAATACCTCGCCATACATTCTGGCTACGCGGTTCGGTGTCTCCAGAAGGCCTTCACGATCTGGATCTTCACCAATCGCAATCAGGATCTCTCTTACTGCCTTCTCTATGCGTTCCAGATCCATGCCCTTACGGCTTTCTTCCGGTACGCGAAAATCATCATCATACATGCTCATATGTATTTCTCCTTATTCTGCATATTTGTGTCGATATTCCATCGGCGTCATGCCCTTCTGCTTACGGAAAGCCACATTGAATCGTTGTGGACTTGAGAATCCGACAGAAGTCGCGATGCCGCTGACCTTAATCTCTTTCTTCGTTAATAATCTGCATGCCGCTTCAATGCGGATCTGCATCAGGTAATTCATCGGACTTACGCCGAATTCATCGCGGAAAGCGCGGGTAAAATAACCCTGGCTCAGGAATACGTACGCAGCCGTCTCGGCCACGGTTACGCCTCGATCGTAATTCTCATCAAGGTAATCCTTCGCAATCAACACCAGTTCCCTGGCCTTCCCGTTCTTCACACGAAGACTCTCTTCCCATTCTTCACGGAAAGCACGCGAAAGCGTGATCAGAAGTTCCATCGTCAGAAGTTGCATCATCATGTCCTTCTCATACGCGTTCTGACGGCTCTCGTTCATGATGCGGTTTGCCAATTCGCCAATGGCCTGCTTGCTCTTTCCTGAGAAGATCAGGTAGGGAGATGAATCTTCAATCGCATTGCCGCCCGCAGCAAAATTCAGGAAGTATCCAAGTGGCAGTGAGGATACATTCTCCTGAAGGAATGGAACAGTCGGTCCGCCGCGAAGTCTTCCGTTACTCATCGGCTGCTCATCTTTCGGCGTCGATGAGAGAGCTTGCTGCGCCTTGGCAATATCCGAAGAGAAACCGAAATACAAGACCACCATATCTGCCGGTCCTTCGAGCACACGAACAGAGTGTGTCGCCTGTGGTCGAATAATCAGGGTATTTCCCTTGTTCAACTGGAACGTCTTCCCATTAATTGTAAACTCACACTTGCCATGTCGTAGATACAGCAATTCATGAGACGTGTGTGCGCTGGCAGTAGGGAATGGTGTAGATGTCTCATAACAATGTTCCACGCCTTCGAACACTACCGGAATCGATCCGGAAGCTTCCAGAAGACTTTTCTCTAAAGCCGGTAAAAGGTCTTCAACCATTTTTTCGTGCCTCCCTCCATGTGTGGTTCTTCTTGCCCGCAAATTACGGCAAGAATCGAATGTTATCGATATAGATCGCGCCGGAGCGCTGTCTGTCGAAGATCGTAAACTGAAGGTCTGAGATCTCCATCTCGTCAAAAGAACTCCAGTTCAAAGTGATGGTCTGCCATCTCAATCCGATCTCAATCGTTGCTTCTCCGCGGAAGCCTGAAATCTGCATGGTCTTCTTCACCTGGTCTGGGTTAAATACATCCAGACAGATCCTTCTGGCCTTCGAGAAATGAAGCGGTGCCATGATCGATACGTAGTTCAGAACCGGTCCGAAAGACAGCAGACTGTTCTCCGGTTCATACTCGATTCGAAGCGATGCAGCCCCCGAAGTCTTGTTCATCACCTCACGGAAGATATTGGCCTTACCTTTGGTGATCTGATAGGTCTCCAATCTCTCGAATTCCCCGTCCCAGGTTCTTTTGCCAATGAAGGATAAGTCGTCACATGCGGCAAAAGTAAGGTCCGGGCAGTATTCCGAATCGATTCGGTCAAAGCGGAACGGCAGGACCGGAAGATCGATACGGTTACGGAAAGTCGCCTGATGCGGAACCGGTGAATAGCCATATGTAACACCGACCGGATTCTCGATATCATCATTCCAGACCATGACGCGCACCCCGTGAAGGATTCGAGCAGTAGCCGGTACGTAGACATGACTTTCATCACAGATCGCGAATCCGCGAAGGACAGATTCATTCTCTGCAAGACGCAAGCCATCGATCGTATTATCGAAAGAAAGCATTACCTTGTTGCCGACCACTTCCACACCGACGCACTCTGGAGAAGAAGCCGGCATCTTCGGTGTAAAGTGAAGGCCCAGCGCGATACAGGAGAGTCTTCGCCCCAAGATGAAGGAGACCGACTTATCCGGCAACAGCAGGTCATGCTGACCCAGTACGCCAATCGGCATGCTCATCTTCCTTCGGATGGCACAGAGCTTCTCGTTGAACTCAATATGACGATACGGTTCCTGAGGATCCATAGCCTCTGGGTGCAACTGCATAATAATGAAAGAAGGCACCTGGAATTTGTCCTCGATGGATTTTGGGCCGAATACATTGGAAAGATCGATCAGAAGTTGGCGAATCATAGTGCCATATAGTTTCAGGATCTGCGCATCCGATGCATCCGGTGCAAATACGAAACCACGAACACTCGTATCAGACAGCGGCGCAAGCTTATGGTTAAAAAGCACGGACATCATGTCCTGCGGGCCGACCAGCGGACGATGTGCAGCTTCCGATACCAGTGTATCCGTCTCGACGGTCTCCGCAGACGGAATCAAAGAAGAAAGAAGATCTCGGTTATTCTTCTTCTCTTTCTCATAATTGGCCAATTCTTCAGAAGGGAAAGACAACATCGGCTCTTCTTCTTTCGTCGAACCACCCGGCTGATCTTCGAAGGCCAGTGCGCCTTCCGGATCAATGGCCACGTCGATCTTCTCTTCATCCTCGAAGACGAAAGACTCTTCGCTCTTCTCCTCTTCTTCCTCCGACTCATCCTTCAGGATATCGCCGGAAGAAATGGCATCTTTCTTCTCATTCAGACGTGCAAGATTCGCACGCCATCCTTCTTCGTCGAAGTAAAGATCACGCTCTTCGAGATATGTACGAATCGCCTCATTCGCGTCAATGCTCTCATGGGAGATCCATCGATAGATCGGCGCATATTCTTCAGCCAGATCGAGAATACCTACTGGATAATGCAACTGTTCAGCAAGGTGATAAGCATAGGAGAATGCCACGGAAGAAACATTCGCCAATTCCTTCGTGTCACGGATACGGATCCACCGCTCCGCTTCATCCATCAGAATCGGTGCATAGGAGAATTCATCCGCTTCATTGAACACGCCACGTTTCGGCGTATAGAAACGCAGAAGCGGCATGACATCCTTCTTCAGCGGTGTACGAGGTGCAGCGGTCTGCTTGATCGAAGCAGAGAGCGGGCGTCCGCCGAACATGACCCAGACATCGCCGCATCGGCAGTCTTCAATGGTCAGAACTTCTGTCAGAGAATGGAAAACAAGCGTATATGCATCCGTAGAAGAACGATAAGCCGGAAGTTCGAATCGGAAACTTCCATCTTCGCCGGAGATCGTCTCCAGACTTAAGATGACACCATAGTCCGCATCCAGTTTCGATACTTTACGTCCATCTGTCGGGTCTTTCATGACCTCCAGCGTAACCGGAACATTCGGTGATTGTACCTCTCCACGGAGAATGACTGGCACGCCCTGTTGAAAGACCATACCCGGTGAGATCCATGATGGTAAACGGATATCTTTGTTCTGCGCCATATGTTTTGCACCTTTCCACTTAGAATAAACAATTCTTTTACAGCATCTATTATACGACAACTTTTGTCTTTGTACGCATATAAGCGTACTTATATACTGTAAGTGTATAAATAGCAATTACGTTCGAGTGAAAATACAAATTCGACAAAGTATTTTCTACTTTTTCCTTTTCTCTCGTCCCCATCCCCATTATCATGATAAATACAAGTATTTTAGCTGATAGGAGAATAGGTTATGGATGATTATGTTTGTATCGGAAGAATTTTCAGAATGCTTCGCCGTGAACAAGAGCTCTCTCAATTCGATGTAGCTTATCGTTCTGAAATCAATCTGTCTTACTATTGCAGGATGGAACGCGGTGAAGCCAACCCATCTCTTCGTAAGATCAATGCAGTATTGAAAACTTTGTCGATTTCACCTTTACGTTTCGCTGAACTGTATACTTTGCAGAAGCAGTGTTTCCTCGTAGCACCTCAGCCTGAACCAGAACCGGAAGACGACGTCCAGGACCTTCTCGCTGAAGTTTACATGTAAAGAAAAAATAGCAACATTCTGCAAAATAATCTTTATTTCCTACCCTAGTCATGTTATGCTGATATAAGTCAAGCATTCAAATAATAGGGGTTAGTTCGATATGCAATCTGAGACGTCCACACAAGCTTCTTCTGCGCTTTATGAGAACTTGCACCGTGCAGATCTTCAACCGGTCATCGTAGCACGTCCAAGTTATTCACAGGAATTCAACCGGTGTCGCGAAATTCCTACGCACTATCATGAATATATTGAGATCATATACGGACTGAAGGGCAGTTTCTCTGTTCATCTTACCAATCGTAGTTTCGAAGTCAACGAAGGCGATATGCTCCTGATCAATGCAAATGAAGCACATGCATTCCGTCATAATCTTCCTTGCGAATACTACTGTCTGCAGTTCGACCCGTCTATCGTATTCTCTTCTCCGCTCTTCATGACCGGCGCGAAATATATTCTGCCTTTCGTCTCATCGAATGCATCGCAGAACAAAGGTAGCAGTTTCTCTCTCTTTGTCACCAAAGAGAAACTCGACCATACCGATCTTCCATCTCTGATCGAAGATGCATATAAGGAGTATCAGGCCAAGAAGATTGGCTACCAGATGGCGCTTCGTTCAGATGTATATCGCATATTTCTGTGGTACTTAAGGAATATGGAGAAGGAAGGAATTACGCTCTGTAAGACAGACAATATCCGAGAAGAAGATATCCTGCGCCTAAAGTCCGCTTTGGATTATATTCAGGTGAACTATATGCATCCGGTACAGGTTGAAAGCATGGCGAAGATCTGCAACATGAGTTACAGTTATTTCTCCAGATTCTTCCGTCACTGCATGGGGCAGACATTCTCCGATTATCTTCTCTATGTACGTCTGATGGAGGCCGAGAAACTTCTCATTACAACTTCCCGTTCCATCAGCCAGATTGCACTGGACACCGGATTCAGTACTTCCAGTTACTTCATCACACAGTTCAAGAAACATCGGCATATCACGCCGAAGCAACTCAAGCAGCAATTAGCAAAGAACGCATTGAATGAGATCTAACATTCAATGCGTTCTTCATTATCAGAGATTATCAATTCACGCTAAATTTAGGAAAGCGAATCCATCGGAGCGATGACCAGTTCAATTCCGAAATCACGGATTTCCTGAGCCTGTTTGGTAGAGATACCGGCATCCGTGATCAGTACATCGATCTTCTCAGCCGGAATAAAGGTTGAAGTAGAATCTGCATTCAATTTGCTGGAATCAACAAGTGCGATACATCTCTTGCACTTCTCCGCGAAACGCTTCTTCAGTTCCAGTTCATAGAAGTTATGGCCGGTCAATCCGGAAGTGAGTGAGAATCCGTTGCCGGATACGAAGTAGCTATCGCCCGAGATCCGTCGAAGCATCTCTTCGCAAAGCAGTCCTTCAATTGCACCGGAGTGTGGGCGAAGCACGCCGCCTACCAGTACTGTACGGAAATTACTATAACGCTGGATCTCCATCGCAGTGTGAATACCATTCGTTACAATCGTGAGGTTCTCAAGCTTACTGATGAACGGAATCATATGGAAAGTTGTAGAGCTGGCATCGATAAAGATCGTCTCACCCTCATGGACATACTTCCCTGCTTCCTGACCAATCGCCGTCTTCTCTGCAACAGACATGACACTACGGCGCATATAGTTCTCAGAAGATGTAGACTGTTTGACTGAATCCGGAATCGAGGCGCCACCATGAAAGCGAACAATTGCACCTTCACGTTCCAAATCGCGAAGATCGCTTCGCACTGTCGCACCGGTTACACCCAACCGCTCCATCAGGTCCGTCGTTGAGATCCGACTCTCTTTCTCCAATATCTCCAATATTCTTTTTCTTCTGTCGATATTGATCATAAACAATCCTCATTTTCTTTTACTTTCAGCTCATTCCGAAAGGATGCCGAACGAAATCTATCATACAAGCCGTCTTATCGTTTGTCAACGATTCTCTTTCGTTTGTTTTCATTATTGCGTCACATTCTCACAAAGGAATATCGAGTAAAAGAAAAATAAAAAAAGACTGTTTCCATATGGAAACAGTCTTATGGCTGCCGAACTAGGATTTGAACCCAGACAAACGGTGCCAGAAACCGGTGTGCTACCCTTACACAATTCGGCAATGTTGTTTAATCAACGTTTGAAAGTATAGCAGATGTATGAAGATAGTGCAAGGTTTTTTTTCGAATTGAACATACAAATCATGTAAGCGAAGAAAAGGGTCGTCTCACATTCATGAGACGACCCTGATAAACGATCAATCAGCAGTAGCTTAATGGCGATAGTAGCGACGCTTCTTCTCCATGGATACATAGAGCACAATACCTGCAGCGCTCAATACAAACAAGGCAGCCAAACTTACATTCGCACTGGTATACGCGCCGGTCTTCGGGATCACAGCGAGCCACTTGCCGTACAATGCCATATCTTTGGTGATCTTCGAACCTTCCACAAATCTCTGTGTGCAGGCTACATCCAGATACCATCCATCAAAGACATACAATGTCGTTGTGCCAGAAGGTGCGAGCGTCTTATAAGACGTACCCGGCTGGATAATATCGATCTGCGGTAGATATACACCATTCGGCACTTCACCGACGAAATGATATCTTACGATAGGCAACTGCGTCCACTTCGCGTAGAGCTTGATTTCCGGTGATGTCATCGGTCCCGGCACATATGGAATCGTGCAATCCGGGTCTAAGAACCATCCGGCAAACTTGTAATCGTCACCATTGTAGATTGGGTCTTCCGGCATCGGGAGAATATCTCCACGTTTTCCAGGTGGAATCGTAGGATAGGTTACGTCATCCGGATTCGGTCCTGCTCCAGCACCAGGAAGCAGATTGATGTCGGTCGTCTTTCTGGTCCACTTTCCGTAAAGAACAGTGTTCTCATAGATCTTCGTTCCATCTTCGTACTTCTTCGTGCAACCGCTGTCTACATACCATCCATCAAATGTATAGTTGTCCGTAGATGTTGTTTTCTTATCTGCATCGTAAGCCGTACCTGCCGGAATTCTCTCTGTAGCCGGAAGCTTCACATCAGAAGGAATATCATCGCCTACGAACTTGTAGCTGACCGTCGGCTGGTAGGTCCACTTCGCGTAGAGTGGCAACTCACCATCCGTCAACGGACCCGGTACATATGGAATGGTACAGTCAGGATCCAAGAACCATCCGCCGAACTTAAAGTCGTCGCCGTTATAGATTGGATCTGCCGGCATCGGGAAATCATCTCCACGATTCATCGTCGTATCCTTCGGATAAATCACATCTCCTGGATTCGGAGACTTACCATTTCCAGGTTGGAAAGTAATATCCGTCGTCAGACGTGTCCACTTACCATAGAGTACCTTCTTGCCGCCTGGAGCTGTTGTATCGTTGATGACTGTACCATCCACATAAGGTGTAGTACAAGCATCGTCTTCAAACCAACCACTAAATGTGTAGTACTCTTTGCTCAGTTTGTCTTTGGCCGTGTACTTCGTACCCCAGTCAACTGTATCACCGGAAGGTGCTGGTACGCCCTCCGGCTTCACATCGCCAACAATCTGGTAACTGATATCGTACGTCTTCAAAGTGTTCTTGATATCGACTGAAGTATTACCGTACGTGCCACCGGAGTAAGAAGTAAGCGTTGAATATCCAGGAACAGCTACTTCCTCTACTGTATATACATAGTAGTTCTTCGAAGCATCGTAAAGCGGAAGCTTCGTCCACGTGTAGGTCCAGTCGTTTGTGCTACTGAGTTCTACAGATGGATTCACTGCATATGGCTGACCATTCTGCAGAAGTACAACGGTTACAGCGTCATGTTCAGCAGTCGGGTTGGACCAGATCTTCTTTGCCGTGAAAGTTCTGATATCTGTCAGAGCCGGTGGAGATGGGAATTCACCCGGCGTATAAGAAGTTCCACCAACGTCCTTAATCTGCGCAATGTTCTCCAATCTGGATGCATCCAATTTGGGATCAACATTCACCTTGATCTCCAACTTCGCCGTCTCACCAGGAGCAATCGACTGAATCGTCCAAGTGATGTTACCCTTTCCATCGTCAACTGCTGTATCCGGAGAGGTAAATACCAATCCGTCCGGTGTCACAAGTGTCACGCCATCCGGCAGCTCATCCGTGATGACCACGTTGGTGGCAGTCTCATATGTACGCAAGTTCTTCACGGTAATCGTGTAAGTAAGAACATCACCAGGTGCCGCCAGATCCGATGCCGTCTTCTTAAACTCAAGATCCGTAGCATCGATGATATAGGTATTCAGAATATTCGTCGTACCTACTTTCGTAGTCGTATCGTAACTTACCTTGTACCGTCCGTTCTTGTCGCCGTCTTCCAACGGAGTTTCAATGCCGGACTTGTCGACAACCTCACGGAAAATATAGGTATACTCATTTCCGTCCTTGTCATAAGGTGGTACAGTAACGGTTTCCGCTGGCACACTTTGTGTCAACTCAATAACAGATCCAACTTGTGTGTAAGCCGATTCCGTAGAAATCTTTCGATAAAGACGAACCTTCACTGTATCACTACCATGACTTGTCCACTTATCGGACCAATCCTTCGCAACAGACAAATCAATGTCTAACGGCTTTCCGGAGAAAGTACTCGTTGGACTCTTCGTACCTACATTCTCTCCATCAGCAGAAACTACGGATGCTACGTTATCGTACTTCTTCTCCACCTTCAAATCAGCAGGAACTGTCGCATTGAAAGTAAGTGTCTTGGTCTCACCCTTCGCCATATCCAACGTCCACTCGATGCTCTGTCCAGTGACCTTGCCCGAGTCACTCACATTTGAAATGGTCAAGCCGTCCGGCACCACATCAGAAATCACGACGTTCTTAATCGGTGCATTCGCGTTCTTGTTCTTCACCGTAATGGTATAAAGAACTGTACTACCCGGTGCAACCGTTCCGGTAATGGCGGAACCATTATAAGTAACCGTCTTGCTGACTTCGAATTCTTTGACTGACTTCCAGTAGCAGTACAGATCCAGCGTACCGGTTGGCACGTTCGTGTCGTTAAATGTCATGCCATCTGTGTACTTGGTCGTGCAGTCTGCATCTGTGTACCAGCCATAGAAAACATATCCGCTTGCAGTTAATGGCGTTGCAGCATTATAGTTCGTGCCCCAATCAACCTTCTCATCTGCTGGCATCGAAACTTTCGGATCCTCTGAACCAGACTTAAGATGATATTTCACATCATATGTCTTCAATATGTTCTGGATCGTTGCAGATGTATACTCATATGCCTTCGTAGTCGTTGAAGATGGACTATATGTAATGGTTGTATCGTA
This sequence comes from Candidatus Scatonaster coprocaballi, assembly GCA_018064475.1. Taxonomy (GTDB): domain Bacteria; phylum Bacillota; class Clostridia; order Saccharofermentanales; family Saccharofermentanaceae; genus Scatonaster; species Scatonaster coprocaballi. Next base: position 17,943 of record JAGHVD010000096.1, read on the forward strand.
TCCTTCAACTTCCACTTCTTTTACTGTATAAGTATATGGTTTACCTTCTTCATCGTTCAGTGGAAGATTCGTCCAAGTATATGTCCAGCTGTTCGAACTATCAAGTGATACCTGACCATTCGTCGCATACTGAACTCCGTTCTGAAGAAGGATCACAGAGACTGCATCATGCGAAGCAGTCGGATTTGACCATACCTTCGTTACCTTGAAAGTACGAACATCGGTCGGTGCAGTCGGTGATGTTTTCGGATCTTCTTTGCCACCTACTTCAGTAATCTTTGCTGTATTCTTAAGCTGTGTAAGATTCAAATCGCTCGATACTGTAACCTTAATAGTAAGTGTTGCAGTAACCCCTGGACCAAGTTCAGCGATTTCCCATGTAATGTCATTACCGGAATTATTCGCAGTACCCTTGTCCGCAGACAAACCACCAGTAGTCAGCAGTGTCACACCCGTCGGAAGTGTATCCGTGATCTTGATTCCCTTCGCAATTTCCTTCGGGTTCGTACGGGTATTCTTAACTGTAATCGTATAGGTAAGCGTTCCACCCGGTTCGATAGTCTGAGATGAAGCCACCTTGTTGAACTCAAGATCAGCTGCTGTTACAACATAATTATTCGAGATCTTCGTTGTACCTGCTGTAGTCGTATCGTAACTTACCTTATACTTGCCGTTCATATCACCGTCTTCCAACTTGGTTTCCGTTCCGGCACTTGCGTCAACGATTACTTCTCGGAAGATATAATCGTACGCATTTCCATCTTTGTCATACGGTGGAACGCTTACAGTTTTGGAAGGATTTGCAGCCGTAAGCTCAATGATTGGATCTACAGGCGTATAGTTTACTTCGCTCGCAATCTTCTTATATAGACGAACTTTCACTGTCTCACTGTGATTCGTCCATCCATCTGACCAATCTTTCTCTACCTTAAGCGTGATGTTTTCCGGACCGGCATCAAATGAACTCTTGTTACTTGGCTTATCCAATGTCTCCCCGCCGGCACCTGTAAGTGTAGCTGTATTATCGTACGTCTTTTGCACTTTCAAATCAGAAGGAACTGTCGCGATAAAGGTTAGCGTCGTCGTTCCGCCTGCTGCAACAGACAAGTTCGTCCAAGTAATCGTCTGACCACTTGTAGTAGCAGTAGGAGTGATATCAGAAATCGCCAATGCACTATCCACGGTATCCGTCACCGTGATGCCACTAATCGCAGCGTATGTGTTATTGTTCTTCACCGTAATGGTGTACTTCACTTTTGTACCTGGCGCTACAGCACCGGTGATAGCCGATCCGTCTTCCAAGGTAACCGATTTGGTTACAGTAAAGTCTTTAATGGTCTTCCACTTACCGTAGAGGTTCAGTTCGCTTCCACCATTCTTCAAATCTGCAAAGTTATCTCCTGTGAGTTCCTTCGTCGTATCAAACTTGGAACCAGAAAGATCGTCCTTGAGATACCATCCATCAAATGTGTATCCATCAACCGGTGCGACGGTCATTGCAGTAACATGCGCTGCGTCCATCTTACTACCGTATGTTTCCTTGACATCAGATGGTGTGGTAAAGCTTGATGGAATCTCTCCACTGACATGATACTTTACGTCGATATCACGACCCTTGATCGGCTGATTGGCCGGAGAAGAGGTCGGGATAGGCGTCAGATTCGGATACTTACCACCTGCCACATTCACGAGCGTATCCGTACCTTCAAAGTCAGCAAGAACGACTACTTTCAATTCCACAGTCGTCGATTCACCAGGGGCAAGTGTAGTATTCACCGGGTGAGTAGCTGTTTTCGTATTCGAATTATATGTCCATCCATCGTTATCTGTTCCAAAGCTAACCTTAGTCGTATCGATGGTATCGGTAATACTAAACTGCGATACTGGAACTTTACCGGTATTGGTTGCTTTGATGGTATAGGTGATGGTTTCACCTGCCTTGACCACAGTGCCGGCAGATGGCGACTTCACCGACTTCTCAAGTTTGATTTCAGGAGAAGCAAACTTCACATCCACCGTGCGATTCGCTGCAATATCTGGGAAAGTAACTGTAATGATTCCCTTCGAATCCGTCTCAACTGTATATTTACCTTGGGACGTCGTACCAGATGCACTGCCTTTATCATCAAGCGTTATAGCCGTCCCATCAATCGTTATGCTTTCAAACTCATGTTCTTCCAAAGGTGCAAACGTGTATACAGGGGTATCCTTCTTAAACGTCACAATCTCCAGGTACGGATCTGAAGTCGAAGAAATAATTGTACCCGCTTGTTTTGAAGTATCGAAGTTCTGCGTACCGCCCGAAACCGTTCCCTTGACATGGCATACGTCCAAGCCAGGAGCCTTGGCTAAACTACTGCCATCCGCATCAGCCTTACCTGATATGTTTCCGTTTTTAAATGCTTTTACTTCGGCCAGACCATCATTAGGGTTCATCTCGTACACATATTCATCGTCGCCTTGACGAGGTTTGCCATCTTTGTTTAGCGGAACCCCTTTTTCATCTACCTTTAATTTGATGCAAGACTGAAAACCTTCTGTATCCTCAACGGTTACAACCATTTTTACGTATGTTAGTCTGTTCTTAAGATCCGTAGCCTGCAGAACAATCTGGTTGTTCTTCGATGCATTGTCACCCGTATTCCCCTTATTTACACGAATCTCCCCGTTTTCATCTTCGACATACTTGATTCCCTCTGCATCCGTCTTCAGCGTCGCATTCTTCACATCGAAGGTCGGACGAGCACGCCAATCCGTATCCGTAGGTTCATCAACTTCTGTCGCATAAACAGTAATATCTTTTATGCCGATTGAACCACTCACGGATACATGAATATCATCTTTAAATGTCAACGTAACACCTTGAATCGCCATGTAAAGGAAGTCAGCAAGTTCAGAAGTGTTATTGTAGTACATCTGACGCGAATCACTCGCATATACTTTGTAGTCCGGCGGATTACCATAAAGTGGGTCAACCTGATTCTTCACGCCGGGTTTTAAAGTATAATCACTCCCCAAGGTAAAATCCTCACCATCGCCATAGAAAGATTTATCAGCTGAATAGGAAACAGGATAGCCTGTATTCTTCTTCGGCATGTGTGCTAGGTAATAATCTGGCGCTACAAGCGCACACAATGCACACATCTGATCTGTAGTGAGGTGACCACGTTTCGTATCCTTGGTTGTGTAGGTGATATTAGTCGGCGTGTACGGCAATACACCATAATGATGTTTCTTCTGTTCATAAGGTGTTGATTCATAAAAATCTACGTTTTGGTCAAAACCGTCCGTAATCCAGAGAACCTTATCTTCCGCATAGTAGTCTTTCAAGACCGCTGCTACTTTCTCCAATTTTTCTACATTGGTACTATTGAGAGAAGCACTTGCAGCAATTCGTGAAGAGTCAAACTCGAAAATAATATAATCATAAGAATTTTTCTTGTTAATGAGTTCTTCTATGAGGATATCCATGAACTTCATAAGTGCCTGATGCTGATTGCTCTCAAATGTTGTAATATTGGCTTTAACCGTATCGTTTCGTTCCACTGTACCTGAAATCGTAGCATTCTTATCTCCATCTTTGGAAACAAGGTAATAATGAACATCTGCATTCTTGGCAATTGCGTTAATAGAAGATTCAAGCGTATCCTCCTGCATACCGTGAGCGCGGCAACGAGTTCCGATAAAGAGGGCCTGTGTATCTTCAACCTTCGGAACGTTACTGGTAACAGTAATCTTTGCCGTTTCCGGATGCTCATAATCCCAATCAATCGTTTTCGTAACATCCAAAGAACTCGGCTGGGGATCTTCCGCTAACACCTTTCTCTTTGGATTCGTTATAAATAAATTCACGACAACTGCCAGTGCCAGAATTGCAGATAAAACTTGTTTCTTTTTCATCCTTATACTCCTCAAGATATAGTTATAAGTATCGTCATTATACTACGGCTTGTAACAATCTTGTAATATATTTTGTAAACATTCTCTTATTATTTTCTTCTGTACATCGTTTTCCCTGAAAATAGAGGATTTCAAGGTCTGTATTTTTTGCAATCGAGTAGGGGGAATATAATCCCCCTCTCACACCACCGTACGTGCCGTTCGGCATACGGCGGTTCAACTTAACTTCAAAGCGTGACGCTCATTGTAGT
>JAGHVD010000049.1 GCA_018064475.1 Candidatus Scatonaster coprocaballi
GTATCATGTGATCTATTATGTTAATTATATTATTATTAGATAGAATGTGCCAATGAATTTCGTGTAAATTCTCTACATCCCTAAACAAAACATAACATCAAATAATGGTATAATGTCTCTGATTTTATCTTTGAAAGGTGCTAACGATATGACGAACTTTCATATTTACCCGAATCTGCTATACCTGCTTCCGCCGAATACGCATAATACGAAAGACTTGGAACAGGCATTAAGCCAGCATCCTGAGATCAAGTTCGTGTCCTTTGTAGGCATCGATCTCGCTGGTAACGACACAGACGAGAAGATTCCGATCAGAGATTTTATCGATAATCTGCAAGGCTATTTGAGTGGTTGTGTCGTTCAGACAGACGGCTCTTCTGTTGAACTTCCCGGCATTGCCACACTGAACGATGGGCGTGTTGACTTTGAAGCGGATCGCGATGTCATGTGGTTTGTCGACTATAACTATGAACACATCGATTCGGAGACAGGTCTTCCAATTGGTACGCTCCGTATTCCTTCTTTTCTGATTCATAACGGAGATAGGGTATGTGCACGTTCCATCCTGAAGCGTTCTTCCGATCGTTTTGCCTCTGAACTAGAGCGTTATCTCCGTGAAAACCCTTCCCTTGCGGCAGAATTAGGTTTCACGGTCGATGAACTGGACCGTATAGAGCTCACCACCGCGACGGAACTTGAATTCTGGGTCAGCTCGCCGGAAGAGAAGATTAACACACGCGTACTCTCCACTTCTCAGAGTTTGAAGGAATCATATTGGAAGCGCACAAAGGGTGTCGTACGTACTGCCCTTGAACAATCTGTCATGCTTCTTGAGCTCTACGGTTTCGAACCGGAAATGGGTCACAAGGAAGTCGGCGGTGTCAAAGCCCACCTCTCCGATGCAGGTGATTTTCACAACATTATGGAACAGCTGGAGATCGACTGGCATTATTCTAATTCCCTGCAGGCAGCAGACTATGAATTGCTGGCCCGTATCTTCATCAAAGAGATTTTCCGTATGCACGGACTGGAAGTCAGTTTCTGTGCCAAGCCACTGGCAGGCGTTGCCGGTTCTGGCGAACATACACATGTCAATGCAGTAGCTTTTCTCAAAGACGGACACAAAGTCAACCTCTTTGCGCCGAAGGACATGTCTAAGGATTTTCTTGGCACCATCGGCTGGGGTGCACTCATGGGTTTCATGAAGCACTACTCCCTCATCAATCCGTTCATCTCCGTCACAACTGACGCATTCTTAAGACTACAGCCTGGATTCGAGGCCCCGACACATCCGGTCGCCTCCATTGGTAAGGACATCAACACGCCTTCACGCAACCGTTCTGTATTGCTCGGTCTGATCCGCAACATGGAAAGCCCAAATCAGACACGTTTTGAGATCCGCTCACCTAACCCGCACACCAACACGTACCTCTGTTTATCTGCTGTATACCAGTGCATGCTGGACGGTATTGAATACGCTGTAAAGTCAGGACACAGCACCACAGAACTCGAGAAAGAATTCTGCAAAGACTATGGTGAAGATGCTGATTATCTCGAGAAGAACAAGGTTTACCGCTGTGAAGAAGATATTTTCACCTGCTTCTCCACCGAGGAAAGAGACCGTATCTTCGGCGCGCCACCGGCCACCGTATACGACTCCCTCAGTTGTCTGCTCCATGCTGATGATATGGTGCCGATCCTCTGCGCAGGAGATATCTTCAGTGATAAGCTCATCAGATCCTATACGCACGCCATGCTCAAGCGCTGGCAGATGGAGCTGTCCGAGCGCATCATTCCGACAAACTTGTCACAGATTAGAAATGTCGTACCATTCCACGATCCGAACTGCAGTTACGACGTAGCGATGTGGAAAGAAATCGATGCGATTCGCAACAATTTAGCCAAGGATACAGCCGAACACGTTTCTGTCTTCAAGGAGATTCGTCTCGCCATCGATGCCAAGAATCTCCGTGAGCTGAGCAAATTACAGTTGAAGATGAATGCGCTCATGAACGAGATGATGACACTCTATGCAGAGTATGGTGCAAATCAGCTCTGATAACAAACTTGTACGCAAGAAAAAGGTTCATCAAACTGCTTCTTCGGTGCGATCAGCATTAGTAGGCGAATCGGAATTGCAAGTCGATATCCTTGAAGCAGAGCACTTCTCATAACTTACATGAACAAAACAGAGACTGGTTTACGTATTACCCAGTCCCTGTTTTTTCGTTTTCAAAAGATACGCTGGAAACGGAATAGCAAGAATCAGAGAAATAACAGAAACGACGATAAGCTTGCGTACTATTCGTTTACTCCTCGTTTTTCTATTCAACGCAGCAATTTCATCATAGTTCGTAGCTTCAAGTGGAACGGATGGATGCTCTTCCGTAATGATTATTCTTCCTTCATAATGACCATGCACATCCACATAATCACAATGAAGAGCAATTTCCTGAGAATTGGGGGAAATATAGCCAGCCCTTAGTTGCACATCGCTCTGTGTGTCTTTACAAAGCGCACGCAATATTGTGGTCTTATCTTCATACGAGACTTTTTCTGACGGATTATCCAAAGCGTCACGCAAATCCGAAGCATCAATATCAACATAGGCAATATTATGTCCAAGGACTATATCTTCCCCTTGCTTCTGCCAGAAAACGACCTTTTCGCCCTTCGTGAACTGGTGAATGCCTACGTGTCCGTCGCTATCCTGAAATATGCTAAATGCCTGTACATCTTGAGTCAATTGGATTGACTGTTGCTGATACTGTTCATCCGGTTTATTGCTGTATAATCTTTGCGCAGCGAAAGAAAGAATAACAAAACAAACAACAAACAGCAAAAGAAAAGAAAGAATTGGTTTTTTCATAAATTTCACCTAAACAGTTGTTCATCACACAATACTAGAACAGAATCACGGATCCTGAAGCGGAAAGTATTACGAGTGTGTCAACTCCAACAAATGAAACAACTTCTTATTCGAAGTCATTTCTTCATCTGACTTCGAATGATCACCGCCTCTTCTTCCGTGGGAAGACGACCGTCGCGAACTGCGCTCTCCGGTAAACGATCAATACCAAGTTCCTGACAACGCAACTTCATCGCATATTCGAGTGCTCCACGAATGCCATATTGATTTCCCAGCGCTAGGATCGTCTCCGCACAATAGTGTTCATCACCCAACCTATCCAGGAACGCTTTGTCCCGCTTCTCATAACGAACACTCAAAAATATGGTATACGGTAGAACTGCAATGCCCAGTATAAGAAACAACGGGATGCCAATACGCAAGACCCACATCGGGGTTGATGGACAAAGAGCAAAGAGTGTCCTCAGTACCGCCGCGCCATTAAGGACAATCACAATCATTAGGATCCACATACCGTTCTTCTCCGCAAGGAAAGACATCCAGCGATTCTGACGCTTCACACGGCGAAGTTCCGTCGCATATTTCTTCTCAATGATTGCTATGTCATCCATAATTCAGAAAGGATTACTGAACCTGAGACTTCTCGTCCACCTGGGCTGCAGCAGCTGCAGTGTTTCCAAATACGAAACTCTCGATATCCTTGGAATAGCCGAAGAACATACCCGGACGTGCCGGAGCAATCACCTGCTTGATCTCATTCATAATATCGGTTCCAAGTGGTTTCTTGGAGAAACCGCCGGTCTGTCCAACCGGAATGACATGTACATCACCGGAACGCTCTACTGTACGGATATGGTGATATTTGGCAGTCGGAATGAAATACATTCTCTGCGTCGTCACCTGCGGATATAACCAAATCAGGTCACGAACCGGAATGCAGATCAGCGCATTGAATTCCTTGATCAAGATTGCGGTAGAGGTAACGATCATGGTCTTGAAGTAGACTTTGGCAGGAGTGATCTCCGCGTTCAATTTCTGAAGATCTTCCGGGAACATACGATCCCAGCTCTCTACAGAAGCCGCCCAAGACTTCTTATTCAACTTTCCCTGCTTGATCTTTCCGAGTTCATTCTCAACCTTGGCCGCAATAGCCGGATACTGTGCAAATAACTGTTCGATTTCCATAATTTAATTCTCCCTCTTATAATTCCCCCCAAAACAATGTAACGATGAAAGGTATTTTTGTCAAGAAAAAAGCGCGAACACATGTCCACGCCTTCTTCCTGAACCTTCACGTTCGTTGATGTTCGAATTAGAAAATACGAATGACGCTTCGTACCTCGTCGAAGTTCTCGAGTCCGATTGCCAATCTCGCCTCATTCAAATCGCCATCCTTACCCAGAATGACCGCCTTCTCACCTTCTGCCTCATAGACACAAGGCTGACAGGAAATACCCGGGAAAGCTTCTGCAATCGCATCATCCGAAATAGAATCCGGTAAACGAAGAAGTACAGACACTGTATGTTCTTCAATCGGTGTCAGCACGCGATCAGAAGTCTCATACCAGCGGGTCACGTGCGCATTGCCATTACCATGTTCAACCGCATCCATCACATCACCGACCACAGCAGAAGCCGTAGCCAGCTTGCCGGCACCCTGACCATAGAACATTGCATCGCCAACAGCATTACCGGTTACCATGATGGCATTGAACACATCGTTGGCGCAAGCAAGAGGATGAGACTTAGAGACCAAATGCGGTGCGACATAAGCGAACTTACCTTCATCTGAATTCTCAAAGATCGCCAGAAGTTTGATGGAAGCATTCATCTCCTTGGCATACTCCATGTCTTTCGTAGTAATCGCCGTAATTCCTACGGTAAAAAGACTCGTCGGATCTACATATGCGCCATCCAGTGCGATGGTGCTGAGGATAGCGATTTTTCTCTGTGCATCGATGCCATCAATATCTGCAGAAGGATTAGCTTCCGCATAACCCTTGGCCTGTGCTTCTTTAAGAACGACATCGAAGTCTGCACCATTTTCTGCCATCTGTGTCAGAATATAGTTTGTCGTACCGTTCACGATACCGGCAATACGCTCAATCTTATTACCTGCAAGGCAACGATGCATCGGACGGATGATCGGAATACCGCCACCGACTGCAGCTTCAAAGATGTAATTGCAGTGATGTTCTGCCGCAATCTGCATCAGTTCGACGCCATGAGTAGAGACCAGTTCCTTATTGGAAGTCACGACGGTCTTTCCGGAAGCAAGTGCCAACTTCGTATACTCGTAAGCAATTCTGGCACCACCGATCGTCTCCACAACTACAGAGATATCCGGATCGTTGAACACTTCGTCCTTATCGTGGGTAACAAGCGAAGCGAACGGGCTATCCGGAAAATCACGGATATCCAAGATCTTCTTCACCTGAAGCTCTTCACCCAGACGAGAAGCAATCAGGTCGTGATTCATGGCAATCACTTCTGCCACACCGCAACCTACAACACCGAAACCTAAAATAGCAATATTCTTCATACGTCTCACTCCCTAGCCATAATTCTGCAGGAACGAACTCCTGGTATTCTCTCCACTTCGCGGATCAGTTCATCGATTGAACTACTCATGCGGTCGGTCTCCATAGAAACCGAGACATCTGCCAGTCCATTGATTGGAATGTTCTGATTAATGGTCAGGATATTTCCCTTGACGAAAGCGATGCATTGGATAATGCCGGCCAAGATACCTGGGAAATTCTCAACCGCCACGATCAAAGTGACAATCTTTCCCTGGCTCGTCTCATAGAACGGCATGACTGCTTCTTTGTACTTATAGTACGCACTACGAGAAAGGCCCACCATCTTGACTGCTTCGTTGACCGACACCACTTTGCCGGAACTCAACAGGCGCTTGGCATCCATCACCTTCACGAATACTTCAGGTAACACATCTGCCTTCACAAGCAAATACTCGTAACTCTCAGCCATACTCATCCTCGTTTAGAAGAAAACTCCCGCCAGAAATGTCCGCGGTGCGTGTACAAGTGTACACGCAGGAAAGTATATCACGATTGTTTTAAAATGGCAAGCATCGAGCGCAACGCCTTACCACGGTGGCTGATTGCATTCTTCTCCTCATCCGGGATCTCTGCCGTCGTATGTCCAATCTCCGGCACATAGAAAATCGGGTCGTATCCGAAACCATTATCGCCCCTTGGTGCATCGAGCAGTACACCGTCGCACTGTTCTTTGACAACGAAGTGGGAACCATCCGGACGAACGACTGCGATTGCGCAAACGAAATGAGCCGTCCACTGATCCTTCGGCACGTCCTTCAACATCTCCCAGATCTTCGCAAACTTCTCCGGATAGGTGGAATCCACACCACAGAAACGTGCAGAGTACACACCCGGCGCACCATTCAACGCATCAATACAGATGCCGGAATCGTCCGCCATGACATAGCCGCCCACTTCCTTATGAATGGCGGTCGCCTTGATGAGCGCATTTCCTTCGAAAGTATCCGCATCTTCAACAATATCCGTATGGATCCCGATGCTCTCCATCCCGACGATCTCGAACGGGAACTCAGCGAGGATCTCCTTGATCTCATGAATCTTATCCTTATTCTTACTTGCTACCAGAAATCTTTCCATTGCTTCTCTCTCCTATCAAACATTAAATCCGCTACATCAATCCATCAGCCCATCAATCGCCAAGCCTTCGGGTAAGCATTCTTCAATACGGCGCCGGTCACCTTCGCAAATCCCAGCGGGAAGTCTTCACAGGCCACCACAATATTCTCGCCGTCATCCAGCGTCTCCATCTCCTCCGCAGTCAGAGAGATCGTCTCGCACCGCAGATAACGGATCAGACGCTCATCTTCTCTACTCAGTGACAGGAATCGGGACGGACGGATCTTCTCCTTGTTCAACTCCAGTGCCAACGCCTGAGACGGAACGAATACACGTCCTTTGGCCGTTTCTTTGATTTCGCCGGGAAAATCACCCATCTTCACCACTTTGAGATGGGAAAATAGTGACTCCGCAACCGGCATGAGATGAACCTTATCCTTATGAAGCACAAACTGCGCACGAATCTTCTTCACGTAAGCTTCCGCCGCATCATCGTTCAGCAGCCCCTTCATGAACTGCTCGAAGCATTCACGTGCTTTTACGAAGGTAAAATTCGTCGAAGCATCCGGTCGCGTATTTTTTCTCGGATCATCCTCTCGCTCCCCCTTCTTATGAAGGTGAACACAGAAATGTCCTTCGCCGGATGTACGGTGCGGCCAAATACGCATCATGCCCTCCGGATCGTGCGACACGCCGGTCAGCTCACGGTGCGAAATAATCTCATAATCAGGATGCGACGCAAGGAAATCATGGATGCGGTCCTCATCCTCCGCCTCACCAAAAGTACAGGTCGAATAGACGATGTCTCCACCTTTCATCAGCATCTCATCCGCATAACCGAGGATCGCCGTCTGAATCGGCACACAACTGTCCGGTCCGAACTTCTCCCAACTCTTCGGCGCGAAAGGATCTCGACGGAACATCCCTTCACCCGAGCAAGGCGCATCGATGATGATTCGGTGGAAGAAACCCTTGAAACTCTTCACCATGTTCTTCGGATCCTCATTCAGGATTACCACATTATCCGCGCCGGCACGCTCCAGATTACGAAGCAGCGCACGGGAACGCTCCGCATTGATCTCATTGGCCACCAGAAGCCCCTCACCCTGAAGGTCCTCCGCGATTCGAGTGGCTTTTCCTCCGGGCGCCGCACACATATCAAGAATAAACTCCCCAGGTTTCGTCCCGATGATCGACGCCGGAAGCATCGCGGAAGGTTCCTGAATATAGTAGGCCCCCGCATGATAGTAGGGATCTTTTCCTAAGGAAATATCCGGAGTATAGAAACCTCCGTCGCACCAAGTTACTTCATCGGTCTCCATCTCCATCTTCGCCATCAGCGAAGCATAGTCGGAAGGCTGCACCTTCAGACGATTCCAGCGAATACCATGTACCGCCGGCTGCTCGTAGGACGCGAGAAACTTGGCTTCTTCATCTTGAAGTCCCTGTTCCTCGAAGTACTGATGCATTCTGGTTAGAAAAGTTTCTGGAAGTTTCATAGGTTCAAATAATCACACACCTGATAGGCAAGTTTTTTCATGACATCTACCGAGAACGGCGACTCCAGTCCCGAACTCTCCACCAGATCGATCAGCGTCTTCGTACCGCCGGCCGAGCAAAGATGATCGTAGATGGTCATGGCTTTCTTCGTATTCTTACGGGAGAGATCCCACAACTGTAGCGCACATACCTGCGCCAGACAGTAATCGATATAGTAGAACGGAGACGTGAAGATATGCTCCTTCTTCATCCAAGCACCACCCGGTTCATAGAACGGATCATTGTCGTAGTCGATATCCGGCTGATACTTCTTCTCCAGTCTACGCCATGTCGCATGACGCTCCTGCGGTGTCATATCCGGATTCGCATAGACCTCATGCTGGTACTCGTCCACCAGACACCCATAAGGCAGGAAAAGAAGCGCCAACGTCATATGCTGTTCACGATATGCATCCGCCGCCTCACCGAAGAACATCTCCATGTACGGATAAGACAGATACTCCATCGCCGTGGAATGAATCTCGCAGGCTTCCAGTGTCGGAGACAGACACTCGATAAACTGAGAGGAGTCAATACTTCGTAGTGCCGCATAGGCGTGACCGGACTCATGGACCATCGTGGCCACATCGTCCGAAGTCTCATTCGCGTTCATGAGAATATAAGGGATACCGTAGTCCAGAAGTGACGCACAGTAACCACCCGTCGCCTTATTCTGTCTGGAGAACAGATCCATGAAGTCATGCTCACCTAGTACCTGGAAGAAACTTGGCTCCTTGGAGAACATCTTCGCGAACATCTGACATCCCGTATGGAAATATTCTTCCTTCGGAATGTTCGGTGTTGGATTACCATGTACGAAGAGACAAGGCAGATCGTAGTAATAAAGCCGATCCACATCCAATCTCTTCTTCTGAAGGCGACGGATCTCCGAAGTAATCGGAACGATATACTTCACGATATTATCACGGAAGGTCTTTACCTTCTCAGGATCATAGTCGTAGCGTTCCATACGCTTATAACCCAGTTCAACAAAATCCTTGAATCCTAACTTCTTTGCAATCGTAGTACGAATATGCACCATCTTGTCATAGATCTCGTCGAATTTCTCCTTATTGGACATGAAGTAATCCGAGACAGCCTGATGCGCTTTCTTACGAACTTCGCGGTCTGTCGACTCAAGGAAAGGCGTCATGGTCGAGATCGTCTGGTGTTTACCTTCGAAGAGAATATCTGCTTCGGAGAGGATCTGACTATACTCCGTCTCCAGAGAACTCTCTTCACCTAATTCCTCCAGTACTTCAGAGCTAACGATATCACGCTGATTCTGTGTCTTTCTGAAGATCATCGGACCGAAGCGTTCTTCCAACTGAGGACGGATCTCAGAATGAAGAAGCGCGGCATATACACCCGCGGACAATTCTGAGACGACTGGATAGTTCTCATCGAAGAAATCGATCTCATCGGTCCAGAACTGATCTGCAGTATCGAGGTCATGGCGAATCATACAGATCGTGCACGCCGTGTCGAAGGCACTCATCTCACGTTCGAAACTCATGATCGCCGCCTCGACCACCTCCGGGTCACGAGCAGCCATCAATTTCAGACGCGTACTCATGGCGCATTCACGAAACTCCTGCACGGAAGGTCTCACATACTTGATCTCCGAGAAACTCGGCATCTTCATATTATCGTCAGACATGGTTCACCTCTGATATGGAAAATCGAATCAAACTATAGACCCGATTACATCTGTTCAACAACGGAAATACCAAGCAGATATGTACCTGCCTCAATCGCATTGCAGACACACTCACAAAGTGCAAGTCTTGCACGCTTCAGTTCCTCATCTTCACCAGAGAGGATCGAGCAGTTGTTGTAGAAACGGTTATATGCTCTTGCAATCTGGCTCACTGCACGGGAGATCATGAACGGCTCATTACTACCGGCCGCCTTACGAATCGCCTCCGGGAACTCCGCGATCATCTTCGCGCAAGCGAATTCCTCATCGCCTGTCAGCTTATTGAGCACTTCGCTGCCCGCCTCAGCCGGCAGGATACCCTGATCTGCAGCTTTACGCAGAATCGAGCGAGTACGTGCGTAAGTATAGATGAGATATGGAGCTGTATCACCTTCGAAGTCCAGCATCTGATCCCATGAGAAGACGATATCACGTTCACGTCCAGCCTTCACATAGGTGTAGATCACAGCGCCCAGGCCAACCTTCTCAGCGATTTCACGGAGCTGTTCATCGCTCATATCCGAATTTCTCGTTTCGGCATTCGCCTTAATCAGCTCATAGGTCTTGGCCACGCTCTCATCTAGCAGTTCCTCGAGAAGTACGATATTGCCGTCACGTGTCGAGAACTTCATGTTCTGGAATTTTACCAGACCGAATCCGACATGCTCACACTTATCTGCACAAGCGTAACCTGCCTTCTTCAGCGTAGAGAACACCTGCTTGAAGTGCAATGCCTGTGGGATACCTACAACATAGATATTCTTATCGAAGTGATAATTCTCATCACGATAGAGGATCGCGGCCAGATCACGTGTACCGTAGATCGTCGTTCCGTCGCTCTTCAGAATGATGCAAGGCGGAACACCAAACTCTTCCAGATCCACGACCTGTGCGCCTTCGCTCTCCACCAGGAGATTCTTCTCCTTCAGCATCGCAACGACCTCATCCGCCATCTTGGCATAGTAGGACTCACCATTATAGTTATCGAACTTCACACCCATACGGTCGTAAAGCTGATTAAATACCACCAAAGACATATCGCGGAACTTCTGCCAGAGTGCAACCTCTTCTTCACAGCCGTCTTCCAGTCTCTTGAAGTTCTCACGAGCACTGGTCGTCAGAGACGGATCATTCTTCTCCTCCTCATGGAACTTCACGTAGATACGAAGCAGTTCTTTGATCGGATCGTTATTGAGTGCTGCTTCATCGCCCCAGAGACGGTACGCAGTGATCAGCTTACCGAACTGTGTGCCGTAATCACCCAAGTGATTCATACGAACGACCTTGTAGCCCAGCTTCTCATAGATACGCGCCAGTGAATGACCGATTACGGTGGTAAAAGCATGTCCGACATGGAACGGCTTCGCGATATTCGGTGAAGAGTACTCTACAATGACGGTCTTTCCTTCGCCTTCCGAAGACTGACCATATGTCGTACCCTTTGTCTTGACTTCAGACAAGATCGCACGTGCAAATTCGCCTCGATCCACGAAGAAATTGAGATATGGACCTTTCGCCTCGATTCGGCTGAAGCAAGGATCCGAAAGGCGCTCATCCGATGCAAGATCCGATGCAATCATGTTCGGGGCCTTGTGCATGGTCTTCGCCAATGTAAAGCAAGGGAATGCAAAATCACCCATATCGTCTTGCGGTGGAATCTCCACCAGTTTATTCACGGTCTCCAGGTCCAGACCGGTTGCCTCAGATACCTTAGTCGCCACAGTTTTTCTAAAATCCATGTGTGCTTCTCCTATCTCAATCTTTTCGTTTCGTTTACATTCGTCCGTATATTATACTATATAATCGGATTTTGTGTTATGATTGGCAAGATTAAAAACACATATTTGCATATTAGGGGGGATTTGTCGTGTTCGACATTCTTTATCCATCGAAATACTGGATCATTATCGGCGCTATCATGACGGTGTTCTTTAGCTTCGCCAACTTAAGTTATTTCAAAAACAAGCTGCCAACAGACGGCGGCCGTGCTTTTGCCGTGGATGGCAAGAGTGCCAAAGGAAAGCCGACCTCTGCCGGCATCATCTTCATCCCGATCATGATCATCAACGTACTCTTGTTCACACGTGTAACCTGGAAGTTTGCGTTGATTTTCCCATGGGTATTCCTCGCAAGCTTATTCGGATATTTAGACGACAGAAAGCCTTGGAAAGCCATGACTAAAGGTCTGACAGACATCATCATCTCCTTAGGATCCGGTGTACTGGCCGCTTACTTGTTTCCAAGACATATCGTAATACTTGCTCTGGAGATTGAATTTACCGTACCGCTTCCACTTTACATCTTGTTGGCCGGCATTCTCGTATGGTGCTCCATCAACTTCACAAATGCATCTGACGGTGTGGACGGACTTTGCGGAAGTCTTTCCATGATCTCCATCTTCGCATTCCTTCTCATGTCCAATTTCTTGGGTCAAACCTTGATGCTCCCCACCATGATCTATACGTTCTTGGTACTAGGTGTATACCTTTGGTTCAATTGCAACCCCAGTGAATTACTGATGGGTGATTCAGGTTCCCAGGCTTTTGGTGTGCTGCTTGCTTTCTTTGCCATGGCATCCGGTAACCCATTCTCCTACATTATCATCTGTCTCCCGATGATCCTGGATGGTGGTAGTTCGCTCTTTAAGCTTGCGATCTGCCGTATCACCAAGAAACAGTTCATGAAGAATATCAGAACCCCACTTCACGATCATTGCCGTAAGAACTGGGGCTGGGTCAACCAGAAGGTCACCGAACGCTTCATGCTGATTCACGTTCTGATCATCGGCATCTACGTCGCGATCCTCGCACTATAAGCATTTAATTCTATGTATAATCGAGTAGGGGGAATTTAATCCCCCTCTCACACCACCGTACGTGCCGTTCGGCATACGGCGGTTCAACTTAACTTCAAAGCGTGACGCTCATTGTAGTAATCGAGGCAACTGATAAG
>JAGHVD010000066.1 GCA_018064475.1 Candidatus Scatonaster coprocaballi
CAAAAGAATTCAGGTCAAACTGAAAGGACTGACCCCTTGTCAAGCAAGGAATCAGTCCTTATACTCAGCTTAAAATTGTCCAACAAAGTGGGTTCACTTCAGAAACAGGGGCTCTCAGCGGTTTTGGAATTATTCCAACTCGATGGTAGCCAGTGGATACACTAGCAAAGAGTTAGAAAACAGTACCATCACTCTTGATATACCTGGCACTTTTTGTCGTACCGATTTTCTTAATCTGACCGGACTTCACCATCTGTGAAATGACAAGTTCAATAGTTGTCACCGATACATCAGGTAGCATTTCGCATATTTCTTTTTTACTGATCGGAACGAACGCATTGGAAAGAACGTGCTCGATCCGTTCCTTTTTGCTCACTTTTTTCAAACTTTGATTTAAGAAACGTTTGTCCAGTTCGTTATAACAGCGATACAAGCAATTCAGAAAATGTGATATAAACGGGAGATAGTCATTATTGTTCTCATGCCACCCGACTGATGATTGACGCAGCGCATCATAATATTCATCTTTCATGAGGTTGACCTGTTCTTCAAAGGAAATGTACTTTGAGATGTCGAATCCATTTCTATAGAGCAGCAACAATGACATCAATCTGCTTATTCTGCCATTACCATCGTTAAACGGGTGAATGCATAAGAAGTCGAGAATTACACACGGAATCAGGAGTAACTGATTGATACCTGCATCATTGCGAGCTGCATAATAGGCATACATCAATTGTTGCATAGCGAGTGGTGTTTCATTTGCAGGTACCGGCATCCAACGTATTCTAGCCGTTCCGTCTTGGCTGGTTTCAATTATGGCATTGTCCTCTTGTTTATATTGTCCGAGTTCTGAAATTTCTGTTTGGGAGAGCAGAATTAGATGCAGATGTAAAATCAGATCCTCGCTAATGCTCAATGTATCGCTGTTTGCATGAATAAAATTGAGTGCATCACGGTATCCGGCAATTTCTCTTTCTGAATGGTTCAGCGGAGCAGAACTGTGATGAACTATTTCTTCTATTCTTTTGTCAGTCGTGATAATTCCTTCGATTGCATTACTATTCTTTACGGACTGAACAATAGCCATCTTCTGAAGAAAAGTGAAAACATCAGGATATATCTGCTTGTTCTTCTCTTCTGTATTTCGAAGCTCGTATATTCTGTTTGTATAATACAAATAGTCGGTAGGGATACGTATTGTTTTCAAAAAGGAATAGTCAAAGCGTCTCATAGTTTACCTGCAAAAACGATAATTTGCATATATTTTAACATAAAATATGCAAATTAAGAACTGAATATGGAAATTATTTTGCATATATTATGCAAAAAAGCAACCACAGATGTCGAGTCATGTGGTTGCCTCCAATACGACTTTTACTTTTTCGGAGAATGTTCTGGCTTCGACTGTATGATCCAGTATCTTGAGTGGTTCTGCAATCTTCTCTTTACGCAGATACTCTTCAGTTGCGCAGATGATCAACTGTGAAAAACCGATACCTTTCTCCTGGGGAATTCACATAAGGATAATCTTTCCAATCCTCGTCTTTACTCATTTTGATTTTGCACTTTACATCTTCTATTCCCACTCAATGGTAGCCAGCGTTTACAAAGCGGCGTTGATGAGCCATTTTTTGCTGATGGAAATCGCATTCTTCGCACGTTCGTAGAGAAATACATCTTGGGCAAAGAAATCCTGCTGGAAAGTCGCGTTTGCCCAACTATAAAGAATCGCACGTTTCGACATTTCGAGCATCTTCTTGATGAGCTTTTTCTCTTTGGCGGGGACGAAGAAGACTAGATCCTTCGTCGGCACGGCAATGATGAGATCATCACCGACCTGGTCGGCAAGATGCTGCCATAACGCTGGCAACAGTAGCGATTCGGCTTCGAAGTTACCACCGCAAGTCAGCATATTTATACCAGGTTCATCCTTGGTCGAATGACACTCGAACTTGACCGATGACAGATTCTCGAAGGCTTTCTGATTAATCTGTTCCATACTGACATCGGAAGGAATATCGGCATTGAGAATGAACTTATAGGAATCACCAATATCTTGTACAAGAAAGACAACGAAACTGTCGTAAATTCTGCTGATTGGCATGTCGATGGATCTCCCATCGCTCATGATGGTGGCGATTACAATCTCTTTATTCGGTTTCTTGGCCTTATTCTTCTTGATCCGGGGATAAATCTGATTCAAATCAAAGACGTAGTCATCGGAAAAACCGTCGTGAAAAACTTCCTCCGGTTCTCCTTCTTGCGGTGGTAGATGCCCCCACTTGAAATCACAGATGTTGTTACTGTTCAGAAATTCCTTCATGCGTTCGAAGTAATCCAATGCATACTGGCTAAATGACTCCTTCGCGATTACCTTTATGGTGATCTTCGCACCCGGACAATTCTCCTGCCCCCAGCTTCCCTGGATAGCATCAATATAATCATTGATCTTATCCGTAAGCATTTTGGCGTGATCCACACGAATCGAACAATTCCAGGGAAGGTGGTCGATGATGCTTAGTACCACATCACCCGTTTCCTTATTCTTTATGAAAGTATCGATGACACCTCTATCGGTAACATTAGACATAAGCCTATTCCTCCTTATTCATCCGTAACCCCATACATACTGATGATAACAAAAAGAGGTGATCACAACAACGATTTGCTGGTTTATCTACAATCAGAAAAATGAAGGTGGCCGATTACAAGGGGTAGATATTGCTCTCGTAGATTCGTTCCTCGATCCAACCTTCTGGGTGAAACTGTTGTTGGAATTGATTACCGTACACTCTGATCGAGTAGACGAATTCAGTGTCGTTAATGCCGCCTGTCTTACCGCCGACGCTGACGATCACGCCTTCATAAACATTTCTTCCGGTGACATAGACACGTACTTTCTGTCCCACCGAGTATTTGGGTGTGTCACCGCTACGATAGCTCTTGTCGCACATAAGCCATTGTGCCCAATCATCGGCCCAACTACCACCGCTGATTTCTTCCAAGTCCGCATCGGATAGAGCCTCGAGCTTCTTCATGCGCTCCTCAATATCTCCTGTCAATGTTTCGATAAGTTCTTTTTTATTATCTGTCATGATTGTGTCCTCCAATTTGTTTATCTGTCTATTTATACGAATGAGACCGAAGAATCGCTACTGATTGGAGAAAAAAGTATTCTTCTAAAGCTCTTTGGCTCTTTTAGCTTTCGATTACCTTGCATACGCGGTTCTTCTGGAAGAGATGTCGCTTGATTACTGCGTAGATCGTTGCGACAAGACAGCTTAATACGAATACGGTAAAAGCACCGTAGATTCGCATATATCCATCATTTCTTGGGAGATACACTACACCGAGGTAGTGCAGGATGTAGATTGGAAGTGACAGATCGCGTCCCATTTTCTCTGCAAGTGTACCGGCACCGAAGTTCGGATACTTCAGGCACAGGAGCACGATGATGTAAACCAGGATCTCACAGCTGATGAACGGTACAGCTATGCCCTGTTTCCAGTGTGTCATCTCGAAGTATGCTGTACCACAGAGCACTGCTGCCAATACCCAGAGAATCGGGGCTTTGATTCGCTTAAGCTGAGATTCGAAGCGACGGATCAGCATACCCATCATGGTATAGGAAATACCAACCAGGATGGCATTTCGCAATGCAATCGGCGTCGCCACATTCTGGTGCGATAGAACCACATACGCACCAATCAGAAGAGGCGCCGCAAACATTGCCCAATTTACAGCCTTCAACTTATTGAGCAACATGAGGATCAGCAGTGCATAGAGCAAAGACCCCAAGAACCAAAGATGATCCGCGAAGGGAGACATGTTGTAAAGGAGGAAGTCTTTCATCTTCGCACTGGTGAAATAGTATTTCAGACCATTCAAGCTGTGACTGTGACGATACATATCAATGGCAGTCGCCACAAGATAGAGCAGATTGCTTCCTACATACAAGATGAAGATCTTCTTGGTCTGCTTCCAGAGACGAGCCATCATTTCTTTACTATCTTTACGATAGAGGAGATATCCGCATACTGTCAGGAAGAACGGAACAGCCAGCTTGCCGTAGGTAATGAAGAAACTTCCAGCTTGCCCGTTGAAGGGGATATGAATCGTGACGACTAGGAAAGCCATGACTATACGCATGACATCGAGGGAGTGCACGCGAGTGCTCTTACCCGATGAGATGTCTGGCAACTGGGATGGCTTCACTTTGCCATGGATCAGGCTGATGATGTACTTATCGAAACCACTGATCACTGCCGCAAATGCAATCGAGAGTAGAACCGTCAGCAGGATATAAAGGCTGTTGCTACTGATCTTCGCCATAGAACCGCCAGCTTTGCTCAAGCCTTGCAGGAAGAGGTTGTGAATCAGATACAACTCCAGCGAGATGGAACCCAGGAACTTCAGAATCGGATTTCCAAACTTCACTTTCATCATGATGAGCAGTAGCATCACCACGAAGATGAGGATCCACGAAAGCTGGAAAGAGAGCGTCAGGAATTTATCCTTATATCCGTGAGAAGTAGCGGACTCCGTCCAGTAGGACCATTTCTCCAAGGCATACTTGGAAAGACGAGCGAACACGACGGTAAGGACCACGAAGATCGAAAGCAGAATGGGGTAGAACCGACGTGCGAATTTGCGAAGTTTCTCCGTATTCTGTGAGACAAGAATACCGAGGACAAATGTGAGCGAAGCGTTGAACCACCACTCGCCCTGGAACCAGTAATTGCCATGACCCAACAAGAGACTGCCTACAGTCATTCCGATTACGCAAAGGCTCATGACACAAGTCGCGACTGCACGATTCTTGATCAAGCGGTAGATCACGAAGAACATGAGATACAGTACCGCAATCTCTACGATATACCACATGTGGGAGTTGATCAGTATCCAACCGGAGATGTTCTTCAGAAGGGAGACCCATGTGAACTTCTGACCTTTTACGAAGGCAAACGTTACGAAGATGAGAATGCAGGTGTAGAACGGTACCAAGATGGTGACCAGACGCTTCTTCAGGAAACCCTTCAGGTAGTTGTCTTTGGACTTCAGACTGGTGAATAGTCCATAGCCTGAGAAGAAGAAGAAAATGCCTACGAAGAGTACGCCTAAGTCTTTGAAGAAACTCAATACGCCGGCATCATTCAACATCTGCTGTGCGAGATGGTGGATGATAATGGCGACTGCACTGAAGCCTTGAATGGCCTTCGCATGAGCAAGGGAGAGCGGTTCTTCAATCCATTCACCACAACCTGCAACCTTCGATCCCAGAAGCAGGATCACTACCAAACTAATGAGTAGGATATAGATTGGGAACTCATATCCGGTGATCTTCTGATACAACGTCTTTTCCTTTTTCGGTGCAGGCGTGGTGGATTCGGGTGCCGGCGTCGTGACCGGTGCTTCACCGGACTTAAGTACCAGCCCATCTTCCATGCTCACGGCCGCAGGGTGATCGCCCTCAACCATTTTGAATGCTTCCCCTGTCGGAGAAACCACATGGGCACGAAGTTCATCCGACAAGCTCACGCTTCGCATCGTATCTCTTACTAGCCCATCGAA
>JAGHVD010000093.1 GCA_018064475.1 Candidatus Scatonaster coprocaballi
CCCATATGTCGGCCGAGAACAAGCGAAATATAAGCGGTTATGAACGCTTCAACCAAGGCAAGTCCGGCTGAACCTTCGTTAAGAATGAAACCAGATATGCCTGACAGTGCAAAGAAAATTGCAAAAATCAAGAGCCACCCCAGTAGAATCGGTAGCTTATGACCATTTGTCATTTTGAAGCTCTTCATGATCGACTCGAAAGGATTTTTCTTCTCAAAGAATACCAGACCCGGAATCGCATACATAGCCGGCAAATAGAAAAGTAATACAACCGGCAACACTGCACTGACAAGCAGGAATGGAATGGCCGCAACAATTTCAAATAGGATCATCCACCAAATACGCTTAAAGAAGATCGATGGTACTTTGTCGAAGGCCACTTCACGCGAATCACAAGTAAACGCAACAAAGTAGAAGAAGATCACCAGTTGCACGAAGAACAGATAGACCATTCCACTAGCAAGGTAGATGATGTTTCCCTTCGTTATGACATCTTCGATCGGATGAGCTTGAATCGCTTCTGTATAGCTTTCAGATTCCATCACATCTTCCATCCAGTAGACATATTGAGAGAAATCAGGGTCTCCGGGTGGCATGAAGAAAAAGCAAAAAGAAACCCCCCAGACGAGGATGAGTAGCAGAAATGCTACCCATCTTTTCGTCAGAGAGTCAACTTGAAACGATTTGAAAGGAGACGAGAAAATCATCTTATCTCAAATACCGAATTAGAGCTGAGCGGTAGCGATTGTAAGATCTTCGCAAACCTGACCGTTCACAATGTGCTCAGCAACCATACGCTTTGCCTTGTTCGCATCCATCTTGATATATGTAACCTTGGAACCGTCTGTATCAATCACCTCAACAATTGGCTCATACTTGCAAAGACCGATGCAACCTGTCATGGTAACAGCAACATCTTCAATACCACGTGTCTTCAGTTCCTCAACAATTGCTGTCATGACCGGACGAGCACCTGCTGCGATACCGCATGTAGCCATACCAACAACGATACGCTTGCCGTTTGCAGATCTTGCAGACATATCAGACTTGGCCTTGTTCTTGATTGCTTCGAGTTCAGCTAATGATTTCATACTTATAAACCTCCAAGTATTAATTCCTGTTGTTCGCGATAATAATCACACAAGAACAAATATATCTCCGGCTCCTGAAGGGACATGCCATCAAGTTTCTCCTTGATCTCACGAGTGTCGATCTCAGATCTACCCTTGACATCGTGCTCGAAGATCACTACGAAATCGCAAGTCTTCTCGCAGGAACCCACCAATGCTGCCAACGACTCCCCTACATCTCCTAACGGAAGACAATCGATAGATGAAGGCACCAAAGTTGCGATGACTTTCGTTCCAGATCCAACCTCGGATTGAATCGAAAGACTACCACCAGTCAGTTCACAGAGTTCCTTAAGAAGAGGAAGTCCGAGACCGACCTTTCTTGTGCTTCTTGTCGTGGCGAATGGATCCGTGACCTTCGCAACGAACTCTTCACTCATCCCGCAACCATTGTCAATAAATGAAATCTCCAATCGGTCTTCTTTAGAAATCCAATTGATATCCAGCGTCACCAGCGATGCGCCGGCTCGTGTTGAATTCGTTAGGATATCTAGGATATGAAGCGATAGTTCTCTCAAGCCACTCTCCCGCTCCCGATATTTCTATCGGAAAAGCACTTCGAATCAATATTTGTTATTGTCAACCATGACATTATATCACTTTCTCATTAAATCTCGCAATGCATTTACAAATGTCAACGCATCAACATCTGGATTTTTCTCGATCGGCAACTTGAGAGAATACCCAGGATCCGCAATATCAGGGAGTTGGTGCGCATCCGAATCCACAATATAGTGATGGCTGGCAAGTTCCGGATGCTGCGTCCAGAACTCCGGAAGATTGCATCTACGGCTCACCTCCAGAAGTCTGCCCTTCCACTCCGGTGGTACGGTACCCAAAGAAGCCACCATACTGTAGGAATCCTTATCAACATGAGCCGGAATGGCCGCCGCGCCCATCTCATCGAGTTTCTCATAAAGCGTCGAGATATCCACATCCGAACCGGTAGACAGAAGGTCTGACAGTTCCTCCACCACCTCATCATCATCATTCATCACATACTGATTGCCGAAAATATCGACACGATTCTTGATCTTCGGTCTTCTCGCCGTCAGATAAGCCTCGAAATCTAAAGCCTTTTCACAATCTGGGAAAAGCGCCAGCACATGGAATCCTTCGGCGACTTCTACTTCCATACCCGGAATCACGAGCGGTGCATGGCCTTGCTCTGCTTTCAGGATCTCCGCGCAACGCATAGCCGCCTCACAATTTCGGCTACTGCAGTGATCCGTGATGGCAATCACATCAAGACCGTTCAAGAAAGCCATGGAGACCATATTCCCCGGCGTCATATCGTTCTCGGCGCAGGGAGACAAGGCAGAATGCATATGTAAATCGCAGACAAAAATAGACATAG
>JAGHVD010000058.1 GCA_018064475.1 Candidatus Scatonaster coprocaballi
ATTCTGAACTGTGCAATACCCGGACGTCTTTCTTCTGTGACCACAGTCGTCACGGAAGTTGGCGCTGCCATCATGGCATGCCACATCACAAAAGGCGACAAATTCAGAAGATAAGACAGAAGAACTGCCTCCAAGCCATAATGGCAGAACAATACGATCGTATCGTTATTGGGTTCAACTGCCCTGAAGAACTTTCCCTCTTTCTGATACCCATGTTCACGCAAGAGTTGATCGAACTCAGCATACACCCAGTCCCGTTCCTCTTTGACATGTGCTGCTTCCAATTCGGGATACTCCGGCCATCTGTCAAAGTCAAATGCATACGGCATGCTCATCCATTCAGAGGGA
This sequence comes from Candidatus Scatonaster coprocaballi, assembly GCA_018064475.1. Taxonomy (GTDB): domain Bacteria; phylum Bacillota; class Clostridia; order Saccharofermentanales; family Saccharofermentanaceae; genus Scatonaster; species Scatonaster coprocaballi. The sequence goes on from JAGHVD010000058.1 coordinate 349, forward strand.
AGCCAGTCCCAAGAGACATTCAGTTTTCCGGTATGCTGCACTTTCGGAGCAAATTCACGAAGCCATTCTTTCTCTTCTGCCTGCATCCCCATTTTCTCCAGGCTGTACGCCGCAGTCTCTTTGGCACGGCCGAGCGGCGAGACATAGCAGTAGTCAGCGTTGACATTCTTCATACGTTCAGCCAATAATCTGGCTTCCACTTTCCCCTGCTCCGTCAGGCAATCATGTTCATAGTCTGGATCACCATGTCTGACAATTAGAATCTTCATACTCACACATCCCATCACAATTTCAAATCAATTCTATCAGAATACTTCCGAAAGAACAGTCTTGACTAAATAAGAAAAGGGACTATCTCTCTTGAGACAGTCCCTTGAACATTTTCTTGAATCAATCAAATTACTTGATCTGCTTCATAACTTCCTCAGCGAAGTTCTCTTCCTTCTTAGCAAGGCCTTCACCCATTTCGAAACGTACGAAACGACGGATGGAGATGTTCTCACCGATTGTAGCGATCATTTCCTTGGTCAGGATCTCGATTGTCTTGGAATCGTCCTTAACGAACTCCTGTTCCATCAAGCAGTTCTCTTTGTAGAACTTCTCAATGTTACCAGGGAGAATTCTCTCCATGATGATCTTCTCAGGCTTACCTTCGTTGAGGTTCTTATTGATGATGATCTCCTTCTCTTTCTCGAGATCAGCAGCCGGAACATCCTCACGTGTGAGCCACTTCGGGTTAGCAGCAGCAATCTGCATTGCGATATCCTTAACAAAAGCTCTGAACTTCTCGTTCTTTGCAGCAAAGTCTGTCTCGATGTTTACTTCAACAAGAACACCGATACGACCATTTGCGTGAATGTAGGAATCAACGATACCTTCAGCTGCGATACGGCCGGACTTCTTTGCAGCAGAAGCGATACCCTTCTCACGAAGCCAAGCAACAGCCTTCTCTACATCACCCTCAGTAGCCTGAAGAGCTCTCTTACAGTCCATAATACCGGAACCAGTCATCTCACGAAGTTCCTTAACCTGTTGTGCACTAATATCTGCCATGATTCTATCCTCCATAAATTTAAATCAAATTGAAACGGATGCGCGCACCCATTGAACATTAAGCCTCTTCAGAAACTTCCTCAGCAGCCTCTTCTACAACTTCCTCAGCAGGAACATCGATCTGCTCACCCTGACGGCCTTCCAGAATTGCATCAGCCATATGACCAGCAATCAACTTTACAGCACGGATTGCATCATCGTTACCTGGGATAACGTAATCAACTTCCTCAGGATCGCAGTTTGTATCAACGATTGCAACAACCGGAATACCAAGACGCTTTGCCTCAGCAACAGCCAGATGCTCCTTCTTTGTATCAACAACGAACAAGCAAGCCGGGAGATTCTTCATACCCTGGATACCACCGAGGTTCTTGTCGAGTTTCTCCATCTCGAGCTTCAACTTAGCAACTTCCTTCTTTGTGCGAAGATCGAAAGAACCATCTTCAGCCATTGTGTGAAGTTCAGCAAGACGAGCGAGTCTCTTCTCGATTGTCTTGAAGTTTGTCAGTGTACCACCGAGCCAACGGTTGTTGATGTAGAACATGTTGCAGCGAACTGCTTCCTCAGAGATAGAATCCTGAGCCTGCTTCTTTGTACCAACGAAAAGAACGTTGCCACCCTCAGCTGCGATAGAACGCATGAAATCGTAAGCTTCCTCTGTCTTCTTTACTGTCTTCTGCAGGTCGATAATGTGAATGTTGTTACGCTCTGTGAAGATGTATTCTGCCATCTTCGGGTTCCAACGACGGGTCTGGTGACCAAAGTGTACACCTGCTTCGAGAAGCTGCTTCATAGAAATAGTTGACATAAAAAAATACCTCCTGTTTGTACTTCCACAGGGCCGCTTCGGTGTCTCCGAAGAACAAAAGTATATCCCTGTGTGTTTTTTAGTCTATAAGATGATACAATGAAGAAGCGGTATTGGCAAGCGTTTTTTCGATATTTTCTGCCATATTCGCGCATTTTCTAACATTTCTTGCAAATTCAGGAGGTTTTTCCATATGCATACACTATCAGAAACCGAAAATCGCACATTTATGGATATTCTATCAGATTTGATTGCCATCGCAAGTGTGAAGGGCGAACCCGAAGCACATGCGCCATACGGAGCCGCCCCACGTGCCGCACTCCAGTATTTTCTCGACCGTGCATCTTCTGACGGTTTCATCACCGCTAATATTGGTGATAAAGCAGGTTACATTCAATGGGGTGATCATGGTCCCCTGCTCGCAGTTCTTGCTCATCTGGATGTCGTACCTGCCGGTTCCGGATGGAACACCGATCCGTTTACACTAACCATTACCGATACACATTTTATCGGCCGTGGTATCGTCGACGACAAGGGACCTGCTGTTTGTGCTTATATGGCCATGCTTCGTTATCGGGAGGCTCACCCAAATCCAGATCTTCGTGTACGTCTGGTCCTGGGAACTGACGAAGAACATGGTTCGTCTTGCATGGAACGATACTGTGAAACGGAGGAACTTCCAGATATCGGATTTACACCGGATGCTGAATTCCCCTGCATTTTTGCCGAGAAAGGCATTTACCATATGCATTTTGAATCAGAGCCGTCAACTGATTTCACCATGAAAGGCGGCGAAGCATATAATATGGTCATGCCTTCCTGTCATTGTGAACTGAATGAATCTGGAAACACAATTGAAACCAAAGGTGTACAGGCCCATGCTTCGCACCCTGCACTTGGCATCAACGCACTTGATCTCATGCTCAACGAATTATCGGACGATATGGTAAACCGTTCACCCATTCTTTCTCTGATTAAGAAGTACTTCAGTAGCGTTGCAGAAACACCGTTTACTTCTTTCTTCAAAGAAGATATATCCGGAAGCATGACTTCCAACGTCGGTCTTGTCGACATCAACAGCACGCACGGCAGCGTATGCGTAGATATCCGTTTCCCTGTCACGATTCCGGAACAAGAAGTAAGAGAGAAACTTCAGCAGATTGCATCTGAATTCGGTATCACAGCCGTAGACGACAATGTACAGCCGCCGCTTTTTAAAGAGAAAGACTCACAACAGATCGCTACATTAACAGAGATCTATGATCGCTATCGTTCTTCTTTCGATTGTGAGCCAGAAGATATCGAGTCCAAAGAACGTTCGCTGGCCGAACCTGCCAAAGCCATTGCAATCGGCGGTGGTACCTACGCAAGATGCATGCCAAACATCGTTGCTTTCGGTCCACAACTGCCGTGGGGCGAAGATTCATGTCATCAAGCAAATGAGATGATCCTCAAGAAAAATTTGTACCTCCTCGTACCGATGTACGAAGAGGCACTGGAAAAACTTGGAAATATTGTATTGTAATCAGATGAATCTTCTTACTGTCACTACGTCCATCATGGGGATCGTTTCTTCGATGATGCCGCCATTACTTGTAGATGCATGGATAACAACACCACTTCCGCAGTAGAGGCTGACATGATCTACGCGACCATCATGGTTATAGTCGTGACAGAACACATCGCCGGCCACTCTCTCCTCATTGGTAACATCCCTGCCTAATTCGGCAATCGAAGCAGATTGATGCGGAAGAGAGACGCCATAGTAATGCGCATATACGTACATGACGAAACCAGAGCAATCCAATCCATCAAGAGAAGCACCGGAATAAACATATGGGACGCCGAGAAAAGCTCGTGCATAAGTCAACAGATCACACGAATCCGGACTTGGAATATTGCGTCCTCCCGACGAGGAAGATGATTCTGATGGTGCACTGTTCTCACTTTCGGATTCCGATGAGGTTTGCTTCGTCTCGGGCTCCGTTGCCAGCGCCGGCTCAGGCTCCGCTTCGAAGTCCGTGCTACTCAATAGAGACGCCTTGACGTAACCGCCATCCGATAACTTATACCAGCCATTACTGGTCTTTGCTACAATTGAAACTTTCTCATTGTATGCAAGTTTACGAAGTGCTGAATACGATGTATCCGGACCACTACGAACATTTACTTCACCAACAGAATAGAATGTGCCTTCTGCTACAGTTTCTTCAACGGACGATCTGGGCGTAGGTGTTGATGTCGATTCAGTCTCCTCAATCTCCACCTTCTCTTTCTTTGGTTCCGGCGTAGGTGTTGCTTCTTTCGTTGGTTCTGGAGTCGGAGTTGACTTCTTCTTCGGTTTAGGTGTTGGAGTTGGCGTCTCTGTAGGCGTAGGTGTAGGCGTCGCCACCACGTCAGAAGTCAGAGAAGAAGTAAGGACATATCCACTTGAAGTCGTTTCATTCTCAGAGACATATTCAATCTGGGACCAAGAAGAACCGATTCCAATACGTGCCACCTTCGTACCATACTCAAGTTGTCCGGTCACTTCAGAACTTGCATCGGGAAGCGCACGCACATATAGATGTTCATCTAAAACATACATCGTCTCATCCGTCTGGCGGAATGCTGCCGGATCAAGAAGTTCTGTTGCAACACCGTTGCGATCAGTCTTCTCCGTGATAACGAATGTATCTTGTTCTTTCAGCGCACTCTTCTGATCATCTGAAACATCCTGGGAAACAAATTCCGTATACATTGCTCCGGAACTCTGTCCTGTCACATAAGCAAGCGTCTGCTCAGATGGAACCTGTAAGCAAGTATCATCCGCATGGCCAATCGGAACGATCATGCAAGATACAACCACCATCATGCTCGCCAATGTCAGCGAAAACATTTTTACAGCTCGAGTTACACAACGACGATGCGCGCGTTGCATGACTTCCTCACCAATAAATGGATTCTCGTAGTCTTTCTTCACAATAACCTCCTAAGTTATCTGAACCCGAACCTTGTGAGTTAATTATATCGTATCGATGCTTATCTGAGAACAATTGTGACACAATTGTAATATTTAGGAGTTTCTAGATTGTAGGATGTCAATTTCGATTTTATCCCGATTTTCAAACAGTTTGAAAGGCAAAGAATTTGTTCTACATTTTCGCGATGTCAAAATAATGAAACTTTTCATTTATCGATTCAGAGCATAAAAAAAGACTGTCCTGAGACTCAGGACAGTCTTTCTATTCATCACAGTTCAAAGGTGAAGATTACTCTTCAACAGGTGCCTCAGCCGGAGCAGCCTCCTCTACCGGAGCAGTCTCTTCAACTTCAGACGGCTCAGGATCGATTGGGTTTACTTCCTTGATGGAGATGCTGATACGACGTGTAGAAGCATTTACATCGAGAACCTTCGCCTCAACTTCCATACCTTCCTTCAGAACATCCTGTGGCTTGTTCAGACGAACGTTGGAAATCTGAGATACATGGCAAAGTGCATCGAGGTTTGGCTCGAGTTCAACAAATGCACCAAACTGGAACATACGAACTACCTTACCTCTTACGATAGAACCAACCGGGATACGCTCTTCAATATTGTAGAACGGATCATCCTCAGCCTTCTTGTAGCCAAGAGAAATTCTCTTCTTCTCAGGATCGAAATCCTTTACATATACGTGAACCTGGTCACCAACTGCCAGAACTTCGGACGGATGGTGGATGTGATTCCAAGAAAGCTCAGAAACGTGAATCAGACCGTCTACGCCACCGATATCAACGAAAGCACCGAAATCTGTCAGGCTTCTAACTACGCCATCATATTCCTTATCCTTCTCAATTGAACCCCAAACCTCATCGGCCTTCGCCTTACGTTCGTTGTTCAGAAGTGTTCTTCTGGAACCAGATACTCTCAGACGACGCTTCTCAGCATCGAACTGTGTGATCAGGATCTCCATTGTCTTACCCTTATAGGATTCAAGATCATTTACTGTGTTCAACTCAAGCTGTGTGCGGTGGATGTAAATATCTACTTCACCATAACTTGCGATAACGCCGTCTTTAACAACGCTTGTGATCTTTACTGTTACTGGAGTCTTGTTGTTGCAAGCTTCCTCGATTTCAGCCTTGTTCTTGCTGAAGTCAACATGTGACTTGGAAAGAATGATTTCCTTACCCTGATCTGTGTTGCGGATGCTGCGAACAAATACTTCGATTTCTCTGCGCTCTGCTACTGCCGCGTCAAAGTCAAAATCAGGTTCGAACTCGCTTCTTGGAATCTTACCTTCAGACTTATCATGGACATCTACATATACGAAATCGCCATCGCAGGTCGTAATTTCTCCCTTCACTGTAGCGTTCTTTCTGAGCTGTGGAATGCTCTCAATGTAATCGCCAAAATTGATGTCGTTCGACTCCTGAATCGTGTTTGCCTCGTTCTCACTCATGGTTGTGATAACCTCCCTGATAATACTCACCGGCGTTGATGCCCCTGCAGTCACTCCGATTAGCTTCACCTTCTTGTCTCTCCACAAAGACAACAATGGTTCTACTTCTTCGGCGCTCCCGACAAGATAAGTCAGCGCACAACGATCTGAACATATGTCAAAGAGTTTCTTCGTGTTGGAACTGGTACGCGATCCTATGACAACCATAACATCGGCAACCCCCGCCAACTCGGCAGTTTCCCTCTGCCTATTTTCAGTCGTATAACATATTGTACCAAAAATCTGATCTTTTGCAATTTTTTTCTGCACGAATTCACAAATTTTTTGGAATTCTTTACTGGAAAACGTCGTTTGGGACACCCAAATTGCGTCTTCTTCAATTTGCGGAAGGTTTTCAGCCTCTGAAAGTGACGAAATTACCGTCGTCTGATTGGCCTCACCGCAAATTCCGATTACTTCCGGATGGCCCTTCGTTCCGGTGATATATACCGGTCTTCCTTCTTGGTCTGCTTTCCGGACTATGTCATGTATCTTCTTCACGAATGGACAGGTACAATCAATGATTCGGCAATCTCGTTTCTCCAGTTCCTCCATTACGGCAGGCGTGACACCATGTGCACGGATCAGTACTGTACTGCCACACTCTACTTCCTGCGGCTCATGTACCAGAAGCATTCCGGATGCGAGAAGATCTCCTACAACTGTCTCATTATGAGTGATCTCGCCCAACATATAGATCTTCTGATCATTCTTCTCATCCAAAATGCGATATGCGGTTGATACTGCATTCTGAACACCGAAACAGAATCCAGATGATTTGGCTAATTGAATCTTCCACTGACTCAACGTTCTGCCCTCCAGGTCGTGATTACTCGTGAATATAAGACAACAACGCTTCCAGTGTGCCTTCGATGGAGATGCTGGTCGTATCGATCTCAATCGCATCTTCTACTTTTACCAGAGGGGACGCGGCACGTGTTGCATCTTGCTGATCACGATACTCAATATCATGAAGGACCTCTTCGAAAGTGACATCTGTTGCCCCTTTCTCCTTCAATTCAGCTAGTCTTCTCTTGGCGCGTTCCTTGGCATCAGCTACCAGGAAGAATTTATACTTCGCATTCGGGAAAACCTTCGAACCAATATCGCGTCCATCCAGAATGACATTCTTTCCTTCAGAGATCTTACGTTGTAGGCTTACCATAGCCTCACGTACGAACGGCATCGCAGATACATCCGATGCAGCAACGGAAACACCCGGCATACGGATCTCCTTCGAAACATCTTCGCCATCGAGCCATACATGCTGTTCGCCATTCTCATGGGTGATATCGATCTTGATATCCTGCATCATCTGCTCTACGGCAACCTGATCTTTGGTATCAATACCGGACTTCATTGCCTTTAGTCCACATGCACGATACATCGCACCGGTATCCAAATACAGAATGCCAAGTTTGGCAGCCACACCTTTCGCAAGTGTTGATTTTCCAGACCCAGACGGTCCATCTACAGCAATCTGATAATATTCCATATTTCTTTCCTCCTAATATGTTTTTAGCAATATCTTCTAATCTAAAGCGCGAGTTAAATTGCACGATGACCCAAGCCAATCGCAATTTCATTTAAGTGCAGAAGTCCGATTCCGAAGAACACGCATACACTGATATGGTCTTTGTAACGTGCAATACCGATCTTTCCGCCCACATTCAGTCCAATGGCCTTGGATGTAATCTGGGAAATTGCTTCTCTCGCTGCGCCGGCCAGCGCACCTTCTTCGTTGTGACTCGTTCCGATAATTCCCTCACGTTGTGCTGCGACAACACTACGTTCAATAATCTTGGAAACCGAGGTAATGAATTCTCCGCCGAAATCAGCAGCCGTTGCACTGATATTCTCGTCTTTGAGTGAAGTTTTCAGTTGAGATTCTTCCTCTCTTGAATTGGTCAGCGCGATGCGGATCGCTGCTGAAGCAGTCATCTTACTACTCGCAATGAGTTCTTTCATTGATTTTCCTCCTTCATCTTCTCAGGAATCAAGTTTCTGTCTTTGCCAGTATCGTATACTTTATATTCTTCCCATAGCTTTTCAAGTGCCTCGAAAGAAGCCTCAATGTGACTCTTCCTGTGCAATCCCAAAGCAACTAGCAGTGCGTTGATCAGAGAAAGCGGGGCAGTCAGTGAATCCACAAACGAGGCCATATCCGATCGAGCAAACAATGCTACGTCTGCATATTCAGTCATCGGGGTATCCGCCTTATCTGTGATGACGATCACACTGGCACCTCGATCTCTCGCATACTGCATAGACTTGATCGTGCGGGTCGAGTATCTCGGAAAACTAATACCGATCATAACATCTCCCGGCCCAATTGGCAGGATCTGTTCAAAGACTTCATTTGCACTGTTACTGTGAATATGAACCACATCGTCAAACAGAATCGTCATATAGAACTGCATGAAGGAAGAAAGCGGCGCGGAACTGCGAAGTCCCATGATGTAGATCTTCTTTGCCTGCAGGATCGTACGAACAGCCTGGCTGAATGCTTGATCATCCAGATTCTCGTAGGTATGTTTCAAGCTATCCATATCTGCCTGGAGGATGGATTTCAATACAGACGCATCGTCGGCAAAACGACTCGCAGCATTGAGACGCTGGACAGAAGTCAGCTTCACCTTCAATTCCTCGAGCAGTGCTTTCTGGAAATGCGGGTATCCCTCGTATCCAAGTTCCATGGAAAAGCGGACTACTGTGGATTCACTCACACCGGTCGCCTCACCAAGCTTGGCCGCAGTCATGTATGCTGCATTCTCGTAGTTGTTCAGAATATACCGTGCAATTGCCTTCTGGCCTTTGCTCATAGAATCCATCGCATCGGTGATACGATCGACTACACTAGACAATGAATCATTTCTTTTCTCTTCCATGCTCATTGTTCCTCATCTCCCTTTTGACCTTCCATCCAGTTTTCAATCGAAATCTGTCGGTCGTCTTTCATGCCGGATGCCGTCTCCAGAGAGTCCTGAAGATCACGAATCGTCTTATACATCATCAGTTCCATAGCCGGCATCTCTGAAACAGAAGAAATGCCGAATTCCAGCAGGAATTGTTTGGTCGTACGGAACAGAGTCGGACGTCCCGGCGCCTCCAGTGTTCCACACTCTTCGACCAATCCTCTTTCAATCAATCTCGAAACGATTGAATCTGAACTGACACCTCTTACCGCTTCAACTTGTGCACGTGTAACGGGCTGATTATACGCAATTACGGCCAGCGTCTCATACGTGGCCTGCGACATCGGCGGACGCGAACGTGGCGCAAAGAGTCTCTCCAGAACAGGTTTCATCGCAGGTTTCGTACACATGACATAGGAATCATCCACCTTACGAATCATGAGACCGCCCCACGGATCTGTCTCATACTCCTTCATCATGCGAGCCAGAGTCTCTTCCAACACCTCTTTCGGCATCTGTGTGATCTCAGCAAGTTGATCACACGTGATTGGATCGCCGTGAACGAACAACACTGCTTCCAGTGCCGCAGGCAATTCCTGCAAGGTAATCTTATTTTCCTGCTTCTGCCCATCAATCATATGCGGCTAACTCCTTTGTTTCTTCACTTCGGTTCAGACCAAATCTCTCTTCATCAAGCTGATCTTTCTTGGTCTCGATCATGATCACATCGAAAGGTTTCTCCTGTTCGGCAACGATCTGATCGCCACGAAGTAATTCCAGTACTGCTAAGAATCCGACAATACGGTCCATCTTATCCACTTGATGCGTGGGGAAGATTTCATGGAAGAATACTTTACCCTTTCCCGCAATCCGATTCCAGACTACTCTGATTTTATCACGAATAGAGAATCTGTCTCGTTTTAAGATATGTGTAATCTTCGAAGCAATGTCTGCAAACCGAATCTTATTTCTCTCACAGACATCCTCCACGCTTTTTCCCAGTTGTGATTCATCGACAGGGGCAGGAATGCTTTCCGGCTTAATTCCCAGTGAGGCCGGTGTCTGCGGCAAGCGGTACATACACTTTGAGAAATCACGATACCGGTCTTTCAAGTCTTCAGCCAGCATCTTACATCTTCTGTATTCCAGAAGTTTCACAACCAGTTCTTCTCTCGGATCCGGTTCGGACTCATCCTCACTGATACGATGGTCAGGGAGCAGCATCCTAGACTTAATATGGACCAATGTTGCGGCCATAAGAAGGAATTCCGACGCCACCTCCATATCCAGCGAACTCATCTTCTCAAGATAGTCCATGTACTGGTCTGTGATTTCGGCAATCGGAATATCATAGATATCAATATCGTTTTTTTCAATCAAATGAAACAGAAGGTCCAGCGGACCTTCAAACTTACGAAGTCTGACTTGTGGATTGTCCATTGTTGCCATTTCCAATCTACCTCAAGACTTCTTCGTCTTATGCTTCTGTATCAAAACCGATCTTCACGGCTTTTCTTACTTCCTTCATGGTTTCCTCGGCACGTTTTGCAGCCTTCTCACGACCCTGGCGGAGGATCTCAAGGAGTTTCGGCTCGTCCTCAAGAAGGGCTGTACGCTTCTCATAAATCGGTGTATGGAATTCAGCAATCTTCTCCTGCAACATACGCTTACAAGCTACGCAACCGATGCAACCACCTTTACACTGCTGTTCGATCTCAGGTACTTTGTCCTCATTGAAGACCTTATGGAAAGCGTAGACGGTGCAGATATCCGGATGACCTGGATCATCCTTACGGATACGGGCCGGATCCGTGATCATACCCATAACTTTCTTCTTTACTTCTTCCGGTGTATCCGCCAACGCAATGGTATTACCATAGCTCTTACTCATCTTTCTGCCATCAGTACCTGGAAGGACCTTCGCTTTTGTAAAGAGCGGTTGTGGCTCAGGAAGCACTTCTGACTTATAGAGGTAATTGAAACGGCGAGCCAGTTCACGGGTAATCTCAAGATGTGCAGACTGGTCTTCACCAACCGGTACATAATCGGCACGATACATCAGAATATCCGCCGCCATCAGTGTCGGATAGCCAAGGAAACCATATGTCATAATGTCCTTCTCAGAAGACATGTTCGCAATCATGTCCTTGTAAGTCGGGCATCTCTCCAACCAAGAAAGCGGTGTATTCATGCCCAGAAGCAGATAAAGTTCTGCATGCTGCTTCACATCAGACTGCAGAAAGATCGTTGCTTTTTCCGGATCTACGCCGCTGGCCAGAATATCCGCCAGAAGTCCTAATGTATTCTTACGAAGCACATCTGTATCTGCATAACCGGTCGTCAGCGCATGCCAGTCAGCAATAAAGAAATAGCATTCATGCTGGTCCTGAAGTCTCACCCAGTTCTCAATGGCACCAAAATAGTTGCCAAGATGGATGTTACCTGTCGGTCTAGTTCCTGATAAAACGATTTTATTGTCCATGTTTACCTCTATTCTTTCAACAAGTCTTTCTTGCAGAAGTTAATATGTTCATTAAAGAATGTCCCACAGCCAAGATTCCAAAGGATCTGTGATCAACTCGATTACTTTAACGAATGGTGTCTCAATCCATCCAATCAATCTCGACAGGAGACTCACGTGCGTAAAATTCTCAAGAAGGATCAGCACCAAGAAAGCATAGGATGTATATTTCACCAAACTATTAAAGGCATTGCGCATCTTATACGGAATGAAGGTATATACGAAGCGGTATCCATCCAACGGTGGAACAGGAATCAAGTTGAATGCCATCAGACCAAGGTTAATACTCGTAAGCATTTCGAAGAAAAACAAGACGATATTCTGGATCATCCACACCTTCTCCGAACTTGCTCCGTGTGAACGGAAATACACGAAGAAGAACGTAAAGAACAAGGATGAAATCAATGCCATCACAAAATTGGCAAAAACACCGGCAAGACTGATCAACCGTTCGCAGTTCCATCGCTTGAATCGTTTCAGGTTATTCGGATTGATCTGAACAGGCTTGCCCCAACCAAATCCGGCTAGGAACAAGAGAATCGCACCAGCTGGATCGATATGAGCCATTGGGTTAAGCGAGATTCGTCCCTGTCTTCTTGGGGTATCATCACCCATCTTCTCTGCTACCCAAGCATGCATAAACTCATGGATAGAGAGCGAGAAGGCCAACACTATAATAAATAGCGTCAGGTAGATGATCTTCTCCGAGAAAGACATAGAAGAGGAAAAAACGTTATAAATCAGCATGTTGTCTCCCTACACTTCTTCTGTCAGCGGGTCAAGCCTTCTTCAGACTGACGTTCGCTTTCTCACCATTCACGTCAATTTCTTTCGCATCATCGGACGTTTCTGCAACGATAGATGTCGCCAGAACACCGGAAGCGATCTCTTCACCATACTTGGTAAAGATTGCAGCCAGCTTCTCCTCACACTGGTAAGCGATCGTGATACGATCTGTGATCTCAAATCCAGAAGTCTTACGGAGGTTCTGAATCTTAGAGATGATCTCACGTACATAACCTTCTTCAATCAGTGCCTCGTCAAGCTTGGTAACCAAAGATACGGTGAAATTCTTATCCGACTGTGTAGACAGCCCCTCAGGCTGAACGTTCTCAACCAGAAGGTCCTCCGTCAGCAATTCGAATGACTCACCTTCAACATCAATGGAAATCTTTCCATCAGCATTCAGTGTAGCCATCGTCTCCTTACCCGGCAGCGCCGCGATGACTTCCTTCGCAGCATTGAGTTTCGCACCCAGTTTTCTTCCGAGTGTTCTCAGCTGTGGCTTGAACTTATAGTCAAGAAGTGAAGATGCATCCTTCAGGAATACAACCTCATGAACATTCAGTTCTTCCTTGATGATCGTGCTGTACGCTTCTGGCAGTTCATCTTCACATACTGCATACAGTGTGGACAGTGGCTGACGGTTCTTGATGTTCGCAGCCTGACGGCAGGAACGACCCATCTCAACGATTTTCTGAATATCGTCCATCTCACGCTCGAGTTCCGGCAAGATCCATTCCTTCTTAGCAACCGGATAGTCACACATATGGATGGAAAGCGGCGCATCCGGATTCACGGAACGAACGATGTTCTGGTAGATCGATTCTGTCATGAACGGGATGAACGGTGCAGCCAGACGAGAGAACTGCTCGAGGCATGTATAGAGTGTCATGAACGCATTGATCTTATCCTGCGTCATTTCAGATCCCCAATATCTCTCACGACCACGACGAACATACCAGTTCGAGAGCTCATCGACAAATCCTTCCATCATACGGGAAGCACCGGTGATATCGTATGCCTGCATCTTACTGTCTACTGTCTCCGTCAGAGAATTCAGACGAGACAGGATCCACTTATCCATGACAGACAACTTGTCATACTCCAGCGCATACTTATTCGGATCGAATTCATCGATATCTGCATACGTGATATAGAATGCATAAGTATTCCATAAAGTACCCATGAACTTCGCAAGGATCTGGTCCACATTTGCGTGATCGAAACGGGACGGCAACCACGGTGCATTGGTACTGTAGAAATACCATCTTGCCGCATCGGCACCCTGACGGTTCAGGATATCCCACGGGTCAACCACGTTACCCTTATGCTTACTCATCTTCAGGCCGTCCTTATCCTGAACAAGACCCATAACGATAACATTCTCGAATGGAGAACGTTGGAACAGCTGGGTGCTGATTGCCAGCAAGGAGTAGAACCATCCACGTGTCTGGTCAAGTGCTTCGGAGATGAACTGACACGGATAATGCGCTTCGAAGAACTCCTTGTTCTCGAAAGGATAGTGGAACTGAGCAAACGGCATCGCACCGGAGTCGAACCAGCAGTCGATTACCTCCGGTACACGTGTCATCGGCTTTCCGCACTTCTCCCAAGTAACATGAACCTTATCAACATAAGGCTTATGAAGCTCGATCTCATCCGGGCAGTCCGTAGACTTCTCTTTCAATTCCTCGATCGAACCGATGCACTGACGGTGTCCGCACTCGCACTCCCAGACCGGAAGCGGTGTACCCCAGTAACGTTCACGGGAAATACCCCAATCGACTACGTTCTCGAGGAAGTTGCCCATACGTCCGTCACGAATCGTCTCCGGATACCAGTTTGCCATACGATTGCTCTTTACAAGCTGATCCTTGACCTTGGTCATAGCAATGAACCAAGAAGATCTAGCGTAGTAGATGAGCGGTGTATCACATCTCCAGCAGAACGGATAATCATGTTCGTAAGGCATCTTCTTGAGAAGCTTACCTTCCATGTTGAGTTTCTTAATGATCAGTGGGTCAGCATCCTTAACGAAAAGACCTGAGAACTCTTCACAAGCCTCCGGAAGTGTTCCGTCTTCCTTAACCAGCTGAACGAACGGCAGGTCATTGTCACGGCCGACACGTGCGTCATCTTCACCGAATGCCGGTGCAATATGTACGATACCGGTACCATCGCTCATGGTAACGTAGCTGTCCGCGCATACTTTGAATGCTTCCTGTCTGCTCTTTTCTACCAATTCCGCTGAATACGGGAAAAGCGCCTCATACTTCTTGCCGACGAGATCCGAACCAACATAACGCTCGATGATCTCATACTCATCGAAGAGCTGCGGGACGAGACAGCCAGCCATGTAGTACATGACTTTCTTCTCGGTTCCGTCCAGATCCTTCGGCACAGCGATCTTTACATACTCATCCGTTGGGCTGACGCAGAGCGCTACGTTGGACGGGAGTGTCCACGGTGTAGTGGTCCATGCAGCAAAGTATGTATCTTCTTCACCTACTGCCTTGAAGCGAACGAATACAGAATTCTCTTTCACAGCCTTATAGCCCTGAGCAACTTCGTGGCTACTCAAAGCCGTACCACAACGTGGGCAATACGGAACGATCTTATGACCCTTGTAGAGCATATCTTTGTTCCACATGGTCTTCAGCGCCCACCATTCAGACTCGATATAGTTGTTATCGTATGTAACATACGGGTGCTCCATATCTGCCCAGAAACCAACGCGGTCAGACATCTGCTCCCACTCGCCCTTATACTTCCATACGGACTCCTTACACTTCTGGATGAACGGTTCTACACCGTAGTCCTCGATCTGTGGCTTTCCGTTGATGCCCAGCATCTTCTCGACTTCCAGCTCAACCGGAAGACCGTGTGTATCCCATCCAGCCTTAAACTGGATATGTTCACCCTTCATGGAGTGGTATCTCGGGAAGAGGTCCTTAATGACACGTGTCTTAATATGACCAATGTGAGGTTTACCATTGGCTGTCGGCGGTCCATCATAGAGTGTAAAACTCGGCGCACCATCCTTCTCCGGGCGGATAGACTTCTTCTGAATATCGTTCTCTTTCCAGAACTTCAGAACTTCCTGCTCTCGATCGATAAACTTCATGTCTTTCGAAACTTTACTATACATGCCAAAACCTCACTTTTACAAAAGCTCCCGTCATTATAACATACGAAATCCGTAATAAGAATCGTTTTTTATCCTTATTACGGAAATTTCGTCAAATCTGCTAAATCGATATTACAGCTTGTATTCATCCGCCGGTTCGGCAAAAGGACCCGCAATCGTCATCACACCGCGGTCTTTGCCGAAGAAGTCATAGTTGAATAAAATGGCTGAACCATCAGTATTCTCGAAGCGCTGGTCAGGCTGGAATGCCTTGCCGAGGATGTCCGAGTTGATAATGCCACAGGAGAAATCCTTTACTTTCTCATATACGTTCGTCTGTAAGAAGTACTCGCCATCCTTCTCCACTACGTCCGCCTTGGCCTCAAATCCGTCCACCTCGCACTTATTCTGTTCTTTGGCCCACGGCTTCGCACCGTTGAAATAGATATTGTGATCGATCCATACCGGGAGATGCTGGAAATGCTTCTCCATGATGGCCATTTCATAGGACATCGGCTCATCCAGATGGAAAGTCTCGATCCACTCATCGTAAGTTGGGTATTCATCGAAGATGAAGGTACCGGCTTCCTGAAGATCGAAGAACATTGGGTTCTCGTCTGCCGGCATCTCTTCGATTGGCCACTTCTGCATGAAGATGTTGTTGTAGATACGATCATCACCGTGAAGGATGCTCATGAAGCCCATCACTTCTGTTCTGTGTGGGAAGTGATAAGGCGTATATCTCGGCTGATTCTTGCCGGAAATGATGTCATCCGTACCACCGCCGATTGCCTGGAACGTACCGCAGATCAGGTTATTGACGACTGCCACACCTTCTGTCGCCAGACGGAGAGAAGCTTTACTCAACATGACGTTGTTATCGATGAGCGTCGGGCCATGACCGACCTCAACGAAAATATCCTGGCTCATAATCGTACCGCGGATCCTCGTCGCATAGGACGGCGTGTGATTATCGTGCAGGAAGTTCTGGGAAAGAATCGTACCCTGTGCCTGCCAGTCACACCAGATGCCCATCGTGCAGTGATGGATGTGATTTCTTCTCATCGTAACATCAATGGCCGCATGCATCTTGATACCTGCGATCTCGGCACCGCCAATCTCCATCATGTTGTTGATGTTGTGAATATGGTTGTCCTCGATAATGGAGAATACACCACCCATACGGCCGACGATACCGGTCTGTTCGCAGTGATGAATATGGCAACGACGAACAATGTGTGAACCGATCTCTTCTTTGAGCCACCCATGATACTGACCACGGCAGACCGCATCTCGCTCCATCTGTGTCGGACTCTTCACACGATACTTGGTGAAATAATGATCATTCTCCGGATCGAGATATTTTCCCAAGGAAATACCACAACAACGGCTATGGCTAACTTCGCAATCCTCAATGATCCATCCACGGCTCCAGTGCGGACCGATCATACCATCCTGGAAAGCCGCCGGCGGTGCCCAGGTCGTCGCAGCCTTACATACTGTAAAGCCAGAAAGCGTGATGTATCCGACATGGGTCTTACTTGGGAAGAAGCAGTTACGACGAACATTGATCTCTACCTTCTCCGCGTTCGGATCCGCGCCTTGGAAGTTCGCGTAGATAACGGTCTTGCCGTCCTGCTGCTCGCAATACCACTTACGCGTGGAGTTCTCCGG
>JAGHVD010000012.1 GCA_018064475.1 Candidatus Scatonaster coprocaballi
CTCAGGCTTGTTGCACTTGAACAACTGGCGATACTGAAGGCAGCTTAGTCAACAGAAGTTATGCAGGATTTGAATTTACACACAATTTAGGACTTGACCGAGACCTACTGCCCGTACTGCGGTTCCAGACAGTTGATCATACACTAAGTTTTGCGTTGAAGTGAGGAGTAGATGATGGAACGAGCAAATTCGGATGTTTCACCGCGGGAGCGGGAGATGATCGAGAAAAGTTATATTCGAATCTGTGAGAATAGATTCTCTGACTTTGTCATGCATTTTATCATTGGGGGAGTAACCCTTTTCTTCATTTATCTGATTATCGCAGGAGGCTACTTGTTATTTAAGAGTGATAGCATTCGCGGTTACTCTGGTCAAAGACCAAAGTTCGAAGATTACGAATATACGATTATGAGCAGACTTTTCGATGATGGAAGTCCGATAGTCGATAGCGATCAAATCGTTATTGTTGTCGGCGAACTATCCTCAAATAAGAGAGAGTATGTGCAAGTCGCGACACCGCAAGACTTCGACTATACGTCTCTTCAATTTGAAAAATACAGTTTTGGTAATGGAAATTCGCGCGTCCACTATCATAACGGACTAGAGAAGACAGAGATGTACCTGACTGCGAAAGAAGAGGCAAATCGCCTGTTCAATGAAGAACTAAAACGTCGTGATTCATTAGTTATCCAATTGATACTGAAAGTGCTGGCAATCGGCCTTCTTATCGACATAGTATTCTGCGGCTTGATGCTGTGTTGGCGAAGAGAGATCTGTCATGATTGTAAGGAAGCATTGAGACTGGTTCGAGAAGGTAAGTATACGTATAAGCGCGGGAAAATGATTGGCCGTGAATCACACCATTCGAGGAACTCGTATTCAGCGCATATTGAAGTGGAGACAGAAGCAGGTAATGAGAAGATCACTGTGGATCAGTTTCACCACGACCGTTTCAAAGCTAGTGCGCCCTGCATGATCATTGAACTGAAAGACTATAACGGTTGGTATAGTAGTTGCGAATTGGTTTTCGAGGCATTATATGCAGATGACAAGTGATGGACATCAAGCGAAGATTCTGGGAAAGGAACGGGAAAGAACATGGTCAAGCTCATTCTAATCAATATTGTTCTGGCGGCACTTCTTGTTTGCTTGATCGTCTATATTCTGAAGACGTCGAAATTAGTGCCGGAGACAGAACCGGTCGAACACAAAGTTGTGGATACGGACGTGGTTCCAAAAGAGAAGAAAGAAGTACAAGTTAAAGCGCAAATGGAGGAAGTTGTTCCTTCGGAAGACGTGCATACTATGGATCTTTGCGAGAAGAAGCAAATCGATTCTTTACCCGCTGAAGAGATTTCATCCAGTGCTGACTTGCCGTCATCCGACCAGGAGGAGACAACGGATTACTCGTTCAGCCCTTCTTTAGAGTGGAAATGTACTTGTGGTCGTATTCATCCGAACTATATCCAGCAATGCACGTGCGGACGAACCCGTGAGTGAATGTGAATGGGCGGAGGATGAAACACAAAGATTGGATAAGTAATGTCTGAAAGTAGGAGTGGGTGTTCATGTTAGCTTCTCAGCCTGGTAAGAAACTGGATTGCTATATTGCGGACTATGTAGTCTTTGATCTTGAGACAACGGGGTGTTCGGCGAAGTCGGATGCGGTGGTTGAAATCTCGGCGGTCAAGGTGATAAATGGGCAAATTGTGGATGAATTCAGCACGCTGGTGAATCCGGAACGTCCGATTCCCGAGCAGGCGAGCTACGTTAACGGAATCACCGATGACATGGTGATCGATGCACCCATCTTTCAAGTGGCGCTACGGGAATTCCTAGATTTTGCAGGAGATATGGTGCTGGTGGGACACAATATTCATGCTTTCGACATGAAATTCATCTGCCGAGATGCACTGAACTTCTGGGGTCAGACGATCGGCAACGACTATATTGACACCTACCAACTGTCGAAAGTGATCCTTCCTGATCTGACATGCCATCAACTAGGCTTCTTGGCAGAATACTTCGGTTTCTCTTCATCCGGCGCCCATCGGGCACTTGCAGACTGCAAGATGAACCAACATGTATACGAAGCGCTGGGACAGGAATTGTCCAAGATACCGAGATGCCCGAAGTGTGAGAACTTACTGAAGAAACGCGAAGGAAAGTTCGGCCCATTCCTCGGGTGCAGTGCTTTTCCCAATTGTAGATATACCAGAGACTTGTAGGATTGCTTCTGGTTCTTGTATTCAGCCACTCGTTTCATATGCTCGGCTCTGTTGGCGTAGCCTTCGATAATATTCGGGTTCACGCTTTTGAGCGCTTCAACCATCGGTTTGTACGAATTGTCGTATGCGGAGACGCCGAGGTGATCATCTTTGTTGTCAATCAACTTCACGCGAGCGGTGACACGGTTGTTCGTACTTACGCGATAGATCCAAGAGATCTTAGCAATCTCGGTGATGTTGATCTGCGATTTGATGAGATATTTCTCGGTCACGAAGGCTGTCGGATGAGACTCTTTGCCGGCCTTATACACGCAGTGATTGTTCATCTGATCGAGCAATTCTTCTTGACCGATCCGCTCGATATCTTTCGCATATTTACTGTTGCCATGCAAGGAGCTGATCATGTAAAGAAGTGCGATGATTGCGACCATACAAGATACAACGCCCAGACCGGTAAGTAGATCAGGTCTCATACTGTCACTTAATGCTGGAAAACTGATCACCTCATAGCGAGTGAGCAAGACGACGGCTCCTGCTGCTGCGGTCAAGATCATTACGATCAGCGGCGCAATCCATGTCTTCTTCATCTTAAAATAGGAACGATCGTAGGTCATATTTGTTATCCATCCCTTCATTTGTTAGTGACTATTTTCCGTATTCCAAGGAAAAATCATATAATCCTTCTTCTTTGATGTCAAACCTTTCAACGACGAAAACACGCGCGTCGGGTGAGAAGTGCTGATTTTTGCCAATGAAAATGATATGCGCCACGAATTTATGCTATACAAGAAATCTTGCGCTTTTTATACTTAATCCTAGGTAGCTTCGAACGGGAACAAGGTTTGAAGACGTGAAGGAGGATTGTTATTATGCCAGCTTTATTAGTCATTCTGGGTATTTTTGTTCTGATCTTTGTGTGCACCATTCCGGTACGCAAGAAGAAGAACGCGAAAGTTAATGAATTGAAGGCGATGACCGGAGAGGTCTTGGAAGAGGTGCCGGTCAAGACACCGAAGTTCAATGGCCACAACAGCTATATTGATGTGAACTATGTACTGTTCTATGTGTCTGCGTCAGGTCCGCAGAGCTATGACATCAAGCAAGTCAAAGGTATGGAGCTCACATGGACAAAGACCGGAAATAGATACTATTATCTAGCACTCAAAGATGCAGAGGGCAACACGATCAATAAGGCACTTGTTTTCGCATCGATGAAACAAGCCGAGAAGATGCAGAGCTTTATCCAGAAGTATATCGACAAAATCGCTTCGGTAGGTTAAAGGTAAGCCGGCTGAGGGATGAGCGCCGGTGATTATGAATTGCAAAGGGAACTGTCTCAAAGTTATATGTGAGACAGTTCCTTATTTTTTGCGGGGGATTTTGCTCGAAAATTCAAAATGGGTGCCTCCTTGTGAACAAATCACTTGTGAGACAACCCATTCTGAGAACTTATGTGAAGTTTTATTTTGAACTTAGAATTGTAAGTTTTATACCTGTATTGCTTTCGTTAAGCGAAAATGTAAATCATGCCGGCAATATTACCAATAACATACACACTTATAAGCGTTACACCAATAGCTGTGACCATATTTCTGAACTCCTTTCAGTTTGTTTTCATCTTTTTATACGAACGAGAAAGAAGAAGTGCTACAAGATTTTTCTCGAAATTTACCCCATTGCATAGATTCGCCTTGAATCGTGCATTTCTACATGACACGCGAGACGGTTTGCGTGATATAATGTCGAATTGTGGATATGTTTGATTTACAGAGATGACAAACATTGTGTGATCCACGCAATTTCATGTATTAACAAAATGAGAAAGGATTACGCGTAAAGCATGAGTAAGAACAAATCGTTCATTCAAATTGAGTGGAAGAATATGGTTCAAGATTCATGGCAGGCACTTCGGAAGAAGTACTTCATGAATGTGTTGATCGTGTTTATCGTAGCAGTCGTTGTCGGCGGATACTCTTTCTCTACGAAGAATGCTGTGATTGGTTCAGATACCAGTGTGGAAGATGCCCAGATTCAAGCGGTATATGACCGCGCAACGGGAAAGTCGAATGCGGAAGTCATTGAGAACCTCCTGAATGAGACGGATTTACTTCAGGTCGATACTAGACTTGCCAATACGACGACGGAGAAGTATACCCACGGCGTGGTGTCTGTATTCGTCAATGAGATCACTTCCTCAGGGTCTGTAGGATTTGGAATTCTGAATGGCGTAAATACCTTAGTATTTAAGGAAAGCATATCGAGGTCTATCGTTATTTTCTGTTTTGCTGCTTTGCTTCTCGTGTTCAACACGTTCGTGCGTAACGTACTGGTCGTTGGACAGTGCCGATACTTCTTGGAGCATCGACGTTATTCAGAGACGAAAGCAGACCGACTCCTCTTCGCGTATAAGTTCGGTAAAACACGTAAAGTGGCGAAGGTCATGTTTATTCGGTATGTCCGTCAGTTCCTCTGGGATCTCACCATTATCGGCGGCTTCGTGAAGCGTTATGAGTATTCCATGATTCCCTATATCCTTGCTGAGAATCCAGAAATCGAGTGGCGGGATGCCTTCCGTATTTCTAAAGAGATGACGATGGGAGAGAAGAGAGGACTCTTTGGATTAGATGTGATCTGCTTTATTGGCTATGTGATTTCTTCCTTTACCTTTAACTTCCTGAATGTGTTCTTTGTGAACCCATTCAAAGAGTGTGCTTGTGCGGAGATCTACATGACGCTCCGCGAGAATAAGACCAGCGCAGAAGTGAAAGCGAAGTATCTTAAGGATACGGCGCTGGCCACTTCAACCGTGACGGAGACGGCTTATCCGGACAGTGATTATCAGATGGAGCCGGTTACGAGAAGAAGCTGGGTGATGGTCGATTACGACCGCAAGTACAAGTTTACGACCCTGGTGATGTTCTTCTTCTCCTTCGCTTTCGTAGGCTGGGCATGGGAAGTGTTCTATACGCTTCTCAATAGTGGTGTACTTGCGAATCGTGGTACCATGACAGGACCTTGGCTTCCGATCTATGGAGTAGGTGGACTGATCATCATTGTGCTTCTGAAGCCTTTCCGAAGAAAACCACTTCTGATGTTCCTCGTCACAGTAGCCGCATGTGGTACACTCGAGTATTTCACTTCATGGATATTGGAAGTGCTCTTTCAGACGAAATGGTGGGACTATACTGGATTCTTCCTCAATCTGAACGGAAGGATCTGTCTGGAGGGACTTCTGGTGTTTGGCATGGCCGGACTTGCGTTCACCTATGTCTGCGCCCCGATGTTGGACAATCTCTATCGACACCTTACCTTACGGGCACGTAAGCCGATCTGTCTTACACTATCGATCCTGTTCCTACTGGATTTCGGCTGGTCAGCGATCCATCCGAATCAAGGCGCAGGAGTCACTTGCTCCGATGAACCGAAAGTAACTGCGATAGCCGAGACCCAAGAATCAGAAGAAGAACTCATCAACAACCCCGTCTGAGTTATGATATAGTAAGGACAGCATTTGCACAGCTTAGGCTTGACACATATACGAAAGAACTGCTGGGAAACCGGTGTTGAAAATAGGTGATAGGATGAATAACAAGATAAAGAACATCGTTCTCGATATGGGAAATGTGCTTTTTGACTTCAATCCGGAGTTTGTCATGAATACGTTCTGCTCGTCTTTGGAAGAGAAAGCGATCATACAAAGAGAACTCTTCGAAGGACCAGAATGGAGCCTAGGTGATAAAGGCGTGATCAAAGATGCGGACAGATATGATCTTGTCAAGAAAAGAGTGCCTGAAGCATATCACGAAGTACTTCGAAACTGCGCCATGCACTGGGATGTCTGCATGAAACCGCTTCCAGGTGCGAAAGAATTCTGCGAATATGTACGTGCACACGGTTATGGTATCTATATTCTGTCGAATGCCAGCGACGCCTTCTATTCCTACTTCCCAAGACTTCTTCCACTTGATTTCTTCGACGGGGTATTCGTCTCTTCCGACTATCTGATGCTCAAGCCGGATCTTGAGATCTACCAGACTTTCCTTTCGAAGTACAATCTGAAAGGTGAGGAATGCCTCTTCATCGATGACCGCCTAGAAAACGTGGAAGGCGCGAAGATGGCGGGAATCCAAGCCGTTCAGTATTTCGGAAGTTTCGAACCGATTGTGAAGGACTATCTGAAGTAGATTGGCTGATTGCACTCTCCAATGGGACGGGAAGCTATATCAAATGAAGTGAAGAACATCCATCGGTCTCACAGCTTCAAGGTATTCTGAAAATCTACGAATCGGATGACGTGTATCACCTTTGAGATACCAGGTTGCCTGACAAGCAGTCATGCCAATGGCCGAAGCAGCTTCAAGTTCATGACTTCCGCCATCACCAACATACAGACATTCAGCAGCATTGAGTTCGAGTTCCTGAAGACACCTGTCGAATATCGCTCTATCTGGCTTAATGATTCCTACTTCACATGACATGAGCGCGACGTCAAAGTATTTGAACAACTCACTATGAATGATTGCATCGCGTTCCTCGAAGTAACAGTTGGTGATCAGTGCAATCTTGATCCCACGTTCCTTCAGAGCCTGAAGCATGTCGATAATGTCGGGACGGTATGAATGGAATACATTGACGAGTGTATCGCGTCTTCGTTTCGAAATCTGATTCAGAAATGCTTCGTCGAAATGGGTGAATGTATGCATGATTTTTGTAATGATCTCTTCGAACGTCATTTCACCTCGTGCACGAGCGTCTTCCGACGGATTCCACAAAGATCGGAAAGTATTCTCGGGAATTCCAAGGTCCGCCGCAATCTCTGCCCCTTGGTAGGTATCGCATGTATAGAGCGACACCAAGGTCTCAAACATATCGAAAACTACCGCCTTCATGAATCAGCCCTCCGAAGTTGTATATTCACATTGTACCATAGGCGATAACAATACTTGAAGAATATAGGCTTCAATTATATAGTTAATATATGGTAGAAAGACTATTCTAGTGGAGGTTTACTATGAGATGCGAGAATTGTAAGAAGTTTATCACGAATCCATTACTGAAGTGCCCGTATTGCGGTACAGATATTCCGGAAGAGGCCCTCGCTTCCTTTCGCAAAGAAGCCTCTGAAATAGAAGCTCAAGACGCGATCATTCGTAAGACATGGAAAAAGTATTTCCGTCTTTCACTTCTCTCGATTGCTGTCGGTATTCTGGTGATTCTCCCTTTGACCCTTTATGTTGGTCTTAAGAATGGTTTGAATTGGTTGCCTTGGCTCGGTTTAGGACTTTGGGTACTGTCGTTTGTATACTTCGGTTTTATCAAGGGCGGAGTTCGCTGCCCATTCTGTGGCGCGCTTCTTGGTAATTCAGGGGGAAAGTATTGCCCACACTGTAAAAGTCAATATCGCGATTAAGCGCATAGAATTTTCGAGAAACAGTGTCATATTTTCCTGAGGACGTCGTCAATATAAGTGAAGACGGTTATCCGCAGTGTAAGAAGGCAAGTGAAATAGCGTTTCTTCATGGAACATGCGGATGTCATAGGAGGATATGTATGGGACGTAAAGTGAAATTCTTTAGTATTGCGTTGTGCTGTATGTGTGCATTCTTTACTTTGTTTGGATGTGCGAACAAAGTAAAAGAGCAGGAAAGTAGCACATCTCTTATCTCGGCTTCTAGTGCGGACAAGGAGATCGAGGAGTAAGTGCCGACAGAAGTTAGCACGTCTATTACCCCGACTTCTAGTGCGGACAATGAAATAGATGAGCAAGAGCCGACAGATTTTTGCATTAAGTATTTGTACTTTGTTTCCTTTGCAGAAAATGATGGCCACGAAAATTGTTTGCTGATCGATACGGATGAAGAGCGTACGCTTCTTAAGAATGGATTGTCCAGTGATGCAGCTAGGGCCTTGGTTCAAGAGGTATACAGTCTAAAGAATGCTAGCGAGAGTGATGAACAGCAGTCGTTTATCATCCGCATAACTTATGTACGAGACGGAATTGAGAAACAAGTAGAGCGAAAAGGTTACTTCGATTTCCCGGAAAACTGGGAAGAGATAATTTCGCTGACAAATGAAGTTACAGAGGGATATATGCCTCTGTCTAACTCACAATCCATTCTTCGAATCGATGATTCCTACATTCGTCAGCACTACGAGATTGATGAAAGCGTGCTTCAGGATGGTGTAACACTAGAAGATGTGATCTCCAATATGCCAATCACGTATATGACATTGTATGATCCTGAGAATATACTCGATAGCTCCGGTGTACAATCCCTCATTGAAGAATATGTGGCCAGTTATACTGAACTTCAGAAATACCACGTATCAGATTTAAAACTAGCCACAGAATATGAGATGTACGTCTATGCAACGAACTGTCTGGAACATGTAGAATCGGATGGTGGCGAATATTGCCTTCGCGGAACCTATCACGACGAGACATATAGAATTATCTTATATGATGAAATCGATACATGGTTAGAAGAGCAGGAGAGTAGATGGGACGATTGTGGATTTGAACTCTCACAAGACGGTTATCTTGTGTATCATTCAACATTACAACAAGCCGATGGCGGTACATTCAACCAACCCCAACCGGATCAATATGTATATGTAGATGCAACCGGAAGATTCCTCATTCTTACTACTTCGAAGAATCCTACTGATATCGCGAAGGTAATCGGAATCAGCGCCTAAGTGCCAACTCCGTCCCAGATATGTTAGAATAGAAAATATAATCAACTGTACGGGAACGTGTTTGACATTATTTCTATTCAGGAGTGAGCATACTATGCAGGGACGGAAATTGGCTAATATCGCATTGCATTCTATCTTCGCCAAATTTCTGTTCGTCTTTCTTCTGTTTGGTGGCCTACTCGTTTTCTTCACCATTTCGATTCAGAATGATCAAGCCAAGACAACGACCGAGAATCAGACTGAGGTTCAGTTGCAATTGAGTCTCTCCGTACTGGAAGAGAAGCTTGGAGAGGGCGATTGGCATATTTCGAATCACGTACTCTATAAGGGTGACACGGTAATCGGTAACGGAAGTGAAGCACTTGCCAATATCGCCCCATTCGTTCTGACCCAACAGAAGACGGATTCTTTCGTATATAGTTTTATCGATTCTTCGTATGCGGAGGAGAATCTACTGTCTGAGATCGAGAAGGCGGGAGAGTGCCGCACGCCCTTCCTTCGAGTGGCCGGCAGTACAAGAAGCGCGGAGGGCAATTCGATTGTCGGAACTTTTCTCGAACAGGATATCTCCGATCAACTCATAGCGAACGAAGTCTACTCGGGAGAATCCTATGTAGAGGGACGGCTTTATTATTGCTACTATCGTGTGATCAGTGATGAAGCAGGAAGTAGAGTCGGTGCGGTCGTTGCAGGTCGTTCTATCGAGGAAGTAACGGATAATGCGAGAAAATCCGTATTGAATGCATCACTGGCCATCGTGGTCATGATCCTATATACGTTTTTTGCAATCCTTCTATTCGTCGCCAGATGGAATCGCTCGATTCGCCGGACGGAGAAATATCTGACGGATATCGGTAAAGGTCAGTTCCCGGAGCAACCACTCCGAATCAGCGGTGGTGATGAATTAAGTGAGATGGCGGACGTCATCAACGAGATGAAGGATTCCTTGCAAGAACGAGAACGGATCCGTAGTGAACTTGAACTGGCCCGTACGATTCAGGCGGAAATGCTTCCTGATGAAGCTTGTGCGAAGCGTCTGCCAAAGTCCTGTGAGGTCCACGGCTTTATGAAGGCGGCCAAAGAAGTGGGCGGCGATCTCTATGATTTCTTCATGATCAATGACGATCTTCTGGGTATAGTCATTGCAGACGTCTCAGATAAGGGCGTTCCGGCAGCATTATTCATGTCTACTGCCAAGATGTGCATCAAAGAGAATATGATGCTTGGAGCTTCGCCGAAAGACGTGATGGAGCATGTCAACAATCGTTTGCTTGAGAATAACAAATTCGGTCTATTCGTGACGGCATGGATCGGTGAACTGAACTTAAAGACCGGACATTTGCAATATGTGGCGGCCGGCCACCCTTTCCCGTTCCTGGGAAGATCGAAGACGCAGGATTATCAGCCTTTGGAATCTTCACACAATCTGATTCTAGCGGGCATGCCGAACTATGTATACGAACAGGCGGAGACGGATCTTCAGCCTGGTGATCGTCTGTTCCTCTATACGGATGGACTAGATGAAGCTCGAGATGCAAATCGGAATTTCTTTGGTAAAGAACGTATCAAGGAATATTTGGATAGAACCGGCTCTGCCTCTGTATCTGAAACAATCTCCGGCATGGAGAAAACGGTGGATGATTTTGCCCATGGTTGCATGCAATTCGATGACTTAACGATGCTTATGGTGGAGTATAGAGGGGAGGAGGATGTATGAATAAGCGTACCAGTAAAACGATAGGAATCCTCTTCCTTCTGATTGAATTGGCCATTGTTCCGAAGGCAATCGATCTCATGCTGGATCTGCATCTGTCGGAGTTATCGCCGATCCGTATGGTCTCCCTGAGCATGACATTCGGCTCAATCGCACTTTGCATTCTGATGCTTTTCTCCTCGCTCAGCGATCACGACCATTATCCTCGTCAGACCGTGCTGTTCGAACTCATGGTATTCTTGTGCGGACTTCTCTCGCTGACTGAGTTCTTCACCAATTCACTGAACTTACAAGATCGCCCGCACACGAATATGTTGATCAACACGTCATTCTATATGATGTCCTTGTTTGCTTCAGGCGTCATTCTTGCATATGAATTTGTGATCATCGAAGCGAAGAATAAGCCCAAACTAAGGAAAATCAAGTATCTTGCATTGATCTTGATTGCGGCGGACTCTGTTGCGATACTTCTGAATATGCGGCTGGGATTCATCTTCACGATCAATGAGCAAGGCGCATACCAGAGCGCACCGACTTTCTGGCTGGCCTATATCATTCCGGCTATGCTGGTTGCAATGACTGTATGGGTTGCTTCGAAAGAGATGGAGAAGGGTAGAGCACGGACGGCATTTAAGTATTTCTGGGTGTTCGCGCTGATCTCTTCCGTGATACTTATTTGTGATAAATTCATAGCGGTGGAGTATACTGGATATACATTATCGTTGGTAGTACTTTATGTAAATGTACAAAGTGAGCTGGATACGGTATGCTTCAAGAATACAGAAGGAGGACGTTCTTGAGATGAATGTAACGACAAGTGTAAATGAGAATACCATGACAGTAGTGGTAGATGGCGAGATCAATACCATTACCACACCTTCTCTTGCTGAGAAAGTGGCCAATCTGGATGGAATCCAGATGTTGATATTCGATGTGAGCCGCGTGCCGTATATCTCTTCTGCCGGTTTACGACTGTTTCTGGCTTGTCAGCGTAGGATGATGGCTTCCGGAGGCGATATGGTGATCCGTCATTGTAACGATCTCATGTGGGAGATATTTGAGAGTGTCGGATATGACCGCATTATGAAGATCGAGAAGATGGACTAATAGGAGAAAACGGAAGGTATATCGGACACAAATCATGCAGAAGCAGAATGATCGGCTTATTCGAAAAATTCTAATCAGTTATGCAATCACCTTCATCGTCATCAATTTCGCAGATTCCCTGACGATGATCGTGGATGGTATGGTCGTTTCCCGTGGATTAGGATCGACTGCACTGGCTGCAATCGGTCTTGCCGATCCGTCTTTTAAGTTTGTCTCGTTGTTTACAGGTGTACTTGCTGCTGGCCTTCAGTCTTTATGCGCACAAGCGATGGGTTCCGGCGATAAGGAGCGGGTAAATGGTATTTTCTCGGCCGGCATGGTCGTGACGCTATCCGTTACAGTCGTCTTGGTGTTCCTCGGATTTCTCTTTACGGGTAAGCTTTGCCTTCTGTTCGGTGCAGAAGATGATCCGGATCTCTATCACAACCTGTTCCAATACTTACGTGGATGGTTTACAGGTATTCCCGGGTATATGCTGTTCTTCGTGCTTTCGCCGCTGGTTACGTTGGACGGCAATAAGAAGAATGTCGCCATTGCCACGATCGTCCAGAGCATCGTTAATGTCGTAGGCGATATCCTTGCCGTATTTGTGCTTGATGCAGGCGTGTATGGCGTTGGATTCGCAACAGGTCTTTCGTTTAATGTATCGGCGGTTATTCTGATGCTGAACTTTGTACGCAAACGTTCTGTGTTCAAGCCGTTCAGCCAGCGTCCGCTCATGAAACTGCTTCCGAAGACGATGAATATCGGACTTCCAATGATCACCCAACAGGTCTGTAAGATTCTGGCCCCATTACTCATCAACCGTACGATCATTGCGATCGGCGGAAGCCTCGCGATGTCCGCAATGTCTGTGAAGGCTGGCGTAATGGGCTTCTGCGTCATTATCGGTCATGGCATAGCCGAAAGTGTCGGATTGATGACGCAGATTCTATATAGTGAGAAAGACGAGACATCACTAAAGCAGACCGTGAAGATCGCACTTCGATTGCATCTTATCCTGAATACTGTGATGATGGTATTACTGTTTGCCCTGGCCGGAGGCGTGTCCAGCTTGTATTTCACACATGGAACGTTGGAATGGATCTATGCCAGACGCGCGGTCCGTTGCCTCGCGTTGTTCCTTCTCATGAACGGTTGCAATACCATCTTGATCAAGTATTTGCATGGCGCGCGAAAGATGATGCCTGTACACATCATGACGCTGCTTCAGCGCATGGCTTCGTTGACAGTATCTACCATGGTCCTGGGAAATCTGTTCGGCATCAACGGCCTTTTTGCAGCGATACCGGTAAGTGAAGCCCTTGTGCTGATCGGATATGTTGTCTTCATTCTCGTTCGTAACCACAAACAGGATTTCTGGAGCGCAATCCTGATGATTCCGGATGGATTCGGATATAACAGTGAGAATTCATTCTCAGTCAGTATTTCTACGGTAGAAGAGGCTGTAGCAGTGTCCGAACAAATCGAATCTTTCTGCATCGCACATCAAGTAGACAAACGCCAGAGCTTCTTCTCCGCACGTTGCATGGAGGAACTATCCACCAATATCATTCTGAATGGTTTTACCGCAGATGACAAGAAACACCACTGCGATATTCGCGTCATGATCGACCCGGACGGCGTAGTACTCAGACTTCGCGATGATTGCCCATACTTCAATATCAGAGAGCGCTACGACAGTTTGGCCGAAGATGATATCGATGCAGGTGTATGGATCCGCATGGTCTTCGCACTGGCCAAAGATATACGATATATCAACATTTTCAACACGAACACGCTTGTGATCCGCATGTGATGCGTCTTCCCAAGTGAGAAGCAGTAGGAGAAGTAAATGAACAAGAATGTGTATTTTCTGCTAGGATGTCCTTGCTCAGGTAAAACAACTGTCGGCAAAATGCTTGCTGAGAAATATGGTATGTACTACGTAAGTGGCGATGACAGACGATTCATCTACTATCAACGCGCTGAGGCAAATCAGCATAAGTATATGACCATGGATACGTCGGATTTCTGGAATTGGCCACTTGAGGAGATGATCGCATGGGAGAAAGGTGTGATCGCGGAGCAGACGCCCATGATCCTGGAGGATCTAGGTAAGCTCTCGGATGAACATCAGTATGTTCTCTTTGAAGGAATGGTGGATATGAATTACTTGAAGAAAGTCGTTCCGCCAGAGCAGATCATATATCTCACAGTCGATCGGGCAACTTGCGAGCGGGTTTTCTTCGAACGCTTTGATCACAGCGTCATGGTGGAAGCCATCTTGAACGAAGAGGGTGTATCTGAATCAGAGAAGACTCGCAGAATAGAAATGCGAAGGCTTGCCGCAGTCAATGCTTTCTATGAGAAAGCAGAAGACTACGGATTTCAGAGCTTCTCCCGATACAATATGCACTCACCGGAAGAGATGTTGAGTATGGTGGAGAAGTACTGGAAGTTGTGATCGGACAAGGGTCAGTTGCCGTTTCCTGCAAATTCCTGTGAGTTGGAATCATAGATTACTTCGCCAGTTTCGGTATTGATGAACGATAAATTTACAATCTTTTTTAATTTTATAGCGGTAAGATGGCTTAGATTCCTTGCCATTTGTGAATATTAACAATATAATGTCTTTAAAAGTCGGTGAAGAAACACCGAGATAACTCATCCATAGGGGAGGGATTTTATTATGAACAGATCAGAATTAGTTGATGCTATGGCTGCAAAAGCTGGTACCACAAAGGTTGCTGCAGATGCTGCATTGAAGGCTTTCATCGAGACAGTTGGTGAAGAACTTCAGAAGGGCGGTAAGGTTCAGCTCGTAGGTTTCGGTACTTTCGAGACAACAAAGCGTGCAGCAAGAAAGGGTCGTAACCCGCAGACTGGCGCTGAGACCAAGATTGCAGCTTGCACAGCTCCTAAGTTCAAGGCTGGTAAGGCTCTGAAGGATAAGGTTAATACAAAGCCTGCTAAGAAGGGTAAGAAGTAATTTCTTTATCACAGATTGTTCATGAGAACGGTGTTCACCTTTGGTGGACACCGTTTTTATATGCCTGTAATTATTCAGAGGTTCTCATTTTACAACAAGTGTGATATATTAGTAGAACTTTCTACTAATTTGGAGGACGTACGATGAACTATCAGACGTTTAATCTGCTATTTCGTTGCAGCAAGGAATTCAGTCATGACAAGATTCGACTTCAAGATCTGTCCGACACAGAGTGCATGATCTGCTCATTTATCTATTCCCATCAGAATTGTTCGCAGGACGATGTTTCAGTGGCGTTGAAGATGGATAAGACGACGGTGGGCAAAGCGCTTGCTTCGTTAGAGAAGAAGGAGTGTGTGGTACGCACGCAGGATGCGATCGACAAGCGTGTGAAGCGTCTGTCGCTTACCTCAAGCGGCAAGGAGAGGATCGCCCAACTCGTCGATATTCATAATTCCTGGCTCTCACAGATCATGAATTGCTTGACCGAAGAGGAACAGAAACAATTTGAGAACTATTGTAACCGACTGCTCGTTGCGGCCGAGACACTTACGCCTAATCGAGGAGGTAGAACGGCATGAATCACAAAATGAAAGACTCAGCGATCCGGTCATTCCAGAACGACTCCGTTTCGAAGGTCGTAATTTCTAACAGCATTCCTGCATTGATTGCCATGATGATGGTCATGGTATATAACCTTGCAGATACCTTCTTCCTTGGCCTGACACATGAAGACTTACAAGTCACGGCGGTTTCTTTTGCCACGCCGCTATTCATGATCTTCATGTCACTGGGTACGCTGTTTGGCGTGGGTGGTACTTCAGTTATTTCGCGTGCATTGGGCGAAGGGAATAAGGAACGTGCAAAGAATGCGAGTTCATTCTGCATGTGGGCGTGTGTCGTGGTCGGCGGCATCATGATGGCGGTCCTGTGGATCTTCCTTGGTGATGTTACCAAGATGCTCGGTGCAAGTGAGGAGAGCGTCGGCCTGACAAAAGACTACCTTCGCATCGCAATCGGATGTGGCGTATTCTCCATGATTTCCAACTGCTTCTCATCCATCGTCCGAACAGAAGGAGAAGCCATGAAGGCTATGACCGGTACGTTGATCGGTAACCTTCTGAACCTCATCCTAGACCCAATCTTCATTCTCGGATTCAAATGGGGTGTTGTTGGCGCCGCCGTCGCAACGGTGATCGGAAATGCCGTGGCTGCGGGTTATTACATCCTCTACTTCGTAAACGGGAAATCATCTCTGAGTATTCATCCTAAGCATTTTAAGATGAAGAACAAAATACTGTCAGGCGTATTGTCCGTGGGACTTTCAGCTTCGCTTGCAAATCTCCTGGTCAGCGTCTCTTCCATCGTCGTCAATTCACAGCTATCCAACTATGATGACGGGGATATGCTGGTTGCAGGATATGGTGTCACGGCCAAGGTCATCATGATCGTTACACTCATCGGAATCGGCATCGGAAGTGGTGTCCAGCCATTTCTCGGTTACTGCTTCGGTGCAAAGAAGAAGAAAAGACTGGTCGAAGGTATCCGATTCTCTGCCATCTTTGGCCTGGTTTTCTGTACTATTATTGCCGTGCTTTGCTTCGTATTTGCCAAGCCAATCGTGAAGATCTTCCTCACAGATTTGACGGCGCTGGATGCCGGCGTACACTTTACCCGCATCCTCATGAGTACCGCCTGGCTGATCGGTGCTTTTGCCATATGCCAGAATACATTACAGGCCATTGGCGCGGCGGTACCGGCACTATTGGCTTCGGTATTCCGTCAAGGCATCATCTTCATCCCAGCTGTCTTCATCATGCAGGCCATCATTGGCGTAGACGGACTGATCTGGGCACAACCGGTTGCCGACGTACTTTCCTTGGGCGTCGTCATACTGATGTTGTGGAGAAGAATCGAGCGCACTGACTTTGGACCTCAGACGACACAAGAAGCGGAGCAGGCCCTAGAGGCAGGGAAGTAAGCGTTGAGTTAAGAAAACATCGATATCACAGATTGTTCATGAGAACGGTGTTCACCTTTGGTGGACGCCGTTTTCTTTAGTGCGACATTAATGGGATGGCAGGCCTGATACTATATAACCATGAAGTTAACCAAGACGCAGTAATCAAGGGAGATGCGAGGAGGTGAAGAACGCTAGGGTTCCCTTGATCGTTCACAAGAAGACATCAATCGTACTCGTAAGAAGACTGGAGGTACATATGAGAGTTTGGAAATTAGTATCAGGCATTTTATCTTTAATTCTTTTTCTGGTTGTAATGTTG
Organism: Candidatus Scatonaster coprocaballi; assembly: GCA_018064475.1. Classification (GTDB taxonomy): domain Bacteria; phylum Bacillota; class Clostridia; order Saccharofermentanales; family Saccharofermentanaceae; genus Scatonaster; species Scatonaster coprocaballi. Next base: position 17,002 of record JAGHVD010000012.1, read on the forward strand.
CAGTCCTGTGCGGCTGGAGTTGTAGATGCAGTGGAGAATGAGGGTGGCACAGGAGGTGCTGCGGGATTGTTCTTCGGTTTGCTTCTGTTGGCGGCGGCTATCGTATCCATCGCAACAAGAAACTCCATGAAGAAAGGTTGCGACGTCGCGTTGATCGTTCTGTTTGGTTTAGCAGCTGTGATCGGCTTTGCAGCTCATGGTGTATATTCCGATCTGATCGTGTGGTCTGTATGGGCTACGATCAACGCGGTACTTGCATTCGTATCCATTTCAAAGAAGAATAAGTACACGTACTGACTTGAAAGTTTGAATTGGAGCGATTCACGCTCATCCTATGAATTTGGTCTGCTGACTTGGCAGATAAGTTGTCGTAGTAAAAGCTATGACAAAGAAACACCCACCGGCGTAAGTCGATGGGTGTTTATCTATCTTATGGGGTTTCTGGGCTGTGAGGCTATTATCTCTAAATCTATTAGCAAACAAGCAGTTTTGCCAAATCAGTGAAAAATTCGATCATGTTGTTTTCTCCTCTCGTTTGTTTTCATCTATTTATACGAACGAGAAAGAAGAAGTGCTACTAGATTGAGAAAAAATCACCAAGTGATCCTTTTCCTATCTATGATGAATGAAGGAAGCTTCCGAAATTACCCGGATGACAGCACGTACAACTATGCAATGCCCCTTTACAGAGCGGCACTGGAGAAACTTCAAACGCCAATGGTAGGGGACTTGTCGCTTCTTCAAAATTGACACGCCTTTTGAACTTTATTGAATACCTAGTTTTACAAAATAATTAAACTTTTTCTTTACATTATCAATATCTCGTGCTATTCTTGCATGCGGGGAAATTTCGGGGAGAAATCTATGTAAGTTCGTTTCTGAACTTGGCATTGCTATATATTTTGTAAGAGTGCTAGGAGGATTGGGTCAATGGATTCATCGAATCGTTCCCGTTATGTTCGTGTTGCCAGTGTTTTGCTGACACTTGCTATTGTAATTGGTTTATTGCCATTTAGGAAAGTAAAGGCAGATTCCGGTTCGGTCACTGAGAATGACCTGAAGATTACGTATAAGACCGTAAGTGCCTGGGGTGAATTGACCCAGTCCGAGGTCACCGTTGAGAATACGGGTTCGAAGCCGACAGAGGGTTGGCAGATCGAGTTCACATATGCTGATACGACAACTGTTTCTTCAATCTGGAATGCGGTGTCTTCTCCTTTGGATGTTGCTTCGCCAAATAAGATCGTTGTTGCGAATGAATCTTACAATGCGGCCATCAAATCCAATGAGAAGATTACATTTGGAATGATTACGCAAGGTAAAATAAATGAAATTCCTGAAATCCATGTAATTTCCAAGGAAGATATTCCTGAAGAAGAGAAAGAGAGTAACCTGTTTACATATGCAATCTTCAGTCAGAGCGGTTTCTCGTTCCAAGGATGGAAGAGCACGATCACCGGCGACGTGTATACCGGAAGCAACTTCGATTATCAGGGTTCAGAACTGAACCTGCTAGGTAATTTGGATGCTGTCGGTAGAATCAATGCCAACGGTTATCAGATGAATATCGGGAAGAGAAACGAGGGTGTTAAGCCAACGACAGCACCAGACTTCGCTAAGTCTATCGAAGCAATGGCTTCTCGCATGACACCTGTGGATCCATCTGCTTTCAACGATAACAAGAGTATCGTGGTAAACGGTTACTATTCACAATCTGGAAACCTGAATATCTCTGGAACTCAGTTCTCTGGCGATTGCGTCATTATCACAGATGGCGATATCACCTATAACGTAGACACCCTTTCCGGTGAGGGTAGAGTTGTACTCTTTTCTCGAAACGGTAACGTTACAATTAACGGTTCGAAGATTTCAATCAACGGAATCATTTATGCGCCGAAGGGGAGCGTAAATATCAACGCCTATGATACTTCCTTCAACGGAAGAATTATCGCCGATAAGTTCAACTACCAAGGATCCATCTTCAATGCAACCGCATCGGAGAGCGATCTGGAACTTCTGTACGAACTTCCAACTATCCATATCACAGCTGATCCAACAAGTATCGAGCTGGGAGAAAGTGCAATTTTCAGTGTTGTCTGTGAAGAAGAAGAAACACCATATGAGGTGAAGTTCCGTCTAAATGGTGAAGAGGTTGAACTTGCAGAAGATATGACATATACACTGACTCCAGAGGCAGCCGGTGAATATACACTTGAGGCATATGTTGAATTG